>JAZOVU010000045.1:0-29093 GCA_045658885.1 Candidatus Pelethomonas sp. | reverse complement strand
CGATCCGACTTTTCTTGAATATATTTGTTCTCTTCATTCGTAAACCCAAACAATTGCGTGCAAGGAACTCTATCAATACTATCTTGTGTAATCAACATTTTAGATGTACGCTTTTGCAAAGAAAATTCAAAATCAATCATTAGTATTACCTCTACTTTCTTTCTTGATTACAGCGGGAAAATATAAAAAATTCAATTTTTATTTACTTTTCAATAAAAAGATTCTAATTATTCCAGTTTATTATAGCAAATATATTTTCAAAAGTCAACATTTCCTTTTTGAATGTCATTTTCTAATAGTTAGCCATATAACAAGGGTCGTCGGGAGCTTTTTCAATATTCGAGATTGTCAAGTACGAAAAAATATCGCGCAGGGTGTAACATTGCTGTGGGAAAAATCGACTATATAGGTGAGGAGGGAAACATATGGACGACAAAAAACTACTCAAATTGCTCTGGGAGCGCGCAGAAAGTGCCCTTGCTATCCTCGCCAAGCAGTACGGCAAGCGACTGATGGCGATTGCCATGAATATTCTCGGCGTGCAACAGGATGCGGAGGAGTCCGTCAACGACACCTATCTCGCCGTGTGGAACAGTATCCCACCGCAGAAACCAGAACCGTTGGCAGGCTATGTCTATCGAACGGGGCGGAATATCTCGCTGGACCGGCTGAAGTACAACACCGCCCAGAGGCGCGACAGCCGATACGACCTCTCGCTCGACGAGTTGGCGCAGGGTATCCCCACACGCGCCTTGGACGAGGCGGTGGAGGCGCGGGAACTGGGGGAGGCCATCAACCGCTTTCTCGGCACACTGTCGCGCAATGACCGCGTGCTGTTCCTGCGGCGGTATTGGTTCGGGGACAGCCTACAGGAGATAGCAAAGGACTTACAACTACGGCGCAATACCGCCAGCGTGCGTCTGGGAAGAATCCGCTTGCGACTACAGGAGTATTTGACAAAGGAGGGGTACTCGTGAAAGAGAAATTGGGAAAAGCATTGGATTATGTGGATGGGAAGTACATAGCGGAGGCCGCGCACCACAGACGGCGCAAACCGTATCTCAAAATCGCAGTGGCGGCGGTGTTGGTAGGGGCGATGCTCTGGAACACACCGACCATTCCGCTGGTGGTGTCCGCAAAGGCGGTCAGCTTGGCTTCGGATTCCCGCAAAATGGAGCGTCCCAATATCCACTCGGACAAGTTCGACCAGTGGTATGACGAGGAACGCGCCAGAGAACAGATAGTCGCAGGGACGGTAGAACCGATTGCCACCTTTGCGGAGCGTTGTTCGCAAGAAGTGTTGCGAGGGGTAGACGACACCAATCGCCTGTGGTCGCCCATCAATGCCTATCTCGCCCTTGCGATGACCGCAGAACTGACGGCAGGCGCGACCCAAGAGGAAATTCTGTCGGTGTTGGGCGTGTCAGAACTTGCCCAACTGCGTGAAAACATGAGTGCCGTCTGGGAGGACATCTATCAGGACAACGGACGAGAGATTAGCGTGTTGGCGAACTCCCTGTGGCTCGACGACGAGGTGCAGTACGAGCAGGCAGTGATGGACATTCTCGCCCACGACTACTACGCCTCCGTCTATCAGGGCGACTTGGGGAGTCAGCGCACCAACCGCGCCATCACGAACTGGCTGAACAACCAGACCGGTGGCATTTTGAAAGACCGCACCGAAACGATACGGTTGAACCCCGACATCATCCCGATGTTGGCGGTGGCTTCTACGGTGTACTTGCAGGGGCAGTGGAACGACAAATTTGACAGCAATGAGAACACCCAAGCCATGTTCTACGCGAACGATGGCGAGAAACTGTGTACCTTTATGAATAAGAAAGAGTATGAGATGAATTACTACTGGGCGGAGGACTACGGTGCGGTGCAGTTGTTCCTCGAAAATGGCTGTACCATGTGGCTGATTCTGCCCGACGAAGATAAAACCGTGGACGATGTGCTGGATGGTGGGGACTATACCGCCATGGTGACACGCAGTGAGGCGTTCCCGAGCGAAAACCACAAGTGGATGAAAGTCAACCTCTCCATTCCCAAGTTTGACTTCTCCGCCAGTGTGGACTTGAAAGACGCATTGAAAGAGATGGGGCTGACGAAAATTTTTGCACCGGAGGGGAACGACTTCTCACCGTCCATCGACAGCGAATACCCTGTCTACCTCGACAGTATCCAGCAGAGTTCGCGCATTGCCATCGACGAGGAGGGCGTGACCGCCGCCAGCTATATTCTCTTGGAGTTCGGCGCAGGTGCGGCGCAACCGCCCGATGAGATTATCGACTTTGTGCTGAATCGTCCGTTTCTGATGGCGATTTGTGCAGGACAGATTCCGCTGTTTGTCGGCGCAGTGAATCTTCCATAAAAAAGAATCGGGGAGTGTTGCCGTTTTCGTGGTAACACTCCCGTTTTACTTATGCGGTTGGTTTTCTTGCAATGAGATACCATGTCGTGCCGTGCTGTTGGGCATCGTCTAACAGGTGGTCGGCACACTTCACCACCTCAAAGCCACAGTTCCGCAACAGTGTGCAGATGGTCTGGGGGTCGTGGACGGTTTCCCGAATATTCTCCTCAAACTGGAGAACACCGTTTTCATAGACGCAGATTTGTAGATTGACGCGGTTGTGGGCAGGGCGCGTCATCTGGAACCACACCTTTGTGGTCGGGGTGAAGTCCATCTCGAACGGCTCACTGGTGGAAATCTCGTTTTCATTGAGAATGTCAAAGACAAAGTAGCCCCCCTCGGCGGTATAGGCAAAGACATTTTGAAAAATCTTCTCCACATCCTGTAAATCGGGGATGTGGTTGATGGCATCGCCTGTGCAGGTCACGAGGTCGAACTGCTTGTCGGGGCGGTAGGTTATCATATCCGCGACATCGTAGGGAATCGAGGGGTTGCGCTCTCTGGCAATCTGAATCATACCACTGGAGAAGTCCATGCCAGATGCCACAATCCCGTGCTGTTGCAACAGCTCGCACAGTACCCCTGTACCACAGGCGAGGTCCATCGCCGTGTTGACCTTGATTTGGTGGTGGGAAATCCACTGCAACAGGGTTTCCCCGAAACATTCTGGGTAGTAGTTCCACCCAAATTCGTTATATACTTTGCAGAAAATATCACTGTACATCGTCGTTCTGCCCTTTCTCTTGTGTTGCCCAAATTGTAGCACAGAAAAAAAGGGGATGTCAACGACAGCAATTTCGCAATATCACCCCACACGCAATTTTTTTACCTGCGTTGCCAGACGGTTGCGTGTGAAAATCATCCGCCTGTTCGTGAATGATAATCGTGCGCCCTAAGATATCACGGATATGGAAGCGGTCTGTCCAACACGCCAGACACGCCTTGCCATGCACCGCGAACAGGGCAGGGAGGTCGCCTGTGTGGTAGGGGTGCGGTTGGTGGTGCAGGTCGAAATGCGCCCCTACCTCCGCAAAGTCGTCCCCCGTACAGCGGTTGCCCTCGTGGATATGGAACGCAAAGCACTTGCGCTCCAGTTCGTAGGTCGGTAGCCCCTGTATGTGGGCGGAAACCAGGACACCGTTGTTGTGTGGAAAAAAGAACACAATGCCACAGAGATGGGGGAAATCATCTCCCCCGTGAATCCGTGCGATAGCCACAGGGGGGCGTGTAGGATAAAACAAAACCAATCACCTCACAAAGAACTCCATACACTCTATGTTGTGCCATCTCTGTGTGTGATAAACCACTTGCAAAAAGATATTGTTTTGGATATACTATCTGCAAGGAAATTTTGATACAAAGGCAAGGAAATACTATGGAAGAAAAAATGATACCCGAAATGGAAAAGCCCCGTGACCGTGCAATTTTGGCAGGCTTGAACAGTCCAAAACTCAGCCGTCGGGAAAATGCGGATGACAGTACGCTAGAGGAACTCGCCGCACTGGTGGAAACGGCAGGCGGTCAGGTGATTGCGACCGTGCTCCAGAACCGCGCCACCCCAGAGCCGAGAACATTCATCGGTGAGGGTAAAGTGTGGGAGATTCGTGAACTGGTGCAGAACGAGAAAGCCACGATGGTGATTTTCGACAATGACCTCAGCCCTTCCCAGATGCGCGCGCTGACGGAGGACTTGGGCGTACAGGTGTTGGACCGCAGTGGTCTGATTTTGGACATCTTCGCCCAGCGCGCCAGAACGAAAGAGGGTCGCTTACAGGTCGAGTTGGCGCAGTATCAATACCTGTTGCCACGCCTGATTGGTATGTGGACACACTTGGAGCGTCAGGCAGGTACCAGTGGTAAAGGTCCTATCGGTTCTAAGGGTCCCGGTGAAACGCAGTTGGAAACCGACCGCCGCCACATCCACCGCAAGATTGACAAGCTGAAAGAGGAGTTGGAGGAGGTGCGCCGTGTCCGCGGTACACAGCGGAGCAGACGCATGAAAAATGAAATTCCTGTGGTCGCCATTGTCGGCTATACCAACGCAGGAAAATCCACCCTGCTCAACAAGCTGACTGACGCAGGGATTCCTGCCAACAACCGCCTCTTTGATACCCTCGACACCACCAGTCGTCTGCTGACCGTCAGCGATACGATGGAGGTCGTTATCTCCGACACGGTTGGTTTTATCCGCAAGTTGCCCCACCAGCTCGTGGATGCGTTCAAGGCGACACTGGAGGAGTTGGAGTATGCGGATATGTTGCTCCATGTCATTGACATCTCCAACCCCGAGTGGCAGGAGCAGGCGAGCATTGTCGAGGAGCTGATTGCTGAACTGGGCGCAGAGAAAACGCCCTGTCTGCGTGTCTATAACAAGTCTGACCTGTTCTGGGGCGAGGTGCGCCCCCACGGCGAGGATGCTGTGAATATCTCCGCCAAGACGGGTGAGGGCGTGGACGAGCTTCTCAAGGCGATTGACCGTATGCTCGACAAGGGCACTCGGCGCGTTACGATTCATCTGCCTTACGACAAGGGCGGACTGCTCGATATGCTGTATCAGGATGCCAAGGTGGAGTCGGTGGAGTACGATGCGACCATCGATGTTGTTGCGGTCTGCAATCCGCGCGCCATCGGCTTGGTGAAGGACTATATCGAGGGCTGGGTCGAGCCGAAAGAGGCTTGGGAGGACTGAGATGGAGAGCTATATCGTTCCGTTTCAAGAGGCGGAAACTGAGATGATAGAGAAGCGTTCGCGCTTTATCGGCCACATCTGGCGTGTGGAGAGCGAGGAAGAAGCGCGGATGCACATTGAAGCCACGAAGAAGAAGTACCACGATGCCCGACACAACTGTTGGTGCTATGTCGTCCGCGAGGGGAATATTTTGCGCTACAGCGACGACGGAGAGCCACAGGGCACGGCAGGACAGCCGATGTTGAATGTGTTTCAGCGAGAGGAAGTCACGAATGTCTGCTGTGTCGTGACACGCTATTTCGGCGGTATTCTGTTGGGCGCAGGTGGCCTGACACGCGCCTACGGCGGTACGGCGAAACTCGCCCTCAATGAGGCTGGTATCAGTCGGATGCGCCTGTGGGCATCGCTCGCGGTGCCGTGTAGTTACTCGCTGTATGAACGGATGCGCCTCCTGGTGGAGCAGTGCGGTGGAGTCATCACCGACACCGACTTCGGCACGGATGTGGTCATTACGGTGACGCTCCCAGCAGAGGATGTGGATGCCTTCAGTGCCCAAGTCACGGAGTTGACCGCAGGCTCGGTCGAACCGCTTTTATTAGAAAAAGTCTTTCAGCCCGGTCCACGCGAAAACGCACGCTGAATCACGCTTTTCTGTCATACATTCCAAAAATTTGGAAAGAAAATGGAAAAATTGCTTGACATACGGCGACACCTGTGGTATCCTATTTCGGTAATAAAGGGCGGTCCTCTGTCAAGGGGCGGGCGAATGGGTTGCCTGCCTGTCATTAAATTGTTAAGAACGCCTATACATTAGGAGGAAAATACCCATGAATCTCATCCAGGAACTGACCAAATCCCAGCTGAAGGAAATGCCTGCCGTGAATGTTGGTGACACCATCAAGGTTCATGTCAAGGTTAAGGAAGGTGCTCGCGAGCGTATCCAGATTTTCGAGGGTACCGTTATCGCTAAGAAGCACGGTGGCATCGAGGAGACCATCACCGTCCGTCGTATGTCCTACGGCGTTGGCGTTGAGAAGGTGTTCCCCATCCACTCTCCCACCATTGACAAGATTGAGGTCACTCGCCGCGGTGTTGTCCGTCGCGCTAAGCTGTACTACCTGCGTAACCGCGTTGGTAAGGCTGCTAAGATTCGCGAGAAGCTGTAATCAAAAAATCATAGCAAGAAGAACTGCCGCAGAGGGAAATCTCTGCGGTAGTTTTTATATATCGGTCAGTTTGTTCGACATACTTTGTGTCTTTTTTGATGGCATGAGAAGGATGGCGTTTACTGGTTGATATCGGGATTTTCTGTGCGACAAAGGATATAGTCGATACTCACATGGTAGAAATTAGCAAGCGTCAACAAGGTTTCTGTTGGTGGAATTCGCTCCCCATTTTCAAATTTCGACAGGAGGGACTGCTCAATCCCTGTCCGCATTTGCAATTCTATTTGTGTTAGTTTTCGTTCCTTGCGTAGTTGTCGTAGTTTTGTATTCATAGTATCACCCAATGACAGTATATCATCTTAAAATCGTTTTAACAAGCGGAACTGCCGTAGAGAGAAACCTCCACGGCAGTTTTTTATTTTTTTGCAAAACCCTCTTGCATTTTCCCGAAAAGTGGTGTATCATGCAAAACGAAATAAATACAGGGGAGCTTGTGTGAGCAGGCTGAGAGGAAGTCATCCAACTTCGACCCTATAACCTGATGCGGATAATGCCGCCGTAGGAAGTCATACACACAGATTTTTTACAGGTGGCATCCCACGAGGTTGTCACCTGTTTTTATTTTACAGAAAACTGAAAATGCAGGGGGAGCTTGTGGGGACAGGCTGAGAGGAAGGTATCACCTTCGACCCATATACCTAATGTGGATAATGCCGCCGTAGGAAATGCTTGGCTCTGTTACAGGTGGATACCACAGACGGTATTCTCCTGTTTTTTTGGTATCTTTGGAGAAAGGAGAACTTATGAAGAAAAACAAATGGTGTGTGAAGAAGATGGTGCTGTGTGCCATTTTCGCAAGTTTGGCGTTTGTCCTCAATACCTTTGTGTATTTCCCTGCGATGGCACCGTTTCAACACTTTGTGGATGTGGTGGCGGCGGTCGTTCTGGGACCTTGGTGGGCGTGCTTGAGTGCATTTTTGTGCGGTGTCATGCGGATGCTCTCTGGCAGAACCATCCAAGCGGTCACAGGTGCTATCTTCGGTCCGATTCTGGGTGGACTGCTGTGGCAGAAAACAAAAAACATCTATCTAGTCTGCGTGGGGGAAGTGGTCGGAACAGGTCTTTTGGGCGCGTTGGCATCCTATCCGCTGATGAAGTGGTTCTATGGACTGGATGCACAAAATCCGTTGTACTATGTCCCGTTCTATACCCCCTCTGCTGTTGTCGGCGGTATCATGGGTGTGATGGTGCTGGTCCTTTTGCAGCGAGCTAAGGTGCTGGAACATTTTTTGAAAAGTATGGAGTGATACGATGGAGTTTACAAGAGCGTTGACGGCGGTACGGCAGAGAAAACCGCTGGTGCAGTGTATTACCAACGTTGTGACCGTCAATGACTGCGCCAACATCATTCTCGCCGTGGGGGGTAGTCCAACGATGGCGAGCCATCCGCTGGAGGTGGTGGAGGCGGTGCAGCAGGCGCAAGCACTGGTGTGCAATCTGGGGGCTATCGACAAAGTAGATGCCATGATACTGGCTGGACAGGAGGCCAATCGGCTGGGAAAACCAGTGGTTCTGGACCCCGTGGGCGCAGGTGGAACCCAACTGCGGCGCAATGCCGTCAAGCGGTTACTGGATGCCGTTCACTGCACGGTGATTCGGGGAAATGCCTCCGAGATACGGTATCTGGCAGGCTATCCGACGACGGGCAGTGGGGTAGATGTGAGCCATCTGGATGAAATACAGGAGGAAACGCTGGATGCTACCGTGGCGATGGCGAAACGATTGGCGCGAGAACTGGGGACAGTGATTGCCATTTCTGGCAAATTAGATGTCGTTTCCGATGGCACAGAAACCTGCGTGTTGCGGAACGGCTGTGCAACGATGGCGCGCATCACAGGGAGTGGCTGTATGTTGACATCGCTGATTGGCGCGTTCTGCGGTGCCTGTGCAGAACCGTTTCTTGCGACCTGCTCTGCTGTGGCGGCTATGGGAATCAGCGGTGAGCTGGCGGAGGAAAAGAGGCTTCGCAACGGCACGGGAAATGCCACCTTCCGAACGGATTTGATTGATGCGGTATACAATCTGACAGAAGAACAGATAACACAAGGAGTACGATATGAAATTTACAAAAGATGAGATTCGCAAGGGAATGCTTCTCTATGCCGTGACCGACCAAAGTTGGTTGAAAGAGGGGCAGACGCTCCTGTCCGTCTGTGGGGAGGTGTTAGCCAACGGTGCAACTTTCCTACAGATTCGAGAAAAGGACTTGGATGCCGATTCCTTTGAAGCCGAAGCGGCAAAATTGAAGGCACTTTGCGCGCAGTATAAGGTGCCCTATGTGGTGAATGACAGCGTGGAAATCGCGCTTGCCATTGACGCAGATGGTGTCCATGTGGGGCAGTCTGATATCAAGGGGCGCGATATTCGCAGGATGTTGGGGGAAAACAAAATTTTGGGCATCTCGGCAGGAACGGTGGCGGAAGCCATCGCCGCAGAAAAGGCTGGCGCAGATTATATCGGGGTGGGTGCTGTGTTTGCAACCAGCACCAAGAAAAATGCCAGAACGCTGACCGTGGAGAAGTTGAGAGAAATCAGCCGTGCGGTTTCCATTCCTGTGGTCGCTATCGGCGGTATCCAAGCCAACAATCTGATGGAGCTGTCTGGCAGTGGGGTGGATGGCGTGGCGGTGGTATCTGCTATCTTTGCGGCAGAACATCCCGGCAAGGCAACGGCACAGCTTCGGGAGCTTGCCAGTGAAATGGTTGCCAATGGATAAGAAATACGCCATCTTCGATATGGATGGGACACTCGTTGATTCGATGGTTTTTTGGAAGCATCTCGCTTCGGAATATTTAGGGAGCAAGGGCATAGAACATATCCCGACAGATATTTTGGAGCGCATTCGACCGATGACACTGTCGGAATCCGCGGCTCTGTTTCAACAAGAGTTTGGTCTATCCGGGAATCCAGAAGCAGAAATGAATGCCATGATGGACGAGCATTACCGCAATGATATTCCGCTGAAAGCTGGGGTACGGGCGTATCTACAGCGGTTACACCAGCGTGGTGTCCGTATGTGTGTTGCCTCGGCGGTGGCAGAGCCTCTGATGGAATCCTGTCTGGCTAGACTAGGCGTACGAGATTATTTTGCATTTCTGCTTTCCTGCGAAACGGTGGGAGCTGGGAAAAGAAACCCTCTTGTCTACCATGCGTCTGCCAAAAGACTGCAAGCGGTACCAGAGGAAATTGCGGTGTATGAGGATGCCCTGTATGCGGTGCAGACTGCCAAAGAAGCGGGATACTATGTGGTCGGCGTGTACGACGACAGTGCCGCGGAACATTGGCAGACCATTACAACACTGGCCGATGAGGTCATCGTATCCATGCAGGACAGCCGTGAGGAAAAGGAGGGGTGTGTCGTATGAAAACAGCTTTGACGATTGCAGGCAGTGACTGTAGTGGGGGAGCTGGGGTACAAGCCGATTTGAAAACCATGACGATGCATGGTGTGTATGGCATGAGTGCCATTACCGCCCTGACCGCGCAGAATACCACAGGGGTGCGCGCCATCCAAGAAACCACCCCGACCTTTTTACAACAACAACTGGATGCTGTATTTGAGGACATCTATCCCGATGCCGTTAAAATCGGTATGGTACCGTCGTGCGACCTCATCCATGTGATTGCTGACCGCCTGCGCCACTACGACGCCCACAATATCGTGGTTGACCCTGTCATGGTGGCAACTTCTGGTTCTACCTTGATGCACAGCGATGCGGTGCAGAGGTTACAGGAAGAACTGTTGTCCCTTGCCACCCTGGTCACGCCCAATATCCCAGAGGCACAAGTGCTCACTGGCTTACCCATTGCATCCAAAGAGGACATGGTGACGGCAGTGCGGCAGATGGGCGACCGCTACCGCTGTGCCGTTCTACTCAAAGGCGGTCACAGCATCAACGATGCAAACGACCTGCTTTATGCAGATGGCGAACTGGTTTGGTTTGAGGGGAAGCGTATCAATAACCCCAACACCCACGGGACAGGCTGTACCCTCTCCAGTGCCATTGCCGCCAATCTTGCCAAGGGGATTCCGCTGGCAGAGGCGGTACAGCGGGCAAAACACTATATCTCTGGTGCGTTAGCAGGGATGCTCAATTTGGGGAGAGGGTCTGGCCCAATAGACCACACCTTTGCCCTACAAGATAACCATATCAATAGTATTTTTTGGAGGTAATTTCTATGAAAGCAAGCATTGCAATCCAAGTCCTTCCCGTAGCGAAGAACCAAGACGACCTTATCCGCATTGTGGATGAAGTCATCGCCTACATCAAGAGCAGTGGGTTACACTGCCATGTCGGGCCGTTTGAAACCACCATCGAGGGTGACAACTACGACCAGCTGATGGACATTGTGAAAGAGTGTCAGCATGTCGCCGTCCGCGCTGGGGCAGAGAAAGTGTCCGCCTATGTCAAAGTGGTCTACCGTCCTGAGGGCGATATCCTGACCATCGACAAGAAGATTGGCAAATATGCGGAAGCGTAATCTGCCATCTATTGTGGCGGTGGTTGCCCTGTTGCTCCTGTGGCAGTTGGTCTGTGTGGTGGGATGGGTGCCAGCGTATCTTCTGCCGTCCCCCTTACAGGTCATACGGGCGTTTGTGGGCGAGTTACCGCTACTGTGGGAAAATGCCAGTATCACACTGCAAGAGGCATTTATCGGTCTGGTGTGCGGTGTGGGGGTAGGCTTTCTGGTCGCCGTCCTCATGGATGCCTTCGACACCCTGTATCAGGCATTTTATCCACTCCTTATCCTCACGCAGACCATTCCCTCCGTGGCGATTGCACCGCTGTTGGTACTGTGGTTTGGCTATGAGATGACACCAAAGATTATTTTGATTGTCATTTCTACCTTTTTCCCTGTCACCGTAGGACTGTTGGATGGGTTCCGCAGTGCCGATACCGATGCCATTGATTTGTTGCGCTCCATGGGTGCCAACCGTCTGCAAATTTTCAGACACATCAAATTCCCATCCGCCTTGCCCCAGCTATTTTCTGGCTTGCGGATTGCCACTGCCTACAGTGTGGTCGGCGCAGTGATTAGCGAGTGGCTCGGCGGTTTCGGTGGCTTGGGCGTGTATATGACCAGAGTAAAGAAAGCCTTTGCCTTCGACAAGATGTTTGCTGTGATTTTTCTCATCTCCGCCATCTCCCTGGCTCTCATGGCTCTCGTGGCGTTGGCAGAGAAAAAATGTATGCCGTATCGCTATTTGGACAAAAAGAAGTAGGAGGAACGATAGATGAAAAAGTTAGTTGCCCTGTTGTTGTCCTTTGGACTGCTGTGTAGTTTGGTCGGCTGTGGAAACTCTGCTGGCAAAAATGGGGGAGAACCTATCACGATTGTTCTGGATTGGACTCCCAATACCAACCACACGGGTATTTTCGTCGCACAGGCCAATGGATACTTTGCAGAGGTTGGTCTGAATGTCGAGATTGTGCAACCGCCTGAAGATGGTGCGGTTCCTCTGGTTGCGTCTGGCAAGGCACAGTTTGGTGTGTCCTTTCAGGACTCTCTCGCTCCTGCCTTTGTGGGCGATGCCACTATGCCAGTGACCGCCGTTGCCGCCGTGGTGCAACATAATACCTCTGGTATCGTTTCCCGCGCAGGGGAAGGCATGGATACCCCGAAAGGTCTGGAGGGTAAGAAATATGCCACTTGGGACTTGGATGTAGAGAAAGCCACCATTCGGGATGTCATGGTGGCCGATGGCGGTGATTTCGACTTGGTGGAGCTGATTCCCTCTACAGTGACCGATGAGGTATCCGCCCTGCAAAGTGGCTCTGTCGATGCCATTTGGATTTTCTATGGCTGGGCAGGTATCGCGTGTGAAGTGGCTGGACTAGATACCGATTACTTCGCTTTTGCCGATATCGACCCCGTTTTTGACTACTATACGCCTGTGATTATCGGCAACAATGCTTGGTTGGAGGAAAACCCTGAAACTGCCAAGGCATTTATAGCGGCACTCTCCAAGGGGTATACCTATGCTGTCGAAAATCCCAGAGAGGCGGCGGATATTTTGATGGATGTTGCTCCCGAACTGCAATCCAATCGGGAACTGGTCTATGCCAGTCAGGAGTATCTCGCCAAAGAGTATATCGCGGATGCAACGCAGTGGGGTGAATTTGACGCGGAACGCTGGGCGACATTCTTCCGTTGGCTCAATGAAAACAACTTACTCCCCGAAGAAATTGACCCCAACTACGGCTTCACCAACGCGTATCTCCCCGATTGACAGGTTGCTATGCAGAAATTAGAAGTCAATCATATCAACAAGAGCTTTGACGGAAAACCTGTGTTGCAGGATGTGTCGATTACCCTAAACCGTGGAGAGTTGGTGTGTCTGCTCGGTGTCAGCGGTGGCGGTAAAACGACACTGTTCCATATCATTTCGGGATTGCTACAACCAGACAGCGGTGCTATTGTACTGGACGGCAAGGATATCACCCATCAGCCCGGCCATATCAGCTATATGCTACAGAAAGATTTGCTGTTGCCGTATCGGACGATAGAGGACAATGTTGCACTGCCCCTGTTGTTGCAGGGCAAGAAGAAACAAGAGGCTCGGTCACAGGTTTCTCCGCTGTTCGCGCAGTTCGGATTGGAGGGTACACAGAAGAAGTATCCTGCCCAACTGTCGGGCGGTATGCGCCAGCGCGCGGCACTGTTGCGCACCTATCTGTTTTCACAGGAGGTTGCGCTGTTGGACGAGCCGTTCTCTGCACTGGACACGCTGACCAAGAGTGCCATCCACAGGTGGTATCTCGATGTGATGCAGAAGATTCAACTGTCCACCCTGTTTATCACCCACGATATCGACGAAGCCATTCTCCTGTCCGACCGTATCTACCTGTTATCTGGTTCCCCGGGGGAGATTACAGGGGAGATTGTCGTGCAAGAACCCAAACCGCGGCGGAGTGACTTTAACTTGACCGCAGAGTTTCTGGACTATAAGCGTCAAATCCTCGCCCTGTTGCACCGAGGAAGCGCAACATAACATCGTTCCATAACCGCAGAACCGCCATGGTGTTTCGATACCACGGCGGTTTTTGTATTTCTCTATATTTCGTAATACCAAATATAGCAAGTCCCCTATGGCATATAATAACGACAAAGGGGAGGTGAGCAGTATGAAGCTGAGAAAACTGGAGCTGGGAAATCGCAACATCGTCGGAAAGCGTGTGACGGAAGCACGGCAGGCGCAGGGCATGAAACAGGTGGAGCTGCTCGCCCAATTACAGCTCGCTGGAATCGATATGAGTGTACCAGCACTGTCGCTGTTGGAGGGGCAGAAACGACCGGTAACCGATATTGAACTGAACGCTCTGGCTGACATTTTGCAGGTGTCTGTGAATTGGCTTTTAGGAAGAACGGAATAAAAAATGCCGTAGATTTGAGGTACAACACTCATATCCACGGCATTTCTATTTGTCTTGCTATTATATTTCTCCGTTCCCACTATGCCATTCTATGCCGATGGAGCAGGAAAGAGATACCCATGACTACCCAGCGCATTGCAGTAGTCGTAGCCAATATTACATGGTATCAATCAAGGAAAAAATAACGGTTTGTTGTTCCTCGGTCAATCTTGCCCACCGTTCGAGTAATCTTTGCTGTGATTCTGTCAGACTAACAGGTGAATCCCCCTCTTGAAAGAGCTGAGATAGTGTAATACCAAAAGCTGTACAGATTTTTTCGAGCGAAGGAATGGTAGGCATCATGTTTTTGCGATACCAAGAAGATATGGTAGATTGTGGTAGACCTGAGCGTTCCGCCAATTGATACTCTGACCAACCGCGTTCTTCTCGATATGCAGTGATAGCTACAAGAATATCTTTCACTATATGCACCTCTTTACTTGTGTTCTTCGTAGATTATACTTCAAAAAAATATTGCATTTTAATCGTTTATATCGTATAATTTTAACGATAAACAAAAGTACAGCGCACTTGGGCTTGCCTTGCCTTAGAGCGTAGTGTTTGAGGACTTTATGAACGATGCTACAGCAGTATTGGAGTTTCAATAATGTTTCAGTGTGATAAATGTGGTCAATGTTGCAGAAATTTACATCGATATCCCATCTATCGTGGACTACATAGCGGAGATGGTGTTTGTAAATTTTTGGAAGGAAACGAGTGCTCTATTTACGACGAAAGGCCGTTGATATGTCGAATAGAGGAGGGCTATGATGCCTTTTTTAAGGATACACTCAGTTATGAAGAATATATACAGCGCAATTATGCGTGCTGTAAAATATTAAAAAAACAATAAGGAGGACTTGTTATGCCGTTACCGATTTTGTTAGTTCCAATGGCATTAAAGGGCACGGCGGTCGTTGCAGGGGTGGCTGGCGTAGGTGTAACAACAAACGGGGTCAAAAAGAGGAAAGAGGCAAACGACACCATGGAGTCTATAGAAAGTCATCACGCAAAAAACATGGCTAAGTTTGAGAGTGAAAACGAAAAAACGACCCAAGCAATGGACAAGCTCGGAAAGTTGGAGCTTGACATTCTGCACAGCTTCAGTGAGTTCTCGGATGTGTTTGAAAAAATTAAAAATCGGCCGACTTTTGCAGCGTATACCAAGAATGGTGTTACACTTCAGCGGTATGATGGAGAGAAAATCAAAGAGGTTTCTGTTGGTGCGGCAACATTGGGTGTTGGCTTGTTGGTTGGCGGAATCATCTGCAATTTCACAGGCGGAAAGTTGTCGGATAAGGCGGATGAAGCATGGGTACAAATGAGAGGAGCAGAAAGAAAAATCAACACCATCTGCAAGTATCTTGGTGATTTGCGTTCCACCGCAGATAGATACTATACAACACTTTCTCAGGTTAATACTGTATATCAAAATCACTTAATGAGTTTGAAGATACTCACCAGATTTGGACACGCGGATTGGAATTTTTTCACGCTGGAAGAAAAGAGACGCACAGAAAACACGGTTCTTCTGGTAGGTCTGCTCTATGATATGTGTAAGGTGGAACTTGTTCTCAAGAGTGAACGCGAGAACAGCATGAACACCATCAACAAGACCGCAGTAGAAACCGCTATCAACAGTGCAAACGCTGTGTTGGCAGATAAGTTCTAAACGGCAAATTCTCGCCCTGTTGCACCAAGGAATGACAACTTAAACTTGTTCTAAAAAACAGAACCGCCATGGTGTTTTTGATACCACGGCGGTTTTTTATCTCCCCATATGCCATCTCGTGCCGACTTGCCCTGCGCGGATTGACAAACAGAAATCGCTCCTCTACTATGAACTTAAAGAAATTAAAAAAACAGAAGTTTGGGAGGCGAAATATGGAGAATCGCAGTCAATTTACTTTTTACGAGAGCTTTTACAACGCCCTGCGGAGAATCAAGAAAAAGGCAGACCGTGCCGAAGCATATGATGCCATCTGTGCCTACGCACTGTTCGGCACAGAGCCAGATATGGATGCACTGTCGGATTCGGTCGCCATTGCATTTGCGTTGGTCAAGCCAAATCTGGAGGCGAGCAGACGGAAAGCGGTCAGTGGGAAAAAGGGCGGATTGGGCAAGCAGACCGCCGACGATGGGGACGCAGATGCAGAAAGCAAACCGCAAGCAAACACGAAGCAAAGCCGAAGCAAGAGAGAGAAAGAGAATAAGATAGAGAAAAAGAATAAGAAAGAGAATAAGAGAGAGAACGAATGTTATTACTCTCTATATCCCTCTGTGGAGACAGAGAAAAGCAACAGTGTACCCACACTGGAACAGGTGGAGGCATATGCAACCATGCGGAACTCCACTGTCAGCCCACAGAAGTTTTTCGACTACTACAGTCAGGGGGACTGGCGGGATGCCGAGGGCAAGCCTGTCTACAACTGGCAACAGAAGTTTGTTGCGTGGGAACTGCGCGATAAAAAGCACGGCGGTGGGCAACGAGGAACGGTATCCACGACCGACGATGCCGAAGCCGAGAGGATGGCATACGAGGAGGATTTTGCACGCATGGGGCGATTTCTGGAGCGTATGCAGGCGGAACAGTGTGATAATGGTAATTCACCAAATACTAGCGTTTTACATACCGCTACATACTATTAACTTCCGTATTAACTTGCGTACTTTCTGTTTTTAACATACAACAAATAAATTCAATATTTTTTCCTACTACAAACAGGACATCTGTGACCATTTAACAATGACGCTGGCACTACATCCCATATGTTTCCACAGTTAATACATTTTACTGATATTTTTGTTTTGTTGTTAATGTATTCTCCAATTACTATGATACTGCAATTCTTTTTTGCTAATTCTTCTCGAAATTGCTCCGTTGTTTTTGTAGCTAGCTTATTTCTTCTATTTTTGGCCCCTTTGGTGGAAGAACAATGTGGACACCCTTTGCCAGCCAACAGAGAGTAGCATAACGGACTCCAATTGTATCCGCAGGATTTACAGTGGACATCGATACGGTCGGTGACTTTTGTATATTGTCCTATTATTTCAATTGTTGGAGATAGTTGCTGTATCTCCATTTCAAATTGTTGATGAGTTCTAGTTCTTGTTTTTGCTGCAAGGATTCTTCCACATTGAGGGCAACCATTTCCCTTTAGTAATGTGTAAGGTCTTGCTTTCCATGAAGGATGTTTACAAGATTTATCATTGACTTCAATTGGAATATTTGTTCCTTTGTACTCCTCAAGAATTTCAATATTAGGATACATTTCAGCAAGAGTTTTTACAAAAGTTTCGTGTGCATTATAGTGACAAGAAGCATAGGCTCGGTTTGCAATTTGTTGCCAGTCTACATTGCTGTAATCAATACGGAGATTTAATAACAGCTTTTTTAGGAGTGCAATCATCCGCCCATACCCGGGTTCATTTAATGAACCATTAAAAACATAACAATCTGTTTCATACGGTGGTGCGGTATTAAGTGGATATGTGTCATATATTGTAATCAGTCTAATACCTGCTTTTTGGCACGCTATCCGTTTACTCAAATCATGCGTACTCACTTTGTTTTTATGGTATAACCAAGTACCTGGTTCAATTGCCAGGTTAAGTTTTGGAATATATATATCTAGCTCTGAACCAATTGCAGTAATATTCCGAGATTCGACACACGGTTTGCCAAGAACCATTTGAAATGTTATTAAGATGAATTGCTCCATGAAACTTGTGTGTGGTTTTGTGCAATTCGTACACTGTGCGCCATTGAGCAATCTATTTGGCTTTATAGACCATTCATAGCCACAAATAGTACATTTTACCTTTATTGGAGTGTGTGCGGTTTTATACTCTTCCAAAATTTCAATATACGGGTTATAATCCTGCATTTCTGCAACAAATTGTTCATGGGATTTTCTTTGATTGCCTGCGCATATAGGACAACCAGCCCCCTGAGATAATGAATTGGGTAAAGTGGACCAGATGTGATTGCATTTCAGACATTTTACTTCGATTTTTGTGGAACAGTTTATATAGGTTCCTAGAATGAGAATGGATGGATTTATAACTTCCATCTCAGCTATAAATTGTTCTTGTGTTTTCCTTTTCATATTTCACCAATTTTGTAATTCCTATGTTCTTAAAAGGATTGTAGGAAATATAAGTCTAGTTTCTTCTGCATTGACCGATTGCGCTCGTTCATTACAGTGTAATCCTGTACCGTCTGAGGCGATGTTGTCGGGTGTCGGGGTTAGTTGGTCGAAAGGTACTTTCATATTTTCATTGCCATTTTCGACTTCAAAACGGAAATAGGAAGTTACAAATATCAAAATTTTCCTATGTAATAAGAAAACGCAAAAAACCAGCAAACCCTTGCAATACAAGAAAAATCCCTAGAACCATTACAGCTCTAGGGATTGCTTGTTGGTCCGAGTGGCGGGATTTGAACCCACGGCCTCATGGACCCGAACCATGCGCGCTACCAACTGCGCTACACCCGGAAATCTCGTTTATTATACTCAACTTTTACCAATCTGTCAAGAGAAAATCAGAAAGTCACTGCCACAAAAAATTTTTGTTGTTGTTATGGGAAAACTATGCTATACTAATAGATTGAAATATACAACAAAGGAGAAGAAAAATGGCAGAAGAACATAACAATCTGGAACAGGAGAAGAAGGAATCTCCTGCGGAAGCTTCTTTGGAAAATACGGTCTATGAGTGGGCGAGATGTCTGGTCAGCGCGGTGGCAGGTGTGGTATTGCTCTTTGTGTTTCTGTTGCGCCTGATTGGGGTCAGCGGTGGCTCGATGAAGAACACGCTGTACACGGGCGACCGCCTACTGGTCTTAAACTCCGCACTGTGCGAGGTGGAACAGGGCGATATCGTCATTGTCAACGCCTACAACGCCCAATTAGACGACACGATTATCAAGCGCGTCATTGCTGTGGGGGGACAGACGGTTGACATCGACTTCCACACAGGTACGGTCTTTGTGGACGGCGAAGCCTTGGAGGAGGACTATGTGCGCGAGCCGACTTTCACCACAGGCGGTACGCAGTTTCCGCTGACACTGGCGGAGGACGAAGTATTCGTCATGGGCGACAACCGCAACGAGAGTACCGACAGCCGTAGCACCATGCTCGGCGCGGTGAAAAAGGACTACATTCAGGGGGAAGCGTTCTTTCTCTTGATTCCCGGTAAGAGCGCAGACACGGACAAAATGGACTGGAGCCGTTTCGGTTTCATCAACTAAGGAGGGGCAACGATGGCAGACATGGAACATTCTATGAATATCCAATGGTATCCTGGTCATATGACCAAAACACGGCGTATGATTGTGGACCAGATGAAGCATATGGATGCGGTGTGCGAGATTTTGGACGCGCGTATTCCTATCTCCAGTCGCAATCCCGATGTGGAGGAGCTGACGGCAGGCAAACCGCGTCTGATTGTCCTCAACCGTGTGGATATGGCGGACCCTGTCGGCACGAAGCGGTGGGCAAATCATTTCCGTCGCCGTGGGTTTGCGGTCTTGGAGGTCAACGCCAAGGAAGGGCAGGGCACCCAGCGGTTTCCGACCGCCGTGCGTGAGTTGTTGGCGGACAAAATCGCCTCCTATGCGGAAAAGGGACAGGCAGGGCGCATGATTCGCGTCATGGTGCTCGGTATCCCCAATGTGGGCAAGTCCACCTTTATCAACAAGGTCGCCAAGAGAAAGACCGCCAAGGCGGAGGACCGCCCAGGCGTGACCCGTAGCAAGCAGTGGGTGCCTGTTGACCAGAGCTTAGAGCTGTTGGACACCCCCGGTATTCTCTGGCCGAAATTCGAGGACCAGAGCGTGGGCATGAATCTCGCCTATACAGGCGCGGTGCGCGACGAGATTATGGACTTGGAAACGCTCGCCTGTCATCTGATGACCTACCTCGGCAAGCACTATCCCAACGCACTCTTGGAACGCTACAAAGTGGAAGTTGCGCCAGAGGATGACGGCTATGAACTGCTCAGTAAGGCAGGGCGTAAGCGTGGCTTTGTGGTGCGTGGTGGCGAGGTCGATACGGAGCGCATGGCAAAAATTCTGTTGGATGAGTTCCGCGGTGGCAAGCTCGGACGCTTTACCCTCGAACTGCCAGAGGACGGAGAGTAAACGATGTGGGAATTTGAACAAAAAGCACGCGAGGCAGGCTACCGCTTCATCTGCGGATGCGACGAGGCAGGCGCAGGTCCTCTGGCAGGCCCTGTCTATGCGGCGGCAGTCATTCTGCCCGACGGTTTGGAACTGCCGTATCTCAACGACTCCAAGCAGGTGACAGAGAAGCGCAGAGCCGTCCTGTTCGACCAGATTCGGGAACAGGCAACCGCGTGGGCGGTGGCAAGTATCTCGGCGGAGGAGATTGACGAGCTGGACATTCTCAACGCACGCATGAAAGCCATGCAGATGGCGATGGATGCCCTCTCGGTACAGCCCGACTTTGCGCTGATTGACGGCAACCGCGACCACGGCAGTCGGTGTGCTATCATCACACCGCACGAGTTGGTGGTACAGGGGGACAGCCGTAGTGCGAGTATTGCCGCCGCCTCGATTCTGGCGAAGGTCAGCCGTGACCGCTATATGGAGGAGATTGCGGAGCAGTATCCGCAGTATCAATTCGCCAAGCACAAGGGGTATGGAACAAAATTACACATCGAGATGCTCAATCAGTACGGCCCCAGTCCGATTCACCGCCGTACTTTCCTCAAAAAGTGGGAGGCGAAAGCCAGTGGCAGAGCAAAAACAGCGCGGTGACTATGGCGAAGCGGTGGTCGCTCTCCACTTGTGTCAACAGGGATACGACATTTTAGAAACGCAGTTCCGTACGCGGTATGGAGAGATTGATATTGTGGCGCGTTCCCCAGAGGGGATTTTGTGCTTCGTGGAGGTCAAGACCCGAAAAAATACCGCCTTTGCCCACGCACGGGAGGCGGTGACGCTGACCAAACAACGGCGCATCCGCACCACGGCACAGCGGTATTTGTGTCTGCACGGCGATATGGACACGCTCTGCCGTTTCGATGTCGCAGAGGTCTATGTGGACAACGGCATCACACCACCGCGCATACAGTATATAGAACAGGCATTTTAGCCGATAGGAAAACATACAGGAAAAAAGGGGGATAGTGGATGGCTCTATATGCGATTGGTGATTTACATTTATCGCTGACGGTGAATAAACCGATGGATATTTTCGGGGACAACTGGTCGAACCATGTGCAACGCCTACAGGACGCATTTTCGCAACTGAACGACGACGATGTGATTGTCCTCTGCGGTGATACCTCGTGGGGCATTGACTTTGCGGAAAGTCTGGCGGATTTTCAGTGGATAAACGCCCTGCCTGGCAAGAAGATACTCGTGAAAGGCAACCACGACTACTGGTGGAATACCGCGTCCAAGATGAAGCGTTTTTTTGCGGAGCATGACCTGCACACGCTGGACATTCTGCATAACAACGCCTTTTTCTATGGGGACTATGCCATCTGTGGTACACGCGGTTGGTTCTACGAGGAGGAGCAGTCCTGTCAGAACGAAAAGGTACTCAACCGTGAGGTGGGACGCTTGGAGATGTCGTTGAAAGCGGCGGAGGGACGACCCATCCTCGCTTTTCTGCACTATCCACCGCTGTACACCAACTACCGCTGTCCTGAGATTATCGCCAAGTTGGAGGAATACCATGTCGAGCAGTGCTACTACGGACACCTGCACGGTCCGACCCACAAGCGTGCCATCGAGGGCAAGCTCGGTGGCGTGGAGTACCACCTCGTCGCAGGCGATTACCTCGGCTTTGTCCCCCGAAAAGTGCTGGATTGATACACAGATAAAACAAAAAACAAAACAGGGAGCGTTGCACCAACACACGGCAACACTCCCTATTTTTATGGCATATCGTAGCAGATAGATGCGATTAGTCGACCAGAATCTTCTTCAGCTTTGCGAAGCGGGGCAGGCCATCGACCTTCTGCATATGGGTTTCGCCCTGAATGAGGGGGAGAGCATAGTCAATAAACGCGGGTTCGATATTGTTGCCCTCGGCGTTAATCCACTCACGGGGGAACTTCTTCTCGGTGTTGGCGACCTCTGCCAAGTTGAACAGCTTGGTCTTGCAGACATACTTGCCGTTCTCATAGGTGCGCTCAAAGCCGACCATCTTATCGGTCAGACCAGCGATAGCATTTTCCACGGCGGCCTTACCAGACATAAAGGACTCGTCGATATCGGTCTGAGAGGCGAGGTGGGCACCACAGCGTTGCAACAGGCTGAACTCGATACCACGCACCTTGACACCGAGATGCGCCTTGCACTTCGCGGCAAGCTGTGCGGCCAGACCGCCCAGCTGGGCATGGCCGAAGCCGTCGGTGGCAGAGGTGGTTGCCTCGGACACGAAGGAGCCGTCGGCGTAGTGCAGACCTTCGGAGACAGCGACCATGCAGTTGCCCTTCTCCTCGTAGACACGCTTGACATCCGCAAGGAACTTATCCATGTCGAAATCGACTTCGGGCATATAAATCAAGTCGGGGCCAGCACCGTGGGCACTGCCGATGCTTGCGGCGGCGGTCAGCCAACCAGCGTGTCGTCCCATGATTTCCATAATGCAAACCATGCCGAGGTCATAGACACGGGCATCCTTATAGACCTCCATGCAGGAAGTGGCGATATACTTGGCGGCAGACGCATAGCCGGGGCAGTGGTCGGTGCCAAACAGGTCGTTGTCGATGGTCTTGGGCACGCCCATCACGCGGCACTCGTAGCCGACACGCTGCATATACTTGCTAATCTTGTTGCAGGTGTCCATGGAGTCGTTGCCACCGTTGTAGAAGAAGTAGCGGACATCGTACTTCTGGAAAATCTCAAGAATACGCTTGTAATCGGTGTCGTCCACATCGGGGTCAGCAATCTTGTAACGGCAGGAACCGAGCGCAGAGGACGGGGTATAGAGAAGCATCTCCAGTTCCTCGGCATCCTCCAGACCCATATCGTAGAGTTTGCCATCCAGCACGCCCTTGATACCGTTGGCGGCACCGTAGACCTTGGTGATAACATCGCTGTCCAGTGCGGTGCGGATAACACCGTATGCACTGGCATTGATAACCGCAGTCGGTCCACCAGACTGGCCGATAATGCACGCGCCTCTTAGTGTGTTCATAGGGAATTTACCTCCAAAAAAAACAGATTAACGCAGAAGAATATATCATTTTTGTAAAAGTTTGTAAACGGCATTTTGTAAAGAAATTTTTGGATTGACACGGAGTTTTTTGAGTAAAAAGCATTGCAATTTGCAGAAAGCATGATACAATACATAGTATACTCAACACAAGGAGGATTATCCAATGCCCCTCGTAACAACAACTGAAATGTTTAAGAAGGCATACAATGGTGGCTACGCCATCGGTGCTTTCAATGTCAACAATATGGAAATCGTGCAGGGTATCACCGAGGCTGCCAAAGAGGTCAACGCCCCTCTGATTCTGCAGGTGTCCAAGGGCGCACGCGCCTACGCCAACCACACCTACCTGACCAAGCTGGTCGAGGCCGCTGTGATTGAGACGGGTCTGCCCATCGCACTGCATCTGGACCACGGCGACAGCTTTGAAACCTGCAAGAGCTGTATCGACGGCGGTTTCACCTCTGTTATGATTGATGCCAGTAGCAAGCCCTTTGCCGAGAACATCGAGATTACTCGCAAGGTCGTCGAGTACGCCCATGACCACGGTGTCGTCGTCGAGGCAGAGCTTGGCTCTCTCGCAGGTGTCGAGGACGAGGTGAATGTTTCCGCAGAGGATTCTTCCTACACCCGTCCCGAGGAAGTCGAGGAGTTCGTCAGCAAGACTGGCTGTGACTCTCTGGCTATCGCTATCGGTACCAGCCACGGTGCGTATAAGTTCAAGCCTGAGCAGTGCACCGTCAATGAGAAGGGCGTGCTGGTGCCCCCGCCCCTGCGCTTCGACATTCTGGAGGATATCTCCAAGCGTCTGCCCGGTTTCCCCATCGTTCTGCACGGTTCTTCTTCCGTTCCTCAGGAGTTCGTGAAGATGATTAACGAGAACGGTGGCAATATGCCCAACGCTGTCGGTGTGCCTGAGGAGCAGTTGCGTAAGGCCGCTCCTATGGCAGTCTGCAAAATCAACATCGACTCCGACCTGCGTCTGGCAATGACTGGTACGGTTCGTCAGTTCTTCAGCGAGAACCCTGCCAAGTTCGACCCCCGTGAGTACCTGAAGCCTGCGCGTACCGCTATCAAGGAGATGGTCAAGCACAAGCTGATTCATGTCCTCGGCTGTGACGGCAAGGCCTAATCATACGCTTGTAATCGTAAAGCCGCCCTTCGGGGCGGCTTTCTGACAATTTTACTAAGGGAGGTGTTTTGTATGAACATTACCAGTAGTCCCTACAGCGCACAGGGGGCGACCATCAGCCGACTGCTCTCGGTGGGCTATCTCAGCGGTAAGAACAAGACCAACCCCGAACAGCTACTAGCGGACAAAGCTCTGCCTGATTTCAGCGGTGCGAAACTGGACACCGATAGCTGTGTGCTTTCTCTACCTCAGTCGGAAAACGCAACGCTGTCCGCCGATGCGCCGTTACAGATGTATACACTCACGCGAAACGGTGAGGTGAAATTCATCGAACCACACTATAACCTGCACGGGGCAACCTTTTCCAGTGACGAGATGCGAACCTCTAAAGAATTTTTGGGGGGCATGACCGCCATCATGCGAGAAAATGGGGTGTTCAGCACCGCGTTGGACTACGACGACTACGCCATTATGGGGTTGGGGGAGAGCCAACTGCGCGCCTTCGGAAACGAACAGGGCTTCACCGATGCACAGGTAAACGCACTGGTGGTCGACTACCGCGACAGTATCGGCGCACTGGTCAAAAAGAACTTGGCGGAGTTTCCGTTCGACAGACAGGTGACAGATACACCGTCCAGTCAATATTTCTTTCTGCACCGCACAGAGGTGATAGGGGAGAACGGTGGTATCCTCGTCAGCACGCCCGATATGGCGGTCAACTGGGATATGGTACGCGCCACCTATGAAAAAATGGCGGCGGTCAACCAAGTCAGTGACGATTCTCTGAACAATGCCGTGGCGCAGTTTGCCCAAGAAGCAACCGTGGCGCGGAACACGCAGACGGTGGTACCAACATGGGCGAGCGACCGCGTGGGCATCTATATGCAAAACATCGCAAAGTTTGAAACTGCAGCCGACCGTTTCCGCAGTGCCATGCTCGCTAAACATCCGCATTTGGATACGAATGCTTGACACAAAACAGGATACAGGGGTGGGACGGCTCTTGGGTCGCCCCACTTTCCTTTCCTAAGAGAGGAGAAACACCATGAAACGATTAGAAAACTATAGCAAGTGGGAGAACATCGAGAGAGGTTGGTCGGGCGACCAGAAATACTGTGTGACGGACGAAACAGGGGAACGGTACTTGTTGCGTGTTTCTCCCATCGAACGCCGTGCGCGTGTCCAGACCACCTATGCACGGATGCAGGCGGTGGCAGAACTGGGGATTCCCATGTGTCGCCCTATCGCCTGTGGCACAACCGATACAGAGGTGTATGTCCTCCACAGTTGGGTGGACGGCAAGGACGCGGAGGAGGTACTGCCCACGCTGTCCAAAGAAACGCAGTACGCCTACGGTCTGGATGCTGGTCATGCCCTGCGCCACATCCACACGCTTCCTGCTTCGGATGAAAGTGTGTGTTGGGAGGAGTACTTCAACCGCAAAATCGACCGCAAGATACAGATGTATACGGACTGCGCGCTCCACTACGAACGGGGGCAGTTGTTGCTCGACTACATCAACCAGAACAGACACCTGCTCAAAGACCGCCCTGTGACCTATCAGCACGGCGATTTTCATGTCGGGAACATGATGATAGACCGCGAGGGGCAACTCATTATCATCGACTTCGACCGCGACGACTGTGGCGACCCGTGGGAAGAATTTAACCGTATCGTCTGGTCGGCGCAGTGCGCCCCAGCCTTTGCGCGTGGAATCGTGGACGGATATTTTGGTGGCGAGGTTCCACTGGAATTTTGGCAACTGCTCGCGCTCTATATCGCCACCAATACGCTCTCCTCGTTGCCGTGGGCAATTCCATTCGGGGAGAAAGAGGTAGCCGTCATGCGCCACCAGTGCGACGAGGTGCTCCACTGGTATGACGGGATGCAGAATCCCATCCCCTCGTGGTATCGGGCGCAGTGAGGTTGACAAAAAATGACACGCCATATATACTGAAACTGCTAGCCATGAGAGAATGGTTTTGTAGAGAGAAAGGAGTGTTCTTATGCAAAAAAAGTTTATTCAAATGGCGGCCGTCATTATCTCGATTGCCATGGTCATTGCGCTGGTTATTGTCTTTTCTTTCCAGAACTTGACCGCTTATCGGACCTCTCGCGAGAGATTGGACTATCTTCTGGATAGTGTCGAGCGCGACCTCCTTGCCAATGAGGAGCAAATCCAACAGCTCAAACTGTCCACAGGAGAGGACTACTTAGCCCGTACCCGTGCCTTTGCCTTTATGATTGCGGAAGACCCCTCTATTCTGACCTCAGAAACCAAACTGAACGAGATTATGACCCTGTTGGATGTCGATGAACTGCATGTAACCGATGAGAACGGCATCATCCGATGGGGCACCGTTCCTGGCTACTTCGGGTTTGATATGGCGACCTCTGACCAGACCAGCCCCTTTATGGTTCTTTTGAACGATAAGAATGCAGAACTAGCACAGGAACCGCAACCCAATGGAACACTGGGGATTCTGTTCCAGTACATCGGAGTAGCCAGACAGGATGCGCGTGGTATTGTACAGATTGGTATGCAACCAACGCGTCTGGAGGAAGCACTGGCGGATACAGAAATTGGCATGGTGCTAACCCCCTATATCGAGCAGAATGAGGGTGTCTTTGCCTTACACGCATCGGATGGAACGGTGGCATGGCACAGCAATCCACAGCTCATCGGTCTTTCTGCTGCGGAAGCAGGGATGATGGACACCATCGACACCATCTGCCATGACTATAATGCCCATGTGATTAACGGAGAGCGCGTCTATCTGACGGGGCGTATTGTTGGGGACTATGTGATTCTTCCGTATCTCTCCCACGCCGCCTTGATGGCAAATCGCAACACACAGACCATTCTGTTGCTCATCAGTGACAGTATGATTGTTCTCGTCACGGTGTTTGTGTTGAATTACCTGCTGAAAAAGCAAATTGTCCAGCCTATCCAAACCGTTGGTATGGAACTCGGAAAAATTGAACAGGGGAGCTTGGATACGATGGTCGATGTGCGTGTTACCCCGGAGTTTGCACAGCTGTCGGATGGCATTAACGCGATGGTCAGAAGTATTCGGGAGAAGATAACAGAGAGCGAACGGTTGCTTCAGCAACAGCGTGATGCGGCGCACCAAATCAACACGATTTCTGGCACACTACGCAACCTCTCGGCACAAAACATGGACACGGCAGCGCACTTGGCAAACGGTGCCTCCAATCAGTCTGATGCCATTGAACGCCTTGCTGGGAATATCGATGCACTGGAACAACAGATGCGTACCGACAACACCAAGGTGATACTGGCAGGTGATACCTCCACAGAAGCAGGCGAGCAATTGACGCATGGCGTAGAGCTTTTAACCCAACTGTCCACCGTTATGGAGGAACTCAATCAAAGGTCGGGAGAAATTCAGAAAGTGGTCAAAGCGATTGACGATATCTCCTTCCAGACCAATATTCTCGCCTTGAATGCGGCGGTTGAGGCGGCGCGCGCCGGTGTTGCAGGAAAGGGCTTCGCTGTTGTTGCAGATGAGGTGCGTTCTCTCGCAGGAAAATCGGCGGAGTCTGCCCATCAGACCGCCACCATGATTGGCAACACCGTCAGCATCATGCGGTCTGGTCAGGTGTTGTCTGCGCAGACCGTTGCGGTCATTCGGGAAGCGATGGAAAAATCCGAGCAGGCGGAAAAACTGACCCGTGAAATTTCCGAGGCATCGGCAAGACAGCAGGCAACCGTGGAAGAAATTCGTGCCTCTGGTCATATGGTAGAACAGATTATCCGTGAAAATGCCCATCTTGCGGAGGAGTCCAGAGAGGGTGTATCCAGTCTGCTCAACGAAGTAGATACCCTGCAACTGATTGCCCAACAGATTACCTAATATCTCATACGCATCGAACAAGAGAACCGTCGCAGAACAAAATCCTGTGGCGGTTCTTTTCTTATCACTTTTGGACGCATTTCCCCATAACTCAATCAATCAAATCTTCCACTTCGCACCCGAGAGCCTTAGCGAGGTTCAGTACCACCGTGACTTGCGCCTTGCTGATATCGTTTTGCTTCTGTTCGTAGAGCTGAATCATCCGCAATGTAACGCCAGATGCTTCGCTCAGTTGTTGTTGCGTAAATCCACGCGCTTTTCTGATTTCGGAAAGCTTACTTTTTCTGTTTTCCTTGTTCCGAGCAATCATTTCATTGGCGGCGGCAACAAACTTACTTTCATCCGCTTCATGGAGAATATACATAGAAAACACTGTAGACAGGGTAAGACCATCTTTTACGATGTCTTCAAATCGCTTGCCAGTTTCCCACTGATAGTAAGCAAGAATCCAACCGGCCCAATACTCCCGCCCCTTGAAGGCAACATAGGAAGGTTCGCGTTTTTCGTAAGACACATTGGTTTCAGCAAGCACAGCTTCCGCTAATTCATAGCCGGACATACCGGTAACATACTTTGGATTTCCTTTTTCAAACTTGGATGCAATACCTGATGAAATAAACCAGCCGAAAAATTCATCTGCATCAAACTTAAGCTCGCAAACGGCAAATTCGACCATGTCACCGAGATTGCTCATCGCATCATCCAAGTACAACTCGCTGTAGGCGTTGGTCATCGTTCGTCCATCCTTCCCTGATAATATCCAGAACATATTTTTCAGTGAGCAGAGAACCTCTTCCTTTTTCCTTTTGGAAATCCTCTCTTGCCGCGATATCTCGCGCAAGTTTTTTCGGAAGATAGCGTTCTTTGGGCGCAGCAATTGCTCCCGCAAACGCAATCGAATCAAATGCTTTTTCGGACATGAGGACCATCTGCTCTCCCAGTTTACCATCCGTGCCGTAAAGCCCCTGTCTTTAGACATGGGGATATAAGGCACACCTAATTCCCTCGTAAAAGAGGGTAACAGGTTGCAATAGGGAGCGAAAAATGCTATACTATACCCATAGAAAATCAAACAATATATGTGATTGTGAGGTGAAAAAGTGGAATATTCTTATCAATTCCGGCTATACCCGAACATAG
>JAZOVU010000044.1:0-31141 GCA_045658885.1 Candidatus Pelethomonas sp. | reverse complement strand
CCTGTTGGTGTAGCTGAAATATATGGTAGGGTGGGACACACCCGAACCCATACGCTCGGGGAGACCATGTAAGACCTCGCAAGTGCAGGCTACGGTCAACGAACCGAGAATCCCCTGTCTTTAGGCATGGGGAGTGTCAACAAATCCTGTTCCTTTGGGCCGGGGACAGCAACGATGATATGCTTATATTGGAAACTATCATTTTCTCAGTTGAGGTTACTGTCATGTGTACCGGTATTATCCTGCACAAAATCAATGAGTTAAAGAAATGAGGGCGCGGAGGTGTGCTGCAAATACAGCGCGCCTCCTTTTTCTTGACTTGTCTCCCCTTGCTCTCAAGGGAGAGCCTTTGCTTTGCCATAAAAGGAGGAGTTGGGGAGCCTTATCCGCGCAAGATATCCGTATTTCGATACTGGATGGCTTCTGCGAGGTGGGCGGCGGAGATATGCTCCACACCATCCAAGTCTGCGATGGTACGCGCCACGCGCAAGATGCGGTCGTGACTGCGTGCCGTCAGTCCCATGCGTGTAAAGGCCGCGCGTAGGATTTTCTCGCCCCGTTCGTCCAGTTGACAGAACTGCCCCACCATGCTGGGGGTCATATGGGCATTACAGGAAACTTCCGTTCCTGCAAATCGTTTCGCCTGTATTGCGCGCGCCGCGTCTACACGCTGTTTGATGGTGGCGGAGGACTCCGGGGTTTCTCGGCGGCGCATAGCTTCAAACTCCACACTGGGGACTTCCACATGGAGGTCCATACGGTCGAGCATCGGCCCGGAGATACGGCGCACATATTTTTCAACCTGTTGCTCCGTACAGGCACAGCGTCCGGAGGGATGTCCACGCCACCCACAGCGACAGGGATTCATGGCGCACACAAGCATAAACCGACTGGGTAAGCGCAACGAACCAGCGGTGCGTGTGATGGTCACCTCGCCGTCCTCGATGGGCTGACGGAGCACTTCCAGCGCATCTTTTTGAAATTCGGGCAACTCGTCCAAAAAGAGCACTCCGTTGTGTGCCAGAGAAATTTCTCCTGGGCGCGGATAGACACCACCACCAGCCAGTGCAACGGAAGAAATGGTGTGGTGGGGCGAACGGAACGGCCGATGGCGCAATAGTGGTCGTTGGCGGTCGGTCATCCCAGCAACCGACCAAATTTCAGTTGCCTCCAGTGCCTCCTGTCGGGTCATGTCGGGGAGGATGGAGGGCAGTCGCCGTGCCAGCATGGACTTTCCTGCCCCTGGGGAACCGATAAGGAGAATATTGTGACCACCAGCGGCGGCAATCTCTAAGGCGCGTTTGACATTTTCCTGTCCCATGACCTCGCTGAAGTCGGGGCCATGTGGGGGATGCTCGGCAGGTTGCCACGGCTCCGCCGGGGAGAGTCGTTCCTCACCGCGCAGGTGGCGCACCAAAGAAGCCACATCGCGGACGCCATACACCGTTAAACCGTCTGCCAAGGTTGCTTCGGCAGCATTTTCCTCTGGTACATATAACTCGCTGATACCACAGCGTACCGCCGCCAGTGCCATCGGCAATGTGCCGACAACGGGGCGCAGTGCGCCAGTGAGAGAGAGTTCTCCGAGAAAGGCGGCGTGTTCCGATGGCGGTGTAATGTCCCCCTGTGCCGCTAAAATGCCCAATAGGATGGGTAAATCGTAGACAGTTCCCTCTTTTTTAAGGGCGGCAGGGGCGAGATTGATGGTGATGCGTGAGACAGGGAATTTTGCCTGACACGCACGAATGGCGGCGCGGACACGCTCGCGCGACTCTTTCACCGCCGCGTCGGGAAGCCCGACAACATCGAACGCAGGGAGACCACCGTTAAGCGCACACTCCACTTGTACTTCATACCCTGTGATGCCTCGTAATCCGAGGGAACGAATTGTATTGACCATAGGAATCTCCTCCCTGCTTTTGTCTGCATTGGACGATTTTAGTCTAGTGTACCACAGTATCTTGGTTTCGCAAAGGCATGAAAAAAACACAAAAATCAAAATGTAGATTGTATCAATTGTCAAAATTTCAAAATTTGCCGAAAAAACCAGAATGGTACATTTACACGGGGCGCATTTCGTGGTATATTGTATCTGTACGAGTACCGCATCTTGCACCATATGGAGTGCAACGGCTTCTATGGGCGCAAGAGCAGTATCAAATATTCAGGAGGAGCTATTGAATATGGCAAGAAAGTTTAAGTCCATGGACGGTAACAACGCCGCGGCGCATGTCTCCTATGCGTTTTCCGAGGTTGCTGCAATCTACCCGATTACACCGTCCAGCCCCATGGCTGACCTGGTTGACCAGTGGTCCGCCAATGGTCTGAAGAATATCTTCGGTACCCAGGTCAAGGTTGTTGAGATGCAGTCCGAGGCTGGTGCAGCTGGTGCTGTCCACGGTTCTCTGGGTGTCGGTGCGCTGACCACCACCTACACTGCTTCTCAGGGTCTGCTGCTGATGATTCCCAATATGTACAAAATCGCCGGCGAGCAGCTGCCCACTGTTTTCCATGTTTCCGCCCGTACCGTTTCTACCCACGCCCTGAACATCTTCGGTGACCACTCCGATGTTATGGCCTGCCGCCAGACTGGTTTCGCTATGCTGGCTGAGGGCAATGTTCAGGAAGTTATGGACCTCTCTCCCGTCGCTCACCTGGCCGCTATCAGCGGTAAGGTTCCCTTCATCAACTTCTTCGATGGTTTCCGTACCTCCCACGAGATTCAGAAGGTCGCTGTTTGGGACTTCGAGGACCTGAAGGATATGTGCGATATGGAGGCTGTTGAGGCATTCCGCAAGCATGCACTGAACCCCGAGCATCCCGTCACCCGTGGTTCCCACGAGAACGGCGATATCTTCTTCCAGCACCGTGAGTCCTGCAACAAGTTCTACGATGAGCTGCCCGCAGTCGTCGAGAAGTACATGGGCAAGGTCAACGAGAAGCTGGGCACCAACTATCAGCTGTTCAACTACTACGGCGCACCCGATGCTGACCGTGTGATTATCGCAATGGGCTCCATCTGCGATGTCACCGAGGAAGTTATCGACTACATGAACGCCCACGGTGAGAAGGTAGGTCTGATTAAGGTCCGCCTGTATCGTCCCTTTGCTGCTGACCGTCTGCTGGCTGCTATCCCTGCAACCTGCAAGAAGATTGCAGTTCTGGACCGCACCAAGGAGCCCGGCGCACTGGGCGAGCCCCTGTATCTGGATGTCGTCACCGCGCTGGCTAACGCTGGCATGAACGATGTCACCGTCATCGGTGGCCGTTACGGTCTGGGCTCCAAGGATACTCCTCCCTCCAGCGTGTTCGCTGTCTATGAGGAGCTGAAGAAGGATGCTCCCAAGCGTCAGTTCACCATCGGTATCGTGGACGATGTCACCAATCTGTCCCTGCCCGAGGTTCCTGCTCCCAACACCGCCGCAGAAGGCACCATCGAGTGCAAGTTCTGGGGTCTGGGCGGCGACGGTACCGTCGGTGCAAACAAGAACTCCATCAAGATTATCGGTGACCACACCGACAAGTTCATTCAGGCATACTTCCAGTATGACTCCAAGAAGACCGGCGGTGTCACCATTAGCCACCTGCGCTTCGGTGACAAGGCTATCCGTAGCCCCTACTACATCAACAAGGCTGACTTCGTGGCTTGCCACAACCCCAGCTATGTTACCAAGGGCTTCAAGATGGTCAACGATGTCAAGCCCGGTGGCGTGTTTATGATTAACTGCCAGTGGACCGCTGAGGAGCTGGCACACCACCTGACCGCTGAGGCTAAGCGTTACATTGCCCAGAACAACATCCAGCTCTACACCATCAATGCAATTGACCTGGCACAGAGCATCGGTATGGGCAAGCGTACCAACACCATTCTGCAGAGCGCATTCTTCACCCTGGCTAAGGTTATGCCCCAGGAGGAGGCTCTGCAGTACATGAAGGATGCTGCTACCAAGTCCTACTCCAAGAAGGGTATGGATGTCGTCGAGATGAACCACAAGGCTATCGACGCAGGTGCTACCGCATTCGTTAAGATTGATGTTCCTGCTGAGTGGGCAAACATCGCTGACGAGAACAACGAGGTCGTTCTCGAGGGCAAGCCCGAGCTGGTCAAGATGGTCAAGGATATCCTCCTGCCCGTCGCAAAGATGGACGGCGACAGCCTGCCTGTTTCCGCCTTCATGCCCCATGTCGATGGTCAGTTCGAGCAGGGTGCTTCCGCTTACGAGAAGCGTGGCGTTGCCGTTGCTGTTCCTGAGTGGGACCCCGAGAAGTGCATTCAGTGTAACAACTGTGCTTATGTCTGCCCCCACGCTACCATCCGCGCTTATGCTCTGACCGACGAGGAAGTGAAGAACGCTCCTGCTGGCTTCAAGAGCGCACCCATCAAGGCTGGTAAGGGCAAGGGTGTCTACACCTACGCGCTGGGCGTGAGCCCCCTGGATTGTATGGGCTGTGGTGTCTGCGTTGAGCAGTGCTTGGCCAAGGAGAAGGCAATCAAGATGGTTCCTCTGGAGAGCCAGAACGACCAGGTCGCCGTTTGGGATTATCTGGTCAAGACCGCTCCCAAGCCCGATGTGCAGGATAACACCGTTAAGGGCAGCCAGTTCAAGGTTCCCTACCTGCAGTTCTCTGGCTCCTGCGCCGGTTGTGCCGAGACCAGCTATGCACGCCTCGTGACTCAGCTGTTCGGTGACCGTATGTACATCTCCAATGCTACTGGTTGTTCCTCCATCTGGGGTGGCCCCGCTGCTACCTCTCCCTACTGCACCAATGAGAAGGGCCAGGGTCCTGCATGGTGCAACTCCCTGTTCGAGGACAACGCTGAGCACGGTCTGGGTATGTATGTCGGCCAGAAGGCTATCCGCAACAATCTGATTGCTGATATCGAGGCTATGATGGCTTCCGAGAAGGCAAGCGACGAGTTCAAGGCTGCTGCCAAGAACTTCCTCGACACCAAGGATAACGGTGAGGCTAACCAGGCCGCTACCGCCGCTCTGGTTGCAGAGCTGGAGAAGGCTGCTGCCGCAGGTTGCCCCGTTGCTCCCGCTATCCTGTCCAAGAAGGAGTTCCTGAACAAGAAGTCCGTGTGGATTTTCGGTGGTGACGGTTGGGCTTACGACATCGGTTACGGCGGTCTGGACCATGTCCTGGCTTCCGGTGAGGATGTCAATGTCTTCGTCTTCGATACCGAGGTCTATTCCAACACTGGTGGACAGGCTTCCAAGGCTTCCAACATCGGTCAGGTTGCTCAGTTCGCAGCCGCTGGTAAGGAAATGAAGAAGAAGAGCCTCTCCGAGATTGCTATGCAGTACGGCTATGTCTATGTGGCACAGGTTGCTATGGGTGCTAACACCGCCCAGACCCTGAAGGCCATTCAGGAGGCCGAGGCTTATCCCGGTCCCTCCCTCATCATCGGCTATGCTCCCTGCGAGATGCACTCCATCAAGGGCGGCATGATGAATTGCCAGCACGAGATGAAGAAGGCTGTTGACTGCGGTTACTGGAATATGTTCCGCTTCAACCCCGCTGCTGAGGCTGGTAAGAAGTTCACTCTGGATAGCAAGGCTCCCGCTGACGGCTATCAGGAGTTCCTGCTGAACGAGGCTCGTTACGCTCGCCTGACCCGCGAGTTCCCCGAGCGCGCTACCGAGTTGTTTGCACGCAACGAGGCCGCCGCTAAGGAGCGTTATGAGCATCTGGTGAAGCTGTTGGATTTGTACAACAAGTAATTTTTCAGCAAAAACTTTGACAGGGTGCGTCACAATAGCGCACGAGTCATAAAATAGTGACAGGCACAGTGGTTTCATTCAAACTGCTGTGCCTGTTCTTGCATCTCTGCAATGCGTATGATATATTATTTTCAGAAGAAGTCAGCAAACTTGCTTGAGTTTGACGAGGTAATAAGTTATATGGACGGTAAAATAACGATTAAATATTTGCAGGCTTATATCAAAGCGAAAGACCATCATCCCGAACTCTTGAAAGATTATTTCTTGAAATTATCCGAGGAAGTCGGGGAACTTTCCCGTGCTATGAGAAAGGGCCTGAAAGCACAAAACAGCACAGATATTTTGGGTACAGTCGATGAAGAATTGTGGGATGTCATTTATTATGCTTTGGCTATTGCAAACATATACGGCATTGATATAGAACAAGTTGCCAAAGTCAAGTCGGAGATGAATGAAAGCAGATACCCCTCTAAAGTCAAGTTTGAAGAGGGTAGATAAATTCCAACTTATCGAACATTGATGGCGCACTTTTATGCGCCTTTATGCGTACCAGCGATGTGCAGGTTTGCGCCGCACCAAAGCCTCCCTTGTGTAAAGGGAGGTGGCACGGCGAAGCCGTGACGGAGGGATTGTCATGCAGTCGAAGCATAATAAGAAGTTAGTACCATTGGCAAGACAACTGCGAAAAGAGATGACAAAAGAAGAACGACACCTGTGGTATGATTATCTTCGTTCCTATCCCGTCCGATTCTTGCGCCAAAGAGTGATAGGTAAGTACATCGTAGATTTTTATTGTGCAGAAGCAAAGCTGATTGTTGAACTGGATGGTTCTCAGCACTACGAGAGTGAAAACATCGAAAAAGATGCACAACGAACCGCATTTCTGGGAGGATATGGCTTACGGGTCATTCGTATCCCCAATAACGAAGTGAAGCAAAACTTCCGAGGAGTCTGTGCGTATATTGACGCAGTGGTAAGACAATCCCTCAGTCAGCTTCGCTGACAGCTTCCTTTGCACAAGGGAGCCTTTGATTCTACTACTCAAAAAATAAGCAAAACACCAATCTGTTGTGTTCTCAGGTCGGTGTTTACTGTATGCCCTATCGCGGTGCACCCTGTTTTCGTTGAAAAAAGGCGACAAAAAAAGACCATCGTAAAGATGGTCTTTTTGTTGTTTGGTTAATATTAGCCAATGCTGTTCAGCTTCAGAGTCAGTGCGCTCTTCTTGTGAGCGGCATTGTTTCTGTGCAGAATGCCCTTAGCAGCAGCCTTGTCGACAGCCTTGACCGCGACCTTGTAAGCGCCCTCGGCCTCGGTGCGATTGCCTTCGGCGGCGGCGACCTCAAACTTCTTCATAGCGGTTTTCAGAGCGGACTTCTCAGCCTTGTTGCGGGCATTGCGAACCTTAGCCACCAGAACGCGCTTCTTAGCGGACTTAATATTCGGCAAACCAAACACCTCCTCAAGTGCGAATATTATGGGATACCCCATGCAGGATAGTATTCTAGCATGGATTTGCAAAAATTGCAAGCAGTTTTTTAAATTTTTTCTAACTTTTTTGCATATCATCTCTCTTATTGCAAAAAATAGCGAAAATATGCCGTAAGGACACTATATTTTGTGGGGGAAATGGAAAAATGTTGACAATTCGCACCGATATCGCCGCCGAAGCACATGAACTTTGGCGCGAAAACGCAAAAAATACCACGGAACTGTCCGGGATTCGTGCTAGAGAGGAGTGTGTGAACGGCTATGCGGTCAACCGTGTGGAGATTTTGGACAGCGAGGGGGCGCGTACCTTGGGAAAACCACAGGGGACCTACTTGACTTTGGATTTTTCCACATTGCGCCATGGGGACAGCGATGCCTTGGTACAGGCGGTCGAAGCCATGGCACAACTGTTGACACCCATGTTACCAGAAAAGGGGACTGTGCTGGTGGCAGGCATTGGCAATCGGCGGATGACACCCGATGCTCTGGGGCCGTTGACGCTGGAACACCTGCTCGTCACACGGCATCTGGGGGAGGTTCTACCGTCGTTTCGTCCCGTCGCCGCCATTGGGGCAGGGGTGTTGGGGACAACTGGCATGGAGGTCGCAGAGTGGGTGCGTGGGGTAGCACAGCGGTTACAACCGTCCGCTGTGATTCTCGTGGATGCTCTCGCCGCCCGTTCGCTTGACCGCCTGTGTACCACGGTGCAGATGGCAGATAGCGGACTGGTACCGGGGAGTGGGGTGGGCAACCACCGCAAAGCACTGACGCGCGATACGCTCGGTGTCCCTGTCCTATCCGTGGGACTGCCCACCGTGGTGGATGCGGCAACCTTGGCACGGGATTTGGTGGAGCAGTGTGGCGGTACTATCGACCGTGCCACCTTACCACAGGGCGGAACCAGTCTGTTCGTCACACCAGACAGCATTGATGCAAAAATTGCAGAGATGGCCAAGTTGATTGGCTACGGTCTAAACCTCGCCTTACAACCACACTTGACCTTTGCCGATATGATTGCCCTCGTGGAGTAAGTATTCCAACCATTGACAAGCGGGGGTGGATGGGATACGATGGGGGAAAATGCTTGAGCAGGAGGCACATATGGAGATTGAACGCAAATTTTTGGTAAAGCAACTGCCTGAAAATTTGGCACAGTACCCTTGTCGGCATATCAGTCAGGCGTATGTCTGTACTGACCCCGTCATTCGGGTGCGCCAAAAAGACGAGAACTATATCTTGACCATTAAGGGCGAGGGGTTTTTACAGCGCGAGGAGTTTGAAATGCCCCTGCAAAAGGCGCAGTACCAGCGACTCCTTGCCAAGTCAGAGGGGCGGAGCATCGCCAAAGACCGCTACTGTATCCCCTTTGGAAAGTATACCATTGAGTTGGATATCTTTGCACCGCCGTTTGACCCACTGGTTTTGGCAGAAGTGGAGTTTGCCAGCGTAGAGGAGGCGACGGCTTTCGTTGCCCCTGACTGGTTCGGAGAAGAAGTTACGCACGAAAATGAGTATACCAATGCCGCTATCAGTCGGAAACGCTTGGAAGTTCCTAGTATTGCCCTTGGACGCTACCGCCATTTCAAAGGCAAGGAATATGAGGTTCTGGCGATGGCTTCCCACTCGGAAACCTTAGAGCCAATGGTGGTCTACCGCGCTCTGTACGGCGAGCATGGGGTGTGGGTGCGCCCTGCTACCATGTGGACAGAGGAAGTGGAGTATGAGGGACGGCGCGTGCCACGCTTCTCCCCAATCACCGCATAAGCGGTATATTCCTTTGCAATCGGGGCATACTGGCGGCAAAGGAGTGATAGTAGATGGATATGTCCAACAAGGACTATGACAAGTTTGTACAGGCCAGGGCACAGAAATCGCCCATCGTCAAAAATTGCCTGTTGGCATTTGTGATTGGCGGTGCCATCTGCGTACTGGGACAGGCCATCCTCGACGGTTTCACCGCCCTCGGACTGGAGAAAACCGACGCAGGTACGGCGACTTCGGTGAGCCTTATCGCACTATCTGCCTTGCTAACAGGGTTAAATCTGTATAATAAACTGGGTCGCTTCGGCGGTGCTGGTACACTGGTCCCTATCACAGGGTTCGCCAATGCCGTGGTGTCCCCTGCGATGGATTTTAAGACCGAGGGATTTGTCACAGGCATGGCGGCGAAGATGTTTACCGTGGCTGGCCCTGTTATCGTGTTCGGTGTGTCCGCCAGCGTGGTGTATGGGATTATCTATTGGATCAGTCAAATGGTGGGGGGCGGTTAATCACCGCCCCTATCAATATTTTTATCTTGGTATTTTTCACAAATCGTGCTATACTAAAGTGTTCAGACCCCATCAACTACATTTCTAAAGGATAAGAACCATGAAAAAACAGACATATCGCAGGAGAAAACGCAGACGCTCTCTACTGGCCTTTTTGGTTGCCCTCCTGCTCTTTATCGGCATGATAACCTTCTACCACGGCAACCACACTCTCCAAACGGAGGAATTTACGGTCACCTTTTCCCGATTGCCAGAGGGGTTTGACGGTTGTCGTATCGTCCAGTTGAGCGACCTGCACGGCGCAACCTTTGGCGAGAATAATACCAAACTGCTCTCCGCCATCCGAAAAGTACAACCGTCGTATATTGTCATCACAGGCGACACCCTCGACCGTTTTCGGGAAACACCGCAGAGCTACGCGGTGCAGTTGTGTGAGGGACTTGTAGAGATTGCACCGACCTATTTCGTCACAGGCAACCACGAGTGGGCCTTGGGGAAGATGCGCGACCTGAAGGAAGCTATTGCACAGACAGGGGCGGTGGTGCTGTCTAACGATTTTGTGGAACTGGAACAAGAGGAGGATACCATACTGTTGGCAGGCATCGACGACCCCAACGGCTACGCCGACCAGAAAACACCGGAAGAACTGGCGGAAGAAATTTATGATAAGTATGACGACCCCTTCTGGTTTCTGTTGGCGCACCGCAACAACTACTTTGCTAAACAATATTACCGCTTGGGCGCGGAACTGGTATTGAGTGGACACGCCCACGGCGGTATGATTCGCCTGCCTTTTACGGATGGTCTTATCGGAGTAGAGCGCGACTTATTCCCCACTTATACCGCTGGACTGTATGAAGTCGACGGGGCAAAACTGTTTGTTTCTAGGGGATTGGGCAATTCTGGACGCTCTTTCCGCTTATTTAACCGCCCACAGGTGGCGGTCCTTACGCTGAAACGAGGATAAGAAATCGTATGAAAGAATTTATCGCTGGACAATATGATATCGCCGTGATTGGCGCGGGACACGCAGGTATCGAAGCCGCCCTCGCCGCTGCGCGTCTGGGGTGTTCCACCATCTGCTTCACCATCAATTTGGATGCTGTAGGGAATATGCCCTGTAACCCTGCCATTGGCGGTACAGGCAAGGGACATCTGGTGCGCGAACTGGATGCACTGGGCGGTGAGATGGCGAAAGCGGCTGACAAAGCCTGTATTCAGTACCGCCTATTAAACCGTGGCAAAGGGCCTGCGGTACACTCCCTCCGCGCACAGGCAGACCGCTGGAGTTATCAGCGCGTGATGAAACATACCTTGGAGCAACAGGAGAATCTCGCTGTCCGACAGGGCGAGGTGACGGAAATTCGCCTGACGGATGGGGCGGTGTCTGCCGTGGTACTGCGTACGGGTGCGGTGTTCCTTGTAAAAGCCGCCATTATCTGCTCTGGTACTTATCTAAATGGACGCACCATCGTCGGGGAGTGTGTGCAGGACGGTGGACCCGATGGGATGTTTGCCGCCACCACGCTGACCGATTGCTTGGTTGCACTGGGGTTGTCCCTGCGCCGTTTCAAGACAGGTACACCGCCACGCATCCACGCGCACAGTGTGGACTTCAGCAAAATGGAGTTGCAGGAGGGCGATGCACAGACAATGCCGTTCTCTTTTGAAACCAAGGCGCGTCCCACAAACCGTGCGGTCTGCTACCTCACCTATACCAACGAGGAAACGCACCGCATTATCCGTGATAATCTTCACCGTTCTCCGATGCACGCAGGTGTTATCGAGGGCGTTGGCCCGCGCTACTGCCCCTCTATCGAAACGAAGATTACACGCTTTGCAGATAAACCGCGCCACCAGCTGTTCATTGAGCCGATGGGACTGGATACACAGGAGATGTATGTACAGGGACTGTCCTCCGCCATGCCAGAGGAAGTGCAGTTGGAGATGTTACACACCATCCCTGGGCTGGAACACGCCGAGATGATGCGCCCTGCCTATGCCATCGAATACGACTGTATCGACCCGTTAGAACTTGCCCCCACCCTGGAGGTCAAAAAAATTCCTGGTCTGTACGGTGCAGGACAGTTCTGTGGTTCTTCTGGGTATGAGGAGGCGGCTGTGCAGGGCTTTATGGCTGGTGTGAATGCCGTGCGGAAACTGCGTGGACAGGAGAGTGTTGTTCTATCGCGTGGACAATCGTATATTGGCACGCTGATTGATGACCTAGTGACCAAGGGTACAGAGGAGCCGTACCGCATGATGACCAGTCGCAGTGAATATCGTCTACTGTTGCGACAGGACAACGCGGATGAGCGTCTATGCGCCATTGGTCATGCCATTGGTCTAGTTTCTGATGAGCGTTTGGCGGCGGTCAATGAGAAGTATGAGGCGGTTCGTCGGGAAATCTGCCGTCTGACTGCCAAGGGTGTACCGCCCACCAAGGAGCTGAACGATTTTCTCGTTGCGTGTGGTACAACGCCCGTGTCCGATGGCGCACCGCTTATCGCCCTGTTGCGCCGTCCACAGGTACATTACCATGATTTGAAACAATTTGACCCCGATATGCCAGAACTGAGTGAGGAGATTGCGGAACAGGTGGAAATCTCCGTCAAATATGAGGGGTACATTCAACGACAGCATCAGGATGTGGCGGAGCTGTCGCGCATGGAAAAGCGTGTTCTACCTGTGGATATTGACTACCATGCTATTCAGGGATTGCGCTTGGAGGCACGAGAAAAGCTCGATGCTATCCGTCCGCGGAATCTTGGGCAGGCGGGACGCATCTCTGGTGTCAGCCCAGCGGATACCGCCGCACTGATGATTTGGCTCGAACGCATGAAAAAGGAGTGATAGGACCATGAAAAAACTGTTGGCAATCCTCGTCTGCAAGTTCCTGCGCGTGGTGGGAAAACTGGTGGGCAAGGGAAGCTCCCTACCTGGACAGTATGCACTAAAAATCTGTCCCGATATCTTGCGCCGTGTGGAACTGCCACCGTATGTCATTGCGGTGACAGGCAGTAACGGCAAGACCTCCACCGTGGAGATGATTGCCGCTATCTTGCGGAAAAGCGGAAAAACCGTGGTGTATAACGAGGAGGGGTCAAACCAGATTGAGGGTGTGACCACGCTCATTCTCTCCCATGCGACGCTGGGGGGTAAGGTACGCGCCGATGTCCTACTCCTCGAAAGCGATGAACGCTATGCGCGCCACTCTTTCCGCTACTTCCATCCCACACACTTTGTCATTACCAACCTGTACCGCGACCAGTTGACACGCAATGCCCACCCCGAATGGGTCTATGACGCGATTCTCCCTGCCATCCATGTGGACACCACACTGGTGCTCAATGCGGATGACCCGCTGGTATCCGCGTTTGCACAGGGACACGAAAAGGTCAAATGGTTCGGTTTGGAACGCTGTAGTATCAGCCACACGGAGCATCGCGGGATTTACCACGACGGTGCCTATTGTCCCGTCTGTAAAAGTCCCATGACCTACGACTGCTATCACTATGAGCATATTGGTCATTACCGCTGTGAGAACTGTGGCCATCACCGCCACGCGACGGATTTTGCCGTCACCAACTTGGACCTCGCCAATGGTCGCTTGGTATTGGATGGGGAAGCGGAAATCGCGCTTGCGTTCCGCAGTATCTACAATGTGTATAACATCCTCGCTGCGTGGTCAGTCTGTTCCCTCGCAGGCGCAGACCGCCGTATCGCCGCCGAGGTTATCAATAACTATATCCTAAAGAATGGGCGCATGGTGCGCTTCAGGCTCGGCGCGCACAAAGGGACACTGCTCACCAGTAAGCATGAGAATTCCGTGGCATATAACATGAATCTCGGCTATATTGCCACGCAGAAAGAGAAGTGTAGTGTACTGGTGATTGTCGATGCCATCAGTCGAAAGTATTTCACAGGAGAAACCAGTTGGCTGTGGGATATTGATTTCGACCTGTTGTGCAGTGAGAATGTGGAGCGTGTGGTGCTGTGCGGTAAGTATGTCAACGACCTCGCCCTGCGCTTTTCCTTTACTGCCGTTGCGCCCGAAAAAATTGTCTGCCACAATACTGTCAGCGAGGCGGCGGAGTATTGCAAGGCAAACGGTAAGGAAAATCTATATATTGTGACTTGCTTCTCAGATAGAGATAAGCTGTTGACACTGGTAGAACGGGAGGGATAAGCAATGGAATTGAATCTATTACACCTGTTTCCCGATTTGATGAGCCTGTACGGGGAATATGCGAACCTAGCCGTTTTGCGTCGTCGGTTGGAAGGAATGGGGGTCACAGTGAAGATGCACACCGCCGATGGAGAAACTGCCCCCGATTTTTCCAGTGCCCATCTCATCTATATGGGTGCAGGGACGGAGCGCAATCAGAAAGTTGCCTTGCAGAAATTGTACCCCTATGCCGATACACTGAAAGAGGCCATAGCACGCGGTGCAATGGTGTTGTTTACAGGAAATGCCATGCCTCTGTTGGGAAAAACCGTCACCGATGCAGATGGTCAGTCATTTACGGCACTCGGGCTGGCGGATTTCACCACACAGGAGTACAAGAAGCGGATAGGGGAAGATGTGGTTGCTGTACCGACCTTGTGGGAGGAGCCAGCAGTCGGATTTATCAATAAATGTTCAACGACAACAGGTATTACTACACCGCTGTTTTCTGGTCTGTCCTTGGGGTTTGGCAATGAGCAGGAGAGGGGAGCCGAGGGGTATGTGAATGGTTCCGTGGTGGGTACCCATATCACAGGACCTGTATTGGTGAAGAACCCTGCGTTTACCGACTGGGTTATCCGCCGTCTGTTTACGGCGAATGGCTGGACATTGCCCGCTGTATTACCCCGCCTGCCCTATGAACAGGAGGCCTATGCGGTAACACGCCGCGAATTGCAGGCACGAGTAAAATGAAAGAAGGAGCGTTGTTTTTGGCAACGCTCCCTTTTTGTTGTTAGATTCTTTGGAGTAGGCTTTCGGGGGATTCTTCCCACATAATAAGGAGTGCGCCGTCACGGACGCACACTTCGGCAGGTGTCCCCGTAAAATGATTACTGACACCCAACGGAAATCCGCTGTGTAAAGTGCCGTTTTCCAACGGATAATATAGCCCTGTCAATGAAACACCACTTGCTTTGCCGTTGGGACAAAAGACAGACAGCGTCCCCGTGAGTGTCGACGGAAATTGTAACGCGCTTTGCTGGATGGCACAGCTGACCCAACCATCGCCCACCAGATACCCCTGTGCGCCGTGTTCGGCAAGGAACAACAGTGTTTGATAATTGGCGTAGGTGTGGTCGGGGCGACCGCCTGTACAGCCGTACAGGACAAATTTGCGACAGCCGTGTGCCAGTCCGAGTTTGACGGCAAGCATTGTGTCGGTATCATCTTTTTCTACGGGATGTTGTATAATATGATTGCCCACTGGGATACGCCCAAGAGAGTCGAAATCGCCAACGACCAAATCGGGCACAATGCCTTGCTCCTCTAAATAGTGCAGGCCACCATCTGCGGCGATGACCCACGCAGAGGCGCGGTCGGGGATGGTAACTGTTTCAGGGGCACACGCCCCGACAATATAACAAATCGTTTCCACAGCAATTCTCCTTCCTATTTTTTCTTATCATAGCACATGACTATCAATTTTTGTAGAGAAATTTCCAGAAATATTCGATATATTTGTGAAAATTAGGCCATTTTATGGAATATTGACTTGCACATAGCATAAATTTGTGTCATAATTTGCATAGATGTTTTTCTACATCACAGTGTTGTATGAAACACAGTAAATTCTCATCATAGGATGGAGTAGTATCGAAAAGGAGGATTTTATGGAATCGTCGCAATTGAAACAAAAATATGGGTTAGCTACCGCCATTGCACTGGTGGTTGGCGTAGTGGTTGGTTCTGGTGTATTTTTTAAGGCAGAATCGGTCCTGAATGCAACAGGTGGTAATGTACGCAGTGGTATTCTCGCTTGGCTGATTGTCGGTCTGGTGATGATTATTTGTACCAATACTTTTTCTCTGTTAGCTTCCAAGTATGAACGCGCCAACGGCGTGGTGGATTTTGCACAGCTTGAGGTGGGACGCACCTACAGCTACTATCTGGGTTGGTTTATGGCGACTATCTACTATCCCACCCTAACTGCCATTCTCGGCTGGGTGTCGGCACGCTATTTGTGTGTCCTATTTGGGGTAGCGGATGTAACAGGCGGTATGGCGATGTTGTGTGCTTCGGTCTTTTTGGTGCTTATCTTTGCCACCAATGCCCTTGCCCCAGTCATCGCAGGAAAATTCCAAGTGGCAACCACGGTGATTAAATTGATTCCACTGGTTGGCATGGCTGTCCTCGGTCTTATCAAAGGTGTGGACTCTGGCATGTTGGCGCAGAACTTCAACGCAGTCACGGCTGGAGATGGCAACAGTGGCCTGCTTGCCGCTGTTATCGCTGTCGCTTTCGCATATGAGGGCTGGATTATCGCTGTTTCTATCAATGGGGAGTTGAAAAATGCCAAGCGCAATATGCCGATTGCACTGACGCTGGGCTCTCTGGGCGTTGTTGTCATTTATATGTTCTACTATATCGGTCTGACAGGTGCTGTTACCACCGAAGCTCTGATGGAGTCGGGGCAGGCTGGTGCGCTATTGGCATTTGAAACTGTTTTTGGTTCTGGTGTTGGCTCTTTGGTGTTCGTGCTCCTGATTATCTCCTGCCTCTCCACCTGTAACGGCTTGACCGTGGCGAACTGCCGTGGTTTGTATGCACTGGCAGCCCGTGGTCACCTGTCGGAACGGTTTGGAGAGCTGGACCGACACAGCAATATGCCCCTCTCGTCCTCAATTTTCTCTCTGGTCATGTCCTTCTTCTGGTTGTTCCACTTCTATGGCAGTAATGTCGCATGGTTCCCTGACATCTTCTGCTTCGACAGCTCGGAACTGCCGATTGTTACGCTCTATGCGTTTTATATTCCGATTTTCCTGATGATGATGAAGCGGGAAACCGAGTGGAATGTCCTGTCGCGCTTTGTTCTGCCAGGATTGGCTGTGCTGTGTTGCCTGTTCATGGTGGTCTCCTGTGCCATCGTTCACCGTGCTACCATGCTCGGCTACTTGTCACTCTTTGCCATCGACCTGTTGATTGCCACTGTCATTCTGTTCCGTCAGAAGACGCGCAAGGCTTAATACAGACCCATACAAAAAGGGCGTGTTGCGATTGTTGCAACACGCCCCGTTGTTTTGTCAGATAGTGTGGGTTTTGTAAACTTCACCGTCCATCGTTTTCCAAGTAAAGGTCTTGTTCTCCAGAATGAGATAACTGCCGACACTGCCTCCCTTGGGGATGGAGGTAGAGCCAGGGTTGATATAGGTAAAAGTACCGTGGGGGACACAGGCAGGGATATGGGTGTGTCCGTTGAGCAGAATCGTGCCTTCTGTCATGCGTGGCGGATAACTCTCACTCCACAGGTGGCCGTGTGTGGCAAACAGGGAGAGACCTTCCCACTCCAACATAGCATAATCGGACATCATAGGAAATTCCAGTACCATCTGGTCTACTTCGCTGTCGCAATTGCCACGCACGGCGAGGATTTTATTCTGTATCGCGTTGAGCTGGTCAGCAACGCTCGGACAGCTGTACTCCTCGGGCAGAGCATTGCGTGGTCCGTGGTACAGCAAATCGCCCAACAGCAGAATTTTATCTGGCTGTTCCTGTTCCACGCGCTCCATCAATTTTTTTACAAAGTATGCCGACCCATGCAGGTCGGAGGCAATCATCAATTTCATCCACAAACCTCCTGAGAAATGAAAATTACTTTGTCATAATACCGTTCATACGAGAAACTTCATCGGCAAGGCTGTTGGCAATCTCGGCACTTTCCTCTGCCATACGGGAGTTCTGTGCCACGATACTGGACACTTCTGCCACCTGCTGACGGATGACACCGATGGACTCCTGCTGTTGTCCAGTCAACTGGTCAATCTCGCGCGCATAGGCCTCGCTCTCACGCGAACACTCGATAGCGACAACCATCTGCTCGGCCGCAACATGGGCATAGTGACTGCCACTGCGCACCGCCGCGATAGAATCATTGATGAGTGAGGCACTGTTTTTGGCGGCTTCGGCACTCTTGTTTGCCAGAGAGCGCACCTCGTCAGCGACGACGGAGAAGCCCTTACCTGCCGCACCAGCACGCGCCGCCTCAACAGCGGCATTCAGCGCGAGAATATTGGTCTGGAAAGAGATGTCGTCAATCGTCTTAATGATACCGCCGATGCGCGCGGAAGTTTCTTCAATCTCACGCATGGCCTGTTGCATCTGTTCCATGTTTTCTGCGTTTTCACTGAGCATCTTGGCACTACGCATGGCGGCCTCGGAGGCGCGCTCCGCCACGGAGAAGCACTCCTCGGTACTATCGGCGAAGTTGTCAATACTGCTCTGAATGTTGGAAATGGTTTCCTCCTGTGCATTGGAAACAGCATTCAAATTTTGTGCAATATCACGCATGGAGACACTGGACAGCTCCAGATGGCCGGCGACAATAGAAACTTCGTCCATCACAACGGTCTGTCGTGCGGAGAGAGCTTGACTCTCCTCCATCTGTGCGCTGACCTGTGCGAGAAGTTCGTCTACCTGTGCTTTCTTTTCCTCGGCGGTGTTGATATTGGTGACACACTCGCGCACCAACATGGAAATCATCACTGCGCCGATATTGACACCGAGAATGCCCTTAACAATCAGGTCAACTGATGCACCAGCATACAGGGTATTGGGGAACAACACCGCACCCAGCAGGACAATGTTTGTCAATGTCCAGACGGCACGGATATTGTTGGGACTGTAGTAAATACTGCCGATGGCAATATTGCCGAGCAACAGGGCAAACATAGCATGAAGCTCATGGTTAGCCGAGGCGAGAACTGCGATAATGATACAGGTGGCCTGTGTGAGTACGGTTCCGCGTGTCACGATGGATTTGTCTTTCAAAAACACAAGGACAAGTAGGGCAATGATGGCGGCAAAAGCGAAAGTCAATAACCCAACCGCAACACTATGTCGCGCGACATTCAACACACCGAACAGCGTACAGACAATGATGATAGCCAGTGAATGTTTCTTGACGATACCTTCGTTCAATCGGGACTGTGCAATACTATAATCCATAGATTTCCCCTCTCTTTCTTTGAACATATCACTACACCCAGTTTATCAGTATTTTGTAGCTATGTCAATTGGGGAAAAAACGGTCAAATTACGCGTGTTGATAGTGCATAATGCACAATTTATCATCTTTCTGTGTCAATTGTAGGGTATCTCCCTGCTGATACCGCTGTTCCAGCAGGCCATCGGCAATCACATCCTCGACTTGCGTACGGATGAGGCGGCGCAGGGGACGCGCACCGTATTCACCACCGTCCTGTCCACGCACCAAGACGGCGAGGGCGGATGCTTCGGCGGTGAGGGTAATACCGTGGTCTGCGAGGCGGTGGGCAAGTTCGTCCACCATGTTCTGTGCAATGGCAATGAGGTCCTGTTCTTCCAACCGCCGAAAGATAATCGTTTCATCGACACGACCCAAAAACTCGGCGCGGAAAGTACGGCGCAATTCCTCCTCCACGGCCTGTTTCATCTCGGCGTGTGGGTTTTGCGTGCCAGAGGAGAAGCCCAAGGATGTGCGGTTGCGTGCGAGGTGGCGCGCCCCGACATTGCCTGTCATTACGATGATGGTGTTGCAAAAATCAACCTGACGGCCACGGCTGTCGGTTAAACGGCCGTCCTCCATAATCTGCAAGAGGAGATTCCAGACATCGGGGTGCGCTTTTTCAATCTCGTCGAATAGTACGACACTATACGGACGGCGGCGCACCTGTGTCGTCAACTGCCCCCCATCGTCGTGACCGATATAGCCAGGAGGTGCGCCAACTAGGCGGCTGACGGAATGCCCCTCAGAAAATTCCGACATATCGAGGCGAATCATGGCATCTTCGCCACCAAAGAGCGTCCGTGCCAGCGCACGACATAGCTGTGTCTTACCGACACCACTCGCACCCAATAGAAGAAAACAGCCAGTCGGGCGGTTGGGTTCTTTTAATCCCATACGACTACGGCGGATGGCACGGGCAATGGCGCAGACGGCTTCATCCTGCCCGACCACGCTGGCGCGTAGTGCGTCCTCCAACTGTAACAGCCGTTCGCGTTCGCTACAGGTGATACGCTGGACGGGAATGCCTGTCCACTCGGCGGTTACAATGGCGATATCTTCGGCGGTTACAGCAGTGTCTAGTGCCTCGGATGACACGCGCTGTCGTTCGACACGGAGTTGTTGGGCAAAGTCGTCCTCTACATCTTTGAGTTTTGCCGCACTGGTGAAATCTTCCTCCGCCACGGCGGTGGCTTTATCGGCGCGGACTTGTGCCAACCGTTGCTCCAATCGCGCCGTGTCGGGGGAGTTTGCCACCGTGCAGAGCCGTACACGACTGCAAGCCTCGTCCATGAGGTCGATGGCCTTGTCGGGTAAACGGCGGTCGGGTAGATAGCGGCGGCTGAGTTCTACGGCGGCGCGGAGTGCCTCATCACGGATGGCGATACGGTGGTGTGCCTCATAGCGCGGTTTTAGTCCGTTTAGAATGGCCAGGGCAGTCGCGTCGTCGGGCTCGTCCACGGTCACCATTTGGAAGCGACGCTCCAGTGCCGCGTCCTTTTCGATGTGCTTGCGGTACTCGTCGAGGGTAGTCGCCCCGATGATACGCACCTCACCGCGCCCCAGTGCAGGCTTTAAGATATTGGCGGCATCTACTGCGCCCTCCGCACTACCTGCGCCGACAATCGTGTGCAATTCATCAATGAATAGAATCACATTTTCTAATTTTTTGACTTCTGTGAGGGCGTTTTTCACGCGCTCCTCAAACTCCCCACGGTATTTCGTGCCTGCTAACATGGCGGCAATGTCGATGGAGAGAATGACCGTGTTGCGGAGTTCTTCAGGCACATCCCCGTCTACGATGCGCTGTGCGAGTGCTTCCGCCACTGCCGTCTTACCAACGCCAGGTTCTCCGACTAAAACGGGGTTATTTTTGGTGCGACGGGTCAAAATGCGGATGGTGCGTGTCAGTTCACGCTCCCGCCCCACCACGGGGTCCAGTTTACCCTCTCGTGCCATAGCATTCAGACTGCGTGTGAACTGCTCCAGTGCCTTAGAGCGCACAGGTTCCTCGCGCGTGGGTGTAGGGCGCGTCTGGGGGCGTGTGGCCACCGTGCCACCGATACGCTGTAATAGAGTGGCCTGTAGACGGCGCACATCCGTCCCAAGGGCATGGAGAATCCGCAGAGCCATGTTGCCTTCCTCGCGCAACAACCCTAACAGCAGATGTTCTGTGCCGACATAGACACCGCCGTTGTCGACACATTCCTGGGCGGCGGCTTCAATAATACGGCGTGCACGGGGGGTCAAGCCTTGGGACGGGGGCATACCAGACAGCCCTTTCCCCACAAATGAAATGAGTGTCTGTCGTACCTGCTCCGCACTGACTCCCTGCTCGTGCAGACAGCGACGCGCAAGGTTGTCCTCTGAGGAGAGAATCCCCAATAAGATATGTTCACTGCCGACATAGCTATGTCCCAGCTCGCCTGCTTTACCCTGTGCTAGACGCAGTGCCGACTGCGCCGTTTGTGTGAATTGATTTGCCCGCATGATGTGCCTCCTGCAAATTTTTGGTTGTATCCAGTATACCCATGCAGAAGTCTTTTACACTTTTTTTCAGTTTGTCCATACTTTTCTCGTACTCCGTTCATTTTCCTCTTGCTTTTTTGAAACTTCATGCTACAATAAGACTACCATACTAATAGGAGGTAACGATTCATGGCTCACAAGATTACTGATGCTTGCGTTAGCTGCGGTACTTGCGCTGAGAACTGCCCCGTTGAGGCTATTGTCCAGGGCGATACCCAGTACGAGATCAAGGCTGATGTCTGCGTGGACTGCGGTGCTTGCGCTGGCAATTGCCCCGTGGACGCTATCGTTGCTGAGTAATTTAGCTACATAGCAGAAAATAGAGGATGGCACACGCCATCCTCTATTTTTTTATAATTTTTTCAAATCGGTTGCATTGTTCTTGTGGTAGAGCAGAGCAGTTGCACCAAGAATCACCACAGAACCGACAAGTTTTACCACATGGGGATTGGCTATTGGCAAAAAGGCCACCGCCAGCGCAAAGAAGATGGCGGCAATGATACCACCAAATCCACCAACAGCTGCTGCCGCACTCTGCTTGACAACGCTGACCTCGGTGTCCCAGTTGAAATTGGGGAGCAACAGGTTGGCTGTAATGCCGAACACACCGGAAAACAAAATTAGTACGGCAGGAATCACCAAGAACCATACCAGACCGAGAAAGTCGGGGTGGATGGCGGGCACCAGTGCCACCTCTGCTACAAGGTAACAGGGCAAGACCAAGCTCACATATAGCAGTAATTTACTGTCGAGGATGGTCTTGGTGGGTAGGGGCAGACTTTTCGTAATCCACCAGTTTTTTCCCTCCATCGAGAGGGAAACGGAGGTCGTGGGCATCATGGCAAAAGTACCGCCGATAAGGAAGGGAAGCCACTCACCCATATTTATCTCGATACCGAATAGCTGATTGACACGCTCACCTCCTGCGACGAGATAGACGATAGCGAGAGCCGTTCCCAGAATAGGACCCATAATGGTATTTGTCACATAGACACCAGAGGCAAAGTAGCGTTTCCATTCGCGCTTCCACAGAGATTTTAAGACAGAGGACTGTTGTAGATGCTCCATGCGGTAGTCGTGTTTGGCCGTGGTGGCAGCCAGACGGCGACAGATAGCGTGGAAATTGTGCGCCGCCAACAGGACGACCGCCAAAAATACCGAGAGATACACCACGGCGCACAGGGCGAGGGAGCCGACACTGCCCGCGTGCATCGCCCGACCGAGCCACAGGGCAGGGGGATACAGTCGTCCGATGAGCTGAGCCACAGTTTCCGCGAGGTCTGCCAGCATCTCAGGAGTGAGAGTTTCTGCGTGCGTGCCCAGCGTCGTGGAGAGCCAGAGTGACCCAAGAACGATGGCGAGGGAGAGAACGACCTGTGATACGGACTTGTTTTTCATGCGCGAGGAGATGCCAGAGATGACCGTGCCCAGCAGTGTGGCAAGGGACAGCGGTAACAGAGGGAGTAACAGCGCGGCGACAGCCCATACGGGGTAGAGGTACCACACAGGGCGCACCAGTACCGCATAGACGGCACCGCCTGGCACGAGTGCCAACAGGGTCAACAGAAAATCTTCTGCATACATTCGCGCAAAGCGACCGACCACAATAGCCTCCTGTTGTAGGGGGAGCGAGGAGAGAATCTCATAGCCACTGCGGTGGAATAGTATATCGCCTGCCTTAAATAGGCCGAACATGAGGATAATAATGCTGGCGATGGTCACCAGATAGGCGGGGAGGATACTGGCAAGGCCGAGCGTAATCAGACCATAGGCAAGACCGCCCACATAGAGGAACACCATAGCGATAAGCATGACCCACGCGAAGCCCAACAGCGCCGCACGGCGTTTCATCGACTTATCTTTGGTATGGCGCAGGGTATTTAACCCAAACAGGTTTTTTAGTTCGAGGGACGCAATCCATTTACTCTGTTTTAGCATCATCGACCACCTCCATAAAGATGGATTCCAGTGTCTGTCCCTCCTGTACGATGCTGTCCATCGCACCAGAGGCCACCAGTACGCCGTCCTTAATGATGGCGACCTTGTTGCACAGCTTTTCCGCGACCTCTAGCACATGGGTGGAGAAAAAGACGGCACCACCACTCTCGCACAGCTCGTGCATGAGCTGTTTGGTTACAATGGCGGCTTTGGGGTCCAGACCAACAAACGGCTCGTCCAGAATGAGCAGACGGGGCTGGTGGACCAGTGCGGAGATAATGGCCAGTTTTTGCTTCATACCGTGCGAATAGCTGGAGATGAGGTCGCCCAGCGAGGCGGTAATCTCGTACGCGGCGGCGTAGTGTTCGATACGCTGGTTACGCTCCTGCACGCCTACTTCAAATACATCGGCGATGAAGTTGAGGTACTGAATTCCTGTGAGATATTCGTATAAGTCGGGGTTGTCGGGGATGTAGGCGAAGGTGCGTTTACAGGCGATGGGGTCACGGCGTAAGTCGATACCGTTGATAAGAATTTCGCCAGAATCGAAGTCGTGGATGCCTGTGATGCACTTGAGTGTAGTAGTTTTGCCTGCGCCGTTGTGTCCGATGAACGCATAGAGGTCGCCTGGAGCGACACGCAAACTCAGGTCGGTCACGCCTTTGGTACTCCCCTTATAGTGCTTGGTGAGATGATGGATGGTGAGCATATCAGTGTTCTTCCCTTCTGTAAGTTTCAACGCAAAAGCCGTGGTGCCCGCAACTGGTGCAGGTCAGCTTGCGTGTGGTTAATGTATGGCGAGCAAAAAGGGCTTCTCGAAAGTGTGGGCGAAAGGGTGTGTGACAGTGGGGACAGATATAGTCCACACGGTTGAAATAATAGGCACTAAGCCAGATGGCGAGCGCAATCACCACCATTTTTCCGAGTGCATAGGGAAGCCAGTTTCCTTTGAAAAGACCGATGAAAAAGGTGGTCGTTTCGATGGCTTCTAGGACCAAACCGATACACAATATCTTACGGTAGAGCGCGCGCAACTTCTTTTTGCTTTCCATATGGTACGCTATGTCACCGATGGATGCAACGGAGAAATGGTCCATATTGCGTACTTCACGCTTGAGGTCTGTCACCCGTTCCAACTGTACTTGTCGCTGGGCAATCTCCTCGCGCAGACCCTGCTCCTGTTCATCGAGAATGGTTTGAATGACCGCTTTGGGGTCCTGTTCGGAGAGCAGTTCCCCGATGGCATTGAGTGGGATGCCCAAGTCACGCAAGAAACAGATGATGCGTAATTTCTGCACATCTTCCTCGCTGTACAGTCGCCGTCCACCTTCGCTCAGCGCGGTCGGGATAAGAATACTGCGTGCATCGTAGTACTGGACCGTGCGAACCGTCACACCGCAGAGTTTGGCAATTTCTCCTGTTGTGTATTTTGACATAGCTTGTTTCACCTCCTGACACCGCAATTTTACTATATAACGCAGCGTCATTAGCAACCCCTTACGCAGGGGAATATTTGATTTTTTAATAAAATAGTAAAAAGGGAGTACCGCGAGAATTTTGGGCGGCACTCCCTGCGTGTTTTTAACTTTACCATCCGTTCCGTAAAGCCCCTGTCTTTAGACATGGGGATATAAGGCACACATTATTCCCTCGTAAAAGAGGGTAACAGGTTGCAATAGGGAGCGAAAAATGGTATACTATACCCATAGAAAATCAAACAATATATGAGATTGTGAGGTGAAAAAGTGGAATATTCTTATCAATTCCGGCTATACCCGAACATAGAACAGCAGGAACAGATATCCCGAAATTTTGGATGTTGTCGGTATATATTCAACCACTTTCTCGCCCAGAGACAAGAACAATATCGGGAGAATGGAAAAGCACCGACCCGATTCCAACAGGACAAGCAGCTGACTGCGCTGAAACAGGAGTTTCCGTGGCTTAAAGAAGCGGATTCTACATCACTGCAATCGTCTTTGCAAGACTTGGATACAGCATACCAAAACTTCTTCCGACGGGTAAAGCGAGGCGAGAAATCTGGCTATCCTCGCTTTAAGAGCAAGCGCAACCATCGGCAAAGCTACAAGAGCAAATGTGTTGGAACAAACATCAAGGTATTGGACAACGCAGTACAGCTCCCGAAGTTGGGCAAGGTGAAGTGCCGTATCTCGAAAGCAGTCAAGGGTCGTATCCTGTCTGCCACCATTTCCAGAAATCCGAGTGGGAAGTACTTTGTATCTGTGTGCTGTACAGATGTAGAGATAGAACAGTTGCCCACTACAGGTGCAGTCACAGGACTGGACATGGGCATCAAATCCTTTTCCGTGGATGCGGATGGAAACGAGTACGCGAACCACAAGTATCTTGCTAAGTCCGAGAAGAAGTTAGCGCGCCTCCAACGGCAACTCTCCCGAAAAACAAAGGGGAGCAATCGCAGAGAGAAGGCGCGCATCAAGGTGGCAAGATTACACGAACATATCACCAATCAGCGCAAAGACCAGTTACACAAGCTATCTACCGAACTACTTCGCAAGTATGATATCATCTGCATCGAGAATCTTGCACCAAAGAATATGGTGAAGAATCATCGCTTAGCAAAGGCTATCTCGGACGCAAGTTGGGGAGAATTTCGCAGACAGTTGGAATATAAAGCAGAGTGGTACGGAAAGAAGATTGTCGTCATTGACCGCTTCTATCCGTCCAGTCAACTCTGTTCTGCTTGTGGTACACAGTGGTCTGGGACGAAAGACCTCTCGGTGCGAGAGTGGACTTGCCCGAATTGTGGTACTGTCCACGACAGAGATTGCAACGCCGCAAAGAACATTCTCAACGAAGGACTGCGCCTGTTAGCGTAGCTAGAATAATATGGTAGGGTGGGACACACCCGAACCGATACGCTCGGGGAGACCATGTAAGACCTCGCATCGTGCAGGCTACGGTCAGCGAACCGAGAATCCCCTGCCTTTAGGCATGGGGAGTGTCAACGTTTTTCCCCAGGCTTGAACAGTAGGGCGGCTACGAATCCGAACACGACTGCGGCGGCGATTCCGCCAGCCGTAGCGGTCAATCCGCCCGTCAAAATTCCCAGCCATCCCTTTTCATTGACCGCCTTGGCGACACCTTTTGCCAAATTAGAACCAAAGCCCGTCAAGGGGACAGTGGCTCCTGCACCGCCCCACTGTGCAATCGGTGCGTACACACCAACGGCTTCCAGTATCACCCCTGCCACCACATATCCCGTCAGGATACGGGCAGGGGTAAGTTTTGTCTTGTCGATGAGCAGTTGTCCAATCAAACACAGGATACCGCCGCACAGAAATGCGTTGAGATACTGCATACATATCCATCCTCCTATACCATTTCAATCGTCATCGCGTGGCAGATACCAGGGATACTCTCGCCCTGAAACGACGAGGTTGGCGAGAGGAGCGCACCCGTAGGGGCAAACAAAATCCTGCGCCACTTTCCCCCCTGCATCTCGCGCAACAGATACCCACACAGCACCGAGGCCGCACAGCCACAGCCACTTGCGCCTGCGTGCATATCCTGTTTCGGGATATCAAAGAGCAACATACCACAATCTTGGTAGCGGTCGCCCAGCTCTACCCCCTCTTGTTGAAACAGGTCCACCACAATCTGATGGCCCAGAATCCCCAAATCCCCCGTGACAATCAAATCGTAATCGGACGGTGTCGTTTGGGTGGCAGAAAGATGCGCGCGCAGACTGTCGTAGGCGGCTGGGGCCATCGCCGCCCCCATGTTATTGGCATCTTTCAACCCTTTATCCACGATTTTTCCACAAGTAATGGCGGTAACTGCACAGCCATGCTCTGCCTGTCCCACAATGACACACCCTGAAGCCGTCGCCGTCCACTGTGCGGTGGGGGTGCGCTGACTGCCATACGGCACTGGCATCCGATACTGTCGCTCGGCGGTACAGTAGTGGCTACTGGTCATGGCGGCGACACGCGTTGCAAATCCAGCGGACACCAGCATCGAACCGAGGGCAAGACTCTCGCCCATTGTGGAACACGCACCATACAGTCCATAAAACGGAATCGAGAAATCGCGCAGACCAAACGATGTGCCGATACACTGGTTGAGCAAATCTCCTGCCAGTACATAATCGAGCTCCTCCGCCGTAAATCCGCCTTTCTCCAGTGCCAAGCGCAGTGCGGCTTTCTGCATGGCACTCTCCGCCTTTTCCCACGATTTTTCTCCGAAAAAGCTGTCGTCACTGAGGTAGTCAAAGTAGTCGCGTAGTGGTCCCTCGCCCTCCATTTTACCGCCGACAGCCGCGTTTGATAGGATGACCGCCGGTACCTCCAGTGCGACTGTCTGCCGTCCCAAGCGTTTCGGCATCATGCTCGCCTCCATCCAATAGATTGATGGAAATAGTATGCACGGTTTCTTTCTTGTATTGCCACACAAATTCTGGTATAATTAAAAAAACTATCGACACACGAGGTACCTATGACCCTACATACTTTTTTTCAAGAAAATCCAAAAGTCGCACTGGCTTTTTCTGGCGGTGTAGACTCCGCCTATCTGCTGTATGCCGCAACAGCATCGGGCGCAGATGTCACTGCCTACTATGTCCACTCCGCTTTTCAACCGACTTTTGAACGGGAGGACGCAGAGCGTCTGGCGCGTGAGCTAGGAGCGAAGTTGCGGATTCTGCCCCTGGATGTTCTCTGCGACGACACCATCACCGCCAACCCTGCCGACCGCTGTTACCACTGCAAAAAGTGTATTTTCACCGCCATTGTACAGGCGGCGCAGGCGGACGGCTATTCTCTGCTTATCGACGGAACCAATGCCTCGGACGATGACAGCGACCGCCCTGGCATCCGTGCCCTGCGTGAACTCTCTGTGCGCTCTCCGTTGCGTGAATGTGGCATCACTAAGGCGCAAGTTCGTACTTTGAGCCGTGAAGCAAACTTATTCACTTGGGACAAGCCTGCCTATGCCTGTCTTGCCACGCGCATTCCCACAGGGGAGCACATCACCGCAGAAAAACTCGCCAAAACCGAACAGGCGGAGCAATTTTTACAGTCGCTTGGCTTTCGGGACTTCCGTGTGCGCCTGTTGGGTGACAGTGCGAAATTACAGGTGCGCGCCGAGCAGTTCCCTCTGCTTCTTGAAAAACGGCAGAAGATTCTGGCGGGATTGCAACCGCTGTATCCCCATATTTTACTCGATTTGGAGGAACGCAAATGAACAACGACATCAAGCAACTGTTGGAGGCGGTGCGTGACGGCTCGGTGTCCGTAGAAAGCGCGGTACAGCAGTTGAAAGTACAGCCCTTTGAGGACTTAGGCTACGCCAACATCGACCATCACCGCAAAATTCGCCAAGGTGCGGCGGAGATCATCTATGGTGCAAGTAAGACCGCTGAGCAGATGGTCGGCATTGTATCCGCCATGAAAGCCAGTGGACAGAAGACGATTTTAATTACTCGTCTGCGTGCAGAGTCCGCCGAAATCATCCGCCAGAGCCACAGCGACCTCACCTACTACAAGGACGGCCGTGTGGGTATCGTGGGCGAAATGCCACAGCCAGACGGCATTGGTAAAATCCTCGTAATGACCGCAGGCACCAGTGACATCCCTGTGGCGGAGGAGGCCGCCCTCACCGCACAGGTATTGGGGAACGAGGTACAGCGCATCTATGATGTCGGTGTGGCAGGGATTCACCGTCTGCTGTCCCATTTAGAGGACATCATGCGCGCGAGCGTCATTATCACCATCGCTGGCATGGAGGGCGCACTCGCCAGTGTCGTCGGTGGACTGGCAGACTGTCCTGTGATTGCCGTTCCCACCAGCGTGGGCTACGGCGCATCCTTTGGCGGTGTGGCGGCACTGCTGTCTATGCTCAACTCCTGCGCCAGTGGTCTGTCGGTGGTCAACATCGACAACGGCTTCGGCGCGGCTTATACCGCCAGTATGATTAACCACATGGAGGCAAAGCGATGAGAACGCTATATATCGACTGCGCGATGGGTGCGGCTGGTGATATGCTCACTGGTGCGCTATTGGAGCTATTGGACGATGCAGACAGTTTTCTGCACGAGTTAAACAACATCGGCTTACACGGTGTCACTGTGAAGCGTGAGCCGTCCATCAAGTGCGGTATTACGGGTACCCATATCCGCGTTATGGTCGGTGATAGAGAGGAGGACGAACATCTCCACGACCACCACCATGACCATGCACATGACCATTCGCATGGACATCACCACGACCACACCCACGGTCACGACCACGAGCATCCCCATACCCACGAGCATGAGCAGGAACACCACCACCATGCCCACAGTGGACTACATGACATCGAGCATCGGGTGTCCCATCTCCATCTACCCGAGGCGGTACAGCGCGATATCCTCGCGGTATACGGTCTGATTGCAGAAGCGGAGAGCCACGCCCACGGTGTCCCCATCCAGGAGATTCATTTCCACGAGGTCGGCACAATGGATGCACTCGCAGATATCACCGCTGTTTGTTTGCTTCTGCACAAGCTCAGCCCCGACCGTATCGTTGCCTCTCCCATCCATGTCGGCAGTGGACAGGTCAAGTGTGCCCACGGTATTCTACCTGTGCCCGCCCCTGCTACGGCGTACATCCTACGGGATGTCCCCATCTACGGCGGCGGTATCCGTGGCGAACTCTGCACCCCCACAGGCGCGGCACTGCTGAAGCACTTTGTCCACACCTTCTCCCCCATGCCCCCCATGGCGGTACGGAACATCGGCTATGGCATGGGCAAAAAGGACTTCCCTGCCGCCAACTGTGTGCGCTGTCTACTGGGCGACAGCCAGGACCGCGCCGACAGCGTGTGGGAGTTGCAGTGCAATCTCGACGATATGACAGGCGAGGAAATCGGTTTTGCGATGGATGAACTGTTGGACGGCGGTGCGTTAGAAGTATTCAACACAGCGGTGAGTACGAAAAAGAACCGCCCTGCGGTGCTGTTGACCGTGCTGTGCAAGGCAGAGGACAAACAGCGCATGACAGAACTGCTCTTTCGCCACACCACGACACTGGGCATCCGAGAGATAGAGAAACAGCGTACGGTGTTACAGCGTCACATCACCTCGGTGCAAACCCCATTCGGCACGGTGCGCCACAAGGTCAGCACAGGACAGGGGGTACAGCGCGCCAAGTACGAGTTCGACGACTTAGCACGCATTGCACAGGAACAAAATATTTCACTCCGCGAGGCGACACGGCTCGTCCACGAGGCGGAACATACAAAATAAGGGGGAAATTGCGATGATTATCAAAACTTGCAACGGAAAAACGCCAGTGATTCACGAGGAGGCGTATCTGGCCGAGAATGTCACCATCATCGGTGATGTTGTTCTCGAAAAGGGTGCCAATGTGTGGTACGGTGCCGTCATTCGTGGCGATGCCTGTGCCATCCGCGTGGGAGAAAACAGCAATGTACAGGACTGTTGCTGTGTCCACGGTGCTAAGGATACCACCATTGGGCGCGGTGTCACCATCGGCCACGGTGCCATTGTCCACGGCTGTACCATCGAGGACAACTGCCTCGTCGGGATGGGCGCGACTATTCTGGACGGTGCTGTGATTGGGGAGGGTTCCATCATCGGCGCAGGTGCGCTGGTGGGCGAGAACAAGGTCATTCCCCCCCGCAGTCTGGTGGTCGGTGTCCCTGGCAAGGTCGTGCGCGAAATCTCCGACGAACAGTACGAGGGGATTCAGAAGAACGCCGCGCTCTATGTCGAGGAAGGCAAACTGTACCTGACCGAGCATTGACACTCCCCATGCCTAAAGGCAGGGGATTCTCGGTTCGTTGACCGTAGCCTGCACCGTGCGAGGTCTTACATGGTCTCCCCGAGCGTATCGGTTCGGGTGTGTCCCACCCTACCATATTTCCAGTTACGCCAACAGGCGCAGTCCCTCTTTTAGGATGTTTTTCGCGGCATTGCAATCTCTGTCGTGGACAGTAGCAC
>JAZOVU010000043.1:0-61304 GCA_045658885.1 Candidatus Pelethomonas sp. | reverse complement strand
GTCTTAGGAAGACAATGACTAGACCCAACGCCTTGGCTCACAGAACGACATGGCTACGACCCGACTTCGGACAGTGGCCAAATACCGCGCGGAGCTGGGGATCCCTGCGGCCGGCGGGCGGAAGAAGAGGTAACCGGTGATCCACAAAACAAGAGAAGAGGAGCTGGCTTTCCTCAAACGGTTGTGGCGGGAGCAGCCTACCGGTTGCCCTCAATGCGGCGGAGCGGAGTTGACGCATTTGCACAAGAAGGCAAAAAAGAGCAATAACGACTGGATGTGCCCTGCTTGCGGGGCAATTTACCGCACGATCAATTTGATGTTGGATTTGCCGGACCGATAACAAAAAAGACCTGTTTCCCGCGGGGAACAGGTCTTTTTTGCAAAATGATTACAGGCTGATGTCCTCGCCCGTTTCGCTGGCGTCGGACAGCAGAGGAGCGATCTGGGCAAGGAAGGTCTCCACCTGCTCGCCGCAGCGGCCCACATACAGCTTGGGGTCCAGTACCGCGGCCATCTCATCCTCCGTCATGGAGAAGGCGCCGGTAGCGGCCAGGCGGCTGAGAAGGTCGCAGCTCTCGCCCTCTTTCATACGGGCGGTGGCAGCCATGGAGCACTCGCGCACGATCTCGTGCAGTTCCTGCCGGTCGCCGCCGCGCTTGACGCCTTCCATCATCAGATTTTCCGTGGCGATGAAGGGCATGTATTCGCGGCAGGTACGGTCCACGATCTTTTCGTTCACGTGCAGGCCGTCGGTGACGTTGCGGCACAGACGCAGTATGGCGTCGGCGCACAGGAAGCCCTCGGGCATGGAGATACGGCGGATGGCCGAGTCGTCCAGCGTGCGCTCCATCCACTGGGTGGAGGCAGTCATGGGGGCGGTCAGCGCATCGGCCAGCAGATAGCGGCTCAAAGAGCAGATCCGCTCGCAGCGCATGGGGTTGCGCTTGTAGGCCATGGCGGACGAGCCGATCTGGTTTTTCTCAAAGGGCTCTTCCACCTGGCGGTCATGCTGCAGCAGGCGGATGTCGTTGGCCATGCGGTAAGCGCTCTGGGCAATGGAACTGAGCACGTTGAGGATGCGGCTGTCGGCCTTGCGGGGATAGGTCTGGCCGCAGACGCTGAAGCACTTGTCAAAGCCGAAGGCGGCGCTGATGCGGCGGTTCATCTCGTCGATCTTCTCGCCGTCACCTTCAAACAGCTCCATGAAGCTGGCCTCGGTACCGGTGGTGCCGCGGCAGCCCAAAAAGCGCATGTTGTCGATGACGAAATCCAGCTCTTCCAGGTCGGTCATGAAGTCCTGCAGCCACAGTGTGGCGCGCTTGCCCACGGTGACGGGCTGGGCGGCCTGATAGTGGGTGTAGCCCAGGGTGGGGGTATCCTTATAACGGCGGGCGAAGTCGGCCAGATGCTTCATCACGGCCAGCAGCTCACCACGGAGATAGCGAAGGCCGTTGCGGTAGATCACCAGGTCGGAGTTGTCGGTGACATAGCAGCTGGTGGCACCCAGGTGGATGATGCCGGCGGCGGAGGGGGCGGCCTTGCCGTAGGTGTAGACGTGAGCCATCACGTCGTGGCGTACTTCCTTTTCCCGGGCCGCGGCCATGTCAAAGTCGATGTCCTCGGTGTGAGCCTCCAGCTCGGTTACTTGCTCGGCGGTGATGGGCAGGCCCAGCTCGTGCTCGGCACGGGCCAGTTCCACCCACAGCTGACGCCAGATGCGGATGCGCTCCTGCTGGGAGAACAGGCGCAGCATATACTGCGAGGCGTAGCGGGAGGACAGAGGGGATTCGTAGCGGTCTCTTGCCATAAAAGAGCCGTCCTTTCTCACGTAAGGTTGTCAGCGCAGGATGATGCTGTCACGCTCGGGACCGACGGATACGTAACCGATGTGGCAGCCGATGGCCTGCTCCACATACTCCACATAACGCTGGGCGGCGGTGGGCAGCTTGTCCCACTCGGTGATCTTGGAGATATCGCACATCCAGCCGTCCATATACTCAATGACAGGCTTGGCGATGTTCTGCAGGGTGGGGAAGGGGAATTCATCGGTTTCAGTACCGTTGATCTCATAGCGGGTGCACACGGGGATCTTGTCCATGTAGCTCAGCACGTCCAGCTTGGTCAGGGCGATGTTGGTGGCGGACTGCATCTGCACGCCGTAGCGGGTGGCCACGATGTCGATGGGGCCTACGCGGCGGGGACGGCCGGTCTTGGCACCGTACTCGGCACCGGCCTCACGCAGCTTTTCGGCCTCTTCACCGAACCACTCGCAGGGGAAGGGACCCTCGCCCACGCAGGACGAATAGGCCTTCACTACGCCCACCACCTCGTCGATGCGGGCGGAGGGCAGACCGCTGCCCACAGGGGCAAAGCAGGCCAGCGTATTGGAGGAAGTGGTGTAGGGATAGATGCCGTAGTCCAAATCGCGCAGGGCACCCAGCTGAGCCTCAAAGAGGATGCTCTTACCCTCGGCCTGGGCCTTACGCAGGAAAGCGCCGGTGTCGCACACATAGGGGCGGATCTTGGCACCGAAATCGTCGATCCAGGCCATGATCTCGTCCAGAGTGTAGGTCTTGGCGCCGTACACGCGGTCCAGCGTCAGATTCTTCCACTCCAGAATGTCGGCCAGATGGGCCTTGAGGTACTCGGGGTACAGCAGCTCGCCGGCCATCACGGTCTTCTTCTGGTACTTGTCGGAATAGAAGGGGGCGATGCCCTGCTTGGTGGAGCCGTATTTCTTGTCGGCCAGGCGGGCCTCCTCCAGGGAGTCCAGATCACGGTGCCAAGGCAGCAGCAGGGAAGCGCGGTCGGAGATCATCAGGTTCTCGGGCGTCAGAGCCACACCCTGCTTCATCACGTCCTGCATTTCGATCCACAGGTTCTCACAGTCCATAGCAACGCCGTTGCCCAGAATGTTCACCACACCCTTGCGGAAAATGCCGGAGGGCAGCAGATGCAGGGCGAACTTGCCCAGCTCGTTGACCACCGTGTGGCCGGCGTTGCCGCCGCCCTGATAACGGACCACCACATCATAATCCTGGGTCAGCAGGTCCACCATGCGGCCCTTGCCCTCGTCGCCCCAGTTGATGCCTACAATTGCACAATTTGCCATATCAAAACCCTCCGGTATTTCATCGTCCTCTTTTTTGTGGACACATAATCCAACAAAATACATTATAGCGAAAGAAACGGCATAAGTAAAGGGCGAATTGTTAATAGCCGTCAGAAGACAGCGTAATATTTGCCGCAGACAAGAAAAAACAGCGCTTGCAGAATGCCTTGGCGGCAGGTATAATAAAGAAAACATTAACGGAGGAGCCTGCCATGACTATCCGCTATACCCCCGAGCTGCTGGAGCACATGGATAAGAAAAAGAACCATACCATTTTAGTAGAACTGGTGGAGATCAACAACACGGATGTGGAGGTGGTGGATCTGCATATCTACCTACCCCATCCCAACCAGAAGGAGAAGTTTTTGAAGGAAAAGCGTTACCGCACCGTGACCACCCAGGTGGGCGAGGTACTGCTGCCGCCGTATCCTTTGAAAATTGATGAGGAAGTCCCCTTCGAATTGATAAAGTTCTGGGTATTTGCGTCCGTGCGCTGTAAGGGTATCAAAATTTGAAAAAACAGCACCCCCTGCCGGAGGGTGCTGTTTTTGCGCGGCGCAGGGCGGATTCACTCCGCCCGAGCAAGTCAAATCGCCTCTGGGGCGGAGCGAGCGGAGAGAGCGAAGCCCAAAAAGAAAGACACCCCGTAGGGTGTCTTTCTCTTTGGTGGACTCGAAGGGGATCGAACCCTCGACCTTACGGATGCGAACCGTACGCTCTCCCAGCTGAGCTACGAGCCCATCCACCCGACTATCCAAGTCGAGTGTTATTATACCGCATCTCATCTCATTTGTAAAGGAAAATCTTTCTGCACAGGACACTTTCCCCTCACTTGCCCACGCAGAAACGCTCGAAAATGCGTCCGACCAAATCTTCTCGCAGGGTGCGTCCTGTCAATTCGCCCAGTGCGTTCAGCGCGCCCTCCGCATCGGTCAACACAGCATCAGGGGTTAATCCACCACGCAGTGCCTCCAACGCACCGTGGACAGCACGCGCCGCCCGTTCCACCGCCTCCGCCTGTCTGGTATTGGTCAGCGTCAGTCCTGCTGGGACTTCGCCTGCCGGGAACAGTTCCGCTACGGTCTGTTCCAACTGCTCGATTCCCTCCCCTGTCAGCGAGGACACACACACCTGCGCGGTAGGCATCTGTGGCAAGAGAACAGAGGTAGCACCGTCCGAGAGGTCAGATTTTGACCAGACCAAAATACATTTATCGCACTTCGTTGCTTCTGCCAAAATTGCCATATCTTCTTCCTGCAACGCACGACTGCTATCCACTACAGCCAAGACAAGCTGTGCGCGCTCCAAAGCACTGCGGCTGCGCGCCACACCAATGCGCTCCACGGTATCCTCGGTATCACGAATCCCTGCCGTGTCGATTAGGCGCAACAGCACACCGCCCACGACCGCCTTTTCCTCGATGGTATCTCGTGTTGTACCAGCCACATCGGTCACGATAGCGCGCTCATACCCCAACAGGGTATTCAACAGAGAACTCTTACCGACATTCGGCCGTCCCACGATGGCAGTCGGTACCCCCTGTCGCATCACCTGACCGCGCTGATAAGTAGCCAACAGGTCACGCAGTGTTTTTTCTGCATCTTCTAAAGTGCGCTCGATTTCTCCCTGTCCTAAGTCCTCAATATCCTCGTCGGGATAATCCACCACGGCATAAAACTGGCTGGAGATATTGAGTAACGCATCGTACACCGCTTCAATCTTTCTCCGCAGACTGCCGCCGAGCTGTTCCACGGCATTTCGCGCCGCCTGTGCGCTCTCCGCTTCAATCAAGTCAATGACCGCCTCCGCCTGTGTGAGGTCCAAATTACCACTCAAAAAGGCGCGCTTGGTAAATTCTCCTCGCCCTGCCTGTACTGCACCAGCGGCAAAGAGGGCGCGCAGTCCCTCGTCTAAGATAACAGGCGAACCGTGGCAGTGAAATTCCACGCTGTCCTCCCCCGTATAACTCCCCCCAGCGGAGAAAGTGACGGCAAGGCATTGGTCAATCGCCTCCCCTGCGCGGTTCAATAGTGTTCCAAGTACCATCATACGCCGTGGACAGTTGGACAATTTTTTTCCATTCAAGGGACGAAATACGCAATCTGCAATAGAAAATGCTTCTGCACCAGACAGGCGCAGAACGCCAATCGCAGAAACGACATTCCCTGTAGAAATAGCCGCAATCGTAGACATCATATCCTCCTTCTGACTACAAAAAGGCTCCCCTGTGTAGGGGAGCCTAGTATAAAACTTACTTTACCATCTCGCCGTTGGCTTTCTTTGCCTCAATCTCCTTGAGAGCATCCTTGCGGGAGAGGTTGACACGGCCCTTTTCATCAATCTCGATAACCTTGACCCACATCATGTCACCGATGTTGCACACATCCTCGACCTTCTCCACGCGCTTCTGGTCCAGCTTGGAGATATGCACCAGACCATCCTTACCGGGAGCCAGCTCGACGAATGCACCGAACTGCATCAGGCGGACAACACGGCCGTAGTACAGCGCACCGACCTCAGGCACAAATACAATCTGGTCGATGGCATGCTTAGCGGCATCGCAGGCGGCGGCATCTGCGGCGGCGATGTGGATCGTACCATCATCGTCAATGTCAATCTTTGCACCAGTGTCAGCGACAATCTTCTGAATGACAGAACCGCCCTTACCGATAACATCGCGGATGTTGTCGGGGTCAATCTTCATGGTAATCATCTTGGGAGCCCACTTGCTGACCTCAGCACGGGGTTCAGCGATGCAGGGCAGCATAATCTGGTCCAGAATCTCGCAACGAGCATCGTAGGTGATATCCAGTGCGTTCTTGATAATCTCCATGGTCAGACCGTCGTTCTTCAGGTCCATCTGGATGGCGGTGATACCCTTCTTGGTACCGCCCACCTTGAAGTCCATCTCACCGTGGAAGTCCTCCACGCCCTGAATGTCGATAAAGGTGGTGAAAGAACCGTCGTCATCCTGAATCAGACCGCAGGAGATACCAGCAACGGGGGCCTTGATGGGCACGCCAGCGTCCATCAGAGCTAAGGTAGAACCACAGATAGAACCCTGAGAAGTAGAACCGTTGGAGGAAACAACCTCGGACACCACACGGATGGCATAGGGGAACTCCTCCACACTTGGCAGAACAGGAATCAGGGCGCGCTCTGCCAGCGCACCGTGGCCGATTTCACGGCGGCCAGGGCTACGGGAGGGCTTTGCCTCACCGACAGAGTAGCCGGGGAAGTTGTAGTGGTGCATATAACGCTTCTCAGTTTCAGGCCAGATAGTATCCAGCTTCTGTGCGCCGGAGAGCGTATCCAAAGTGGCGATAGAGAGAACCTGTGTCTGACCACGGGTAAACAGACCAGAGCCGTGAACACGGGGCAACAGGGCGACCTCTGCGGCCAGAGGACGAATTTCATTCTTGGCACGACCGTCAACGCGGTGACCCTCCAGGAGCCATGCCTTGACAATCTTCTTCTGGAACTTATAGGTAAACTCCTCGAGGTACTTGTCCAGTTCGGGATACTCCTCACCGTACTTCTCGAACCACTTGTCAATCATAGCGTTCCAGCGGGTTTCACGGACATTCTTATCATCGGTATCCATAGCGGCCTTTGCCTCATCCATGAACTCGTCCACGATGGCATCGAACAGCTCCTGATTAAACTCAGCATGGGGATATTCGAACTTGGGCTTGCCAATCTCAGCAACCATCTGGTTGATAAGGGCAATCTGCTTCTGGTTCTCCTCGTGTGCCTTCTGGATGGCGTTAAACATGGTGTCGTTGTCCACTTCGTTGGCACCAGCCTCAATCATAACGACCTTCTTGCCAGTGGAAACAACGGTCACATCCATATCGCTCTTAGCATCCTGCTCGGCAGTCGGGTTGACCACCAGCTCACCGTCGACCAGACCCATCTTCACCGCACCGACAGGACCATTCCAAGGAATGTCGGAGATAGCGAGGGCGGCGGAAGTACCAATCAGGGCGGCAACTTCAGGGGAGCAATCGTTATCCATGCTCATCACGGTTGCCATGATGGAAACATCGTTACGGAAATCGCCGGGGAACAGAGGACGAATGGGGCGGTCAATGACACGGCTGGTCAGAATGCCCTTCTCGCCAGGGCGACCCTCACGGCGCATAAAGCTACCGGGGATACGGCCAACGGCGTACATCTTCTCCTCGAAGTCAACGCTCAGGGGGAAGAAATCGATACCATCACGGGGACGGGCGGCGGCGGTAGCAGTGACCAGCACGGTGGTCTCGCCGTAGGTGACGAGAACAGCGGCATTCGCCAGCTCAGCCAACTTGCCGACCTCCATCGTCAGAGGGCGACCAGCCAAATCCATGGTGTACTTGCGGTAGTTGGGAAACTGCTTCTTGGTAATAATAGTAGACATAGCGTACTCCTTTTCGTAAAGTTGTTTTGGTGGGAGCCGCCTTTTAGCACTTGATTCTATCGCCAAGACAAATTAGCAACAGAATCAACTGCTAAAAAGACAAATTGGCTCCCGTGTCAGTGTAGGTGCAAAAGTGGGGAGGAAAATGTTCCTTTCCCTCCCCACGCTGTTTACTTACTTACGGATACCCAGCTTAGCGATGAGGGCACGATAACGCTCGATGTCCTTGCGAGCCAGATAGTCCAGCAGGCTACGACGCTTACCGATCATCTTGTACAGACCGCGGCGGCTGTGGTTGTCCTGCTTGTGCTCCTTCAGGTGCTCGGTGAGCTGGTTGATACGCTCGGTGAGGATAGCAACCTGCACTTCGGGAGAACCCGTATCGGTAGCGTGGGTACGATTTGCCTCGATGATAGAGGTCTTCTGGTCTTTCAGCATCATGGGAAAAATCCACCTTTCAAAAAATTCTCCGCACACTGCGCGAGGGCAGGTGTCGCCCAAGGCGAAGTATGGGAACAAAATTGAGCAGGAATTGACCTGCACGACTGACTATACCACAATACACCTCTATTGTAAAGCAAAATTTTTGTTTTTATTCCTCAATTTTTAGGCAAGGTGCATCCTGCCATCTTCTTGACAACAGCAAGTAGCTTCCTTTATAATTTGTAATGACGGTTTTTTAGATTACCGACATACCATCAAGCCTCCGCTGTTCTCTGCGGAGCGTTTGCAATACAGGAAGAAAGGAAAATTCGCCATGATTTATTCTACCGAAGTCCAGCATATGTGTAGCGTCGCCAAGGGCGCATACCATGGTCCTGCTCCCATTCCCGAGGAGGGCAAGTGGGTTCAAGCCAAGCAGATTAGCGATATCAGCGGTTTCACCCACGGTGTAGGTTGGTGCGCTCCCCAGCAGGGTGCTTGCAAGCTGACCCTCAATGTCAAGGAGGGCATCATCGAGGAGGCTCTGGTCGAAACCTTGGGTTGCTCTGGTATGACCCACTCCGCCGCTATGGCCAGCGAGATTCTGATTGGTAAGACCTTGCTGGAGGCTCTGAACACTGACTTGGTGTGCGATGCCATCAACACCGCAATGCGTGAGCTGTTCCTGCAGATTGTCTACGGCCGCACCCAGTCCGCTTTCTCTGAGGACGGTCTGGCTGTCGGTGCTTCTCTGGAGGACTTGGGCAAGGGTCTGCGTTCTCAGGTTGGTACCATGTTCGCTACCAACGCCAAGGGTCCCCGTTATCTGGAGATGGCTGAGGGTTACTGCACCCGTATGGCTCTCAACGCCAACGACGAAGTCATCGGCTACGAATTCGTCAATCTGGGCAAGATGATGGACTTCATCAAAAAGGGTGACGATGCCAACACCGCACTGGAGAAGGCAAAGGGTCACTACGGTCAGTTCGATGCTGCTGTGAAGTACATCGACCCCCGCCACGAGTAATTGAGAGGAGGACAAGGAATATGGCTCTGTTTGAAAGCTACGAAAGAAGAATTGGTAAAATCAATGCCGTCCTCGCTCAGTACGGCATCAAGGACATCGAGGAGTGCCGCGCCATCTGTCAGGAGAAGGGCTTCGACCCCTATGAAACAGTCAAGAGCATTCAGCCCATCTGCTTCGAGAATGTCTGCTGGGCGTACTGCATGGGTGCCGCTATCGCCATTAAGAAGAATGTTGCCAACGCCGCCGAGGCCGCTAAGGCCATTGGTGAGGGTCTGCAGGCATTCTGCATTGACGGCTCTGTTGCTGAGGACCGCAAGGTTGGTCTGGGTCATGGCAATCTGGGCGCGATGCTGTTGAGCGACGAGAGCAAGTGCTTTGCTTTCCTCGCTGGCCACGAGTCCTTTGCCGCCGCCGAGGGTGCTATCGGTATTGTTAAGAACGCAAACAAGGCTCGCAAGGAGCCTCTGCGCGTGATTCTGAACGGTCTGGGCAAGGATGCCGCCCAGATTATCAGCCGTATCAACGGTTTCACCTATGTACAGACCCAGTTTGACTACAGCACTGGCAAGGTCAATGTGGTCAAGGAGATTCGCTACAGCGAGAGCGAGCGCGCCAATGTCCGTTGCTACGGTGCTGATGATGTGCGCGAGGGTGTCGCCATCATGCACCTCGAGGGCGTGGATGTGTCCATCACTGGTAACTCCACCAACCCCACCCGTTTCCAGCACCCTGTCGCTGGCACTTACAAGAAGGAGTGCATTGAGCAGGGCAAGAAGTACTTCTCCGTCGCTTCTGGCGGCGGTACTGGTCGTACCCTGCACCCCGACAACATGGCCGCTGGTCCTGCTTCCTATGGCTTGACCGACACCATGGGTCGTATGCACGGTGATGCACAGTTCGCTGGTTCTTCCTCCGTGCCTGCCCATGTCGAGATGATGGGCTTCCTCGGCGCAGGTAACAACCCCATGGTCGGTATGACCGTCGCTGTTGCCGTCGCTGTTGCCGAGGCTCTGAAGTAAGTAAAATTCCTTATTCTTCGCCATAAATAAAGCAAAGAAGCACACCCTTTCTGAGAAATCAGCGAGGATGTGCTTCTTATTTTTTTGTTTTAATAGGGATTGTTATTTTGTAAAAAAATAAGACATATCGATTTAGCCTTATTTTTTTAATAATCGATTGATATTCGCGAGTATTAACTTTAAATCTTCTTCATCGAGTTGTACTATTGCATCAGAAACATTTCTTGCCAATATCGGATTTGACATTCTTGTATCAAAAAACTCCGAGGGTGTAATATCAAAATAGTCACAAATCGCGAGAAACTCAGTCATAGACGGAAGCGTTTTCCCTGACGAAATATTATGGATATATCCACGACTATGCCCTAAGTCATAACTCATTTTATATTCTGAAATTCCTTTTTGAATACGCAACTGTGTAATTCTTTCTTTAACATATTGAATTTCCATATCATCATCTCCATTCAATATATAGAATAGAGATTATTTCTGAAAATAATTATTTTAAAAGATGTTTTTTATGTTGAAAAGTATTTTTAAAAATGTTATAATCATTTTCAAGAAGTTGGGATAGCATTTTAGATATGTAACTAAAATCTACTTCATGCGAATCACTTCTTTGAAAATACTAATATAAGGGTGGGGAAAATGGAATTATTGGCTATCATCTATTGTGTTTTGGGTTATATTGCTGCAAGCAAACTATTATTCAAAAACACATCAGTGGTTGGATTTGGCATCGAAGGTTTTATCAATGGTCATTTTCAATTACTCCTACTTAAATTTTTTGTTGGACTTTTTCTAGGCTGGATACTGATTCCTATTTGGATTATCAAAAGTTTACTCAACAGATAAATTTCTTCACAAAAACAAAGCAAAGAAGCACACCCTTTCTGAGAAATCAGCGAGGATGTGCTTCCTGTTTTTTGTTTTTGGATAATTCTAAAAGTTTGCTACGCTCAAATATTCGCCAGTGCCTGCTCCAAGTCGGCAATCAGCGCGTCCACGCCCTCCAGACCACAGTGGATACGGATGAGGTTCTGGCGCGCCCCCAGCCATTCACACATTTCCTCGCTCTGGCGCATCTGCGGCATACACGCCAGGCTCTCAAATCCACCCCAGGAAACGCCAATCTTGAAGATTTTCAAGCTGTTGATGACTTTCTTGGCATCCTCCGTGGAACCCTTAATCTCAAAGGCGATCAAACCAGTGTTACCCCTCTGTTGCTTCTGTGCCAGTGCATACTGCGGATGGGATTTCAGACCCGTATAGTAGACCTTGTCCACCTTGGGATGGTTTTCCAGATAGGTAGCAACCTGCATGGCAATTTCTTCATGTGCTTTGACACGAACAGACAGGGTACGCAGACCGCGCAGAACCAGCCATGCTTCCATTGGTCCAATAATACCGCCGAACAGCTCGCGGTTATCCACAATGGTTTTTGCGAGTTCCTCGTCACGGACTGCCAACACGCCGCCGATTAAGTCAGAGTGACCGCCCATGTACTTGGAAGTGGTGTGCATCACAATGTCGACACCCATATCCAGAGGATTGCTGAAAATGGGGGTACAGAAGGTGTTGTCGATATACACCTTTGCGCCGTGTTCGTGGGCAATCTTGCAGACAGCCTCAATATCCTGCAAGCTAAAGACAACCGAGGAGGGGCTTTCCAGAATCACCAGACTGGTATTGTCGGTGATGGCTTCCTCAAAGTCGGAAACTTCGTTGCCTTTCACATAGGTCAGCGTGGTGCCGAGGTGGGCAGGACAGTAGTTTTCGACAAAGTTCTTCAGAGGACCGTACGCATTGCGGATACAGACAATGTTCTGCCCCGTCTTAACCACGCTGAGAACGGCGGTGGTAGCGGCAGCCATACCCGACGCAAATGCGAAAGCGGCGACACCATGCTCCAGAGCGGCGATTTTATCTTCCAGAATACGAACGGTGGGATTCTGGACGCGACCGTACACATAGGTGTGCTTGTCATGTACCTTTGCGTTGTAGTAGTCGTCAATCTCCTCGAAAACATTCAGGGAGTTCATAAAAATCGGGGGGACAATGGCGTTGTAATACTTTTCGTACTCCTCCCCGTAGTGAGAAGTAATCATCTCAGGGCTGCTCAGATAAAAATTTTGTTCCATGCTCCGTTATCCTTTCTGGTCAAAAGTGCCGACCCAACACCAGTTATACATAGTCCTCTTCGCTGATTTCCAGATAGTCGGAAAAATCGGGGAAGATAATCTGCACATCCTCGTTCCAAGCCATGTATGTGACGGAAATATCATATTGTGCATCCAGACGCATCTGTTCCGGCTCCCCGTACTCATACGATACCGTTTCTACATGGAGCGAGAAACGCATATCCGTGGCCTGCAACTGACCGTTGGTATCAAAGGTGTAAATCACTTGGATATTTTCATACTGGAACGAAATAATCTCTCCCATAGACTCAATATCCAAATCGCTGATAAGGTCCGTAAGTACTGGTACCAGATTGGCATTTGCCACATTGATGGTGTAGACTGCGCCTTCAGGATTGCGCGCAACCGTGACATCATCAAAGGCAAGTACTCCGCTGTAGCGATAGAGAGATATCATAGTATCGTCTGTGGCGAGGTCCTCCTTGAAGGTGCCGTCAAAAGGAATGGGCAATTTATACTGCCCCAGAGGAATTTCGCCCAGATAAGATTCGGTGTAAAGCCAACCATCTTTGATATAAATGGCATTGGTGGTAGGGATACCCATATACTCGACTTCGGCAATCTCGGCATACTGGAGATTTTCGTCGTTGCCAATCTGTGCGGTATATGTGGTAGTGTGCATACTCATATCCATGCTTTCCGTATCGTCCAGTGTAAGAACTGCATCACAGTTCATCACTGTGTTACATTCCAATGCCGTCGGCTCGTCAGGTACCATCTGCAAAAAGGCGCGCCAAGCATCCATTTTTTCGGTCATAGGCTGCGCTGCGTCGGCAGCAATCGCACCCGTGGCAATCAGCTGTGCCAACAGGTAAGTATCACCGGATTTGACATCGGTAGCCAGAGCCTGATAGGTCAGCGCGGCCAAGTCGTCGCGGAGGAACGGACCAGCGAAAGTCTCAGCATTGTAGAAGCCCAGTTCCTGTGCAAAGGACAGGGCTTCCTTGTAATCAAAATCCACACCGTCCTGATACCCCAGCGCACGAAGCAGGAAAGTGGTATAGTTCAAGTCGGTACAAATCTCGGTAGAGCCAAAAGTGGTGTCGGACATTCCCTTCGTCAGACCGTTGGTATAGAGCCAAGCCACATAGGGAGCTGTCCAATTGGGCACATCGGTAAAGGGGTGCGTGATGCTACCGTTGGCGTAATCAGCCTGCGCTTTCTCCTCTGCGCCATACAGACGAACCAACATCACAGCAGCTTCTGCGCGGGTAGGTTCTCTGTCCAACTCGAAGCTCTCTCCCGTGCCACGGAACATACCAATAGCAGAAAGTTCCTGTGCTATCCCATCAAAATCAGCGGCTATGGCAGTGGTACACAGAACAGCGCAAAGCACCATCAGTGTACACAAAAGGGATAAAAATCGTTTCATCATGTAATCCTCCCAAGTAATGATTTCGCACATTACTATAACACAGTTGCCAGAAATTTGCAAGAAAATAAGTACTACCTTAACACGATTTGGAAAAATCATACAAGGTAGCACCCCCTCAGTTATTGATATCTCGCATCCGACATGGTAGCTTGTCCGGAGCCTTCTTTTGTTCCGACCTTGTAGCCATGCTCGTCATATAAATCCCGTCCACTTCTGCCGTAGGCGTAACAGATTTTTCCGTTGATATGATACGCAATTGGTCGATACTCCCACCATACCGCCAACCGTAACAACGCTATCACGCCAACACTATGCTTCGCCATAATCGCATCCTTGAAAAAAGTATGTCGTGCATCATCAGGTACTTTTCGCAATGCACAGCAATACAGGCACAGACCGATGGACAGGGACAGCGCCGCCCCAAGCACCAAAATGACAAAAATAGCAACCATTCCGCCCAATGCAGTGGCAATGCTGTCCAATTGTCCCATCAGCATCAGAAGAAATCCAAATGGAATCGCAATGATATATCCTATGCCCGCCAGTAAAAAACCTAGCATCACGGTATTGTATATTCTTCCGCGCATACTGATTGCGTCATAAAAGGCAATCCGCTTTTTCCCCTTGCGTACATATACAAAGTACCCCAACAAAAAGGCAACGACCAACACGACCATCAAAAAGACAAACATCGGCAACATCGTTCTCTATTCCTCTCTTTTATCTGTTCCATTGCGATTTTAATTCCCAATTACACACGATTATATATCTTTATTTTACCTATGTCAATGTAAATATATCTTTCACTTCCATATAATTTTAATCGTCAGCAACTATACTATTGAAAGTTGGAGGTGTAAGACATGATTTATCACATGGATTATGTCGAATGGTTCCATGCTAGACTAACTAGCTTGCGATTACAAAAAGGCGTTTCTGCGCGTGATATGAGTTTGTCACTGGGGCAGAGCGAAAGCTATATCAACAAGATAGAAAATAGACGGACACTGCCGTCCCTGACAGGGTTTTTTTATATCTGCGACTATTTGGAGATTACACCGCAGGAATTTTTCGACATCAATACCGAATCTCCCGACCGTTCTAAAGAACTCCTGCGTGAATTCAACAAGCTGACCGCGAAACAGGCAGAACACATCTTAGAGGTCATCCGAGATATTACCGAAAAATAATAGAAAAGCACACCTTTTCCGAGAAATCAGAGAAGATGTGCTTCTTTTTTATATTTTGCTTATATCTCACCCAAACGGCACAGCAGTGCCTCTCCGCTGTCGTGGTCGGTCACATTAAACCGCCCCATATTCCACAGGCACGAGGTATCACCAATACGCAGGAGATTCATGCGTTCTCTGGTCGTAAAAGTAATCTGAAAACCAGCTTCGCGTAGAATTTTCTCTGATTCCCCAGAGAAAAAGCCGTAGGGGTAAGCCATGGCAATCAGGGGGGTATCAATGCCATGCGCCGCCCGTTTTTCAGCGAACGCGCGCGCATCGTCCAACAGGGCGGTACGGTACGCTATCTGTCCCTCCCCTGCCACCGGTAAGATACCACCGCGACCACTCCATCCGTCCTTGGCTTGCTGGTGCATATCATAGGTGTGCGACTGCAACTCCAACACGCCGTTCTCCACCCACCGCTGTGCATCTTCATACGCAAAGCGCGCAGGATAGAGGGGATTGCCTGAGTGGGGACTGATTTCCTCGCCCTCATAGATACCGATGACAAACACCGTAGCGCACATCCCCAACTCCTCCAAAATCGGTGCGGCAATGGTCAGATTACTGGTATAACCGTCATCCATCGTAATCAACACCGCTTTTTCGGGCAGTGGTACGCCGTGTTCCACAAAATCTGTAACCTGTCCCAGTGTCACCGTGGTATACCCAGCCTCTTTTAGTGTGGTCATCTGCTCCCGAAAGCGCGTCGGACTGACCACCGTACTCTCCGTGGCAGTTTCATCAAAATGGTGGTACATCAACACAGGTAGACGGTATATTTTTTCCTCTGTTTTGCTCGGCAGGGCATACAACAACACCATGACCGCCGCCAACAACAAGGTAAGGATGATTTGAAATCGGATTTTCATGGCTTCCTCCGTAGATTCGGGCGTGTACCCTTTTGATACTCCCACTATACCATTTTGGTCTACATTTGTCAACCTGTGTTCTACACCTGTAAACCCATCAATGGTATATTTCTCAAAAATTACTGTTTTTCGATAATATATTATTGACAAACAATAATTCTTGTGCTATGCTGTCATTACAATAATTATTGCAAAACGATAAGATAATAGGAGGTGTCCCTATGAAAAAACGCTTGCTTCTCATCACAGGTTCTATCCTACTACTTCTCGTCGCTATCGCGTTTGGAACAGGCGAGCTATTCACAGTACTATCTTTCCCCTTTACCCGATTGGGCAACGGTCTACGGCAATTGAGCTTATCTGGTACTTTCGGCAATATCACCGCCATTGTACTATACGCCCTCGTTGCCCTTCTCCCTCTCACCTACCTTCTCCGCAAGAAGTGGAGGAAAGAGGATTGGCTCCTGCCACTGTGTACTGCTCTACTATTTTATGTGCTGTACTACATGATTAACCCCGCCTTGCGCCCCACTGTTCTGCAAAACAATGTTGGGGATGGGATTCTCTCAGGTGTAATTTATAGCACGCTGTTGAGTTGGGCGGTCATCAAACTTATCTCGCGTTGCGACACCATGCGCTCCGAAACGCTGTTTCACACCTTACGACTGGTGCTTATTTCCTGTGCCGTGTTGCTTCTCCCCGCCATCGCCGTTGCCTTCGGCAGTTGTCGCGCAGAAATCGCCACCATTCAGGCGGCAAACACTGCACCGCACCTCGATTTAACAGCCACTTTTGCCCTCGTTTTTCTCGCCTTTGCTGTGACCGCCCTAGAGTATCTGTTGACTGCCGTTCTTCTGCTTCTCGCTGCCAAGTTGGTACACGAATTGGAACGCGACCCCTATAGCCCAACTTGTACCCTCACCGCACAACGGACAGCACACTGGTCGAGGCGTTCCGTGCTTGTCGTAACCATCAGCAACATCGCCCTACAAATCGTACAGTTGCTATCCGCTGGGTATGTGCATCATATTGCAATGAATTTTCGTATTCCCCTTATCGGTATCGCAATCCCATTCGCATTGTTGGCACTGAGCCGACTGCTGTGCGAGGCGCGCGAACTCAAAGACGACAACAATCTCTTTATTTGAGGAGGGGTGGTTGTATGGCTATTTTGACACATTTAGATGAACTACTGCGACAGCGAAACCTCACTTCCAAGGAACTCTGCCAGAAGATAGGGATTACGGAGGCCAATCTCTCTATTTTACGCAGTGGCAAGGCAAAGGGCATCCGTTTTCATACCATCAACAAGATTTGTTACTACCTAAACTGTAATGTGGGAGATATCTTAACATTTGACGGAAATCTCGATGAGGAGGATGACGACAATGACTAAACGAATGTTTACTGTACTTTTCACCATGGCTCTTTTGCTGGTCAGCGGTTGTTCTCTCGCCAAACCGACAGACGATACTGCCACCACAGTCCCCTATACCGACCGTCTGGTGGGAATGTTCCTTACCACAGAATACCTCGATTCGTTTGATGTGGACGCATGGGTAGCAGAAAATGCCGACCGCTTGGTAGATGGTGGGACTATCTCCATCCCAAGAGAAGAACAGACACGCATCTACGCTACACTGGTGGAAGATACCTACCAATTCGAGGGACTGGACGGCTTCTACCTCGCCACCTATACGATGGCGGGCGACCCCGACAACGAGGAAACCAGCTACCGTACCGTGGACAGCAGTGACTATATCCTCGACCTGCACCACGGACTTCACTCCACCGACAATGCAACCACGACAGAACTGACGGGCAGTCTCTTTGTGAGTAACCAAGTCGATAGCGTGATTTTTTACTGCAATCCCATCTACCAGACGGAGGACGGCAGGGTGTACCTCGTCCCTGGTGATGGCTTACAGTCCAGTCCTGGCCTCGCCACCTATACCCTCTCTGACTCTACCACCGTTACCGAAAACGGAACCACACAGGTACACACCTCCACCATCGAGGTAAAAATCGACTGCGTAGAGATTGCCCAAAAGATTGTCCTGTTGGAGATGGACGAAATGAACCGTGAAATCGGTAGAACAGAGTGGATTCCTGGCCAGATGCCCGACGAATTTACCCCCTCCGCCGAAACCGTCTATCTGATTATCGAAGAACACCGCACCAACGGCATCTCTCGCTCCATCCACCAAAATGGAGATGCCCCCATCGCCGTATTCTACAGCGAAGACGGCAGACTGTGCCGCAAAGAGTACCTCACCGTGCAGTGGCAAAACAACGACTCCACCGACACAGGAATCTGTTAAGCAACCAAGATAATAAAACAAACGACAACGGGTGCATTGTGAAGCAAATCGCAATGCACCCGATTTTTTTACTCCTGTTCCTCCCACGGAATTACATGGTCGGTATAGTTCGTGACAGGAGGGGCTTCTGCTTCGCGTGTGCCCAACTTCATCTCCTGCCAACGCTCCTTGCTAATCAGCAGTTGTCTGGGTTTGGAGCCTTCGGAGGGGCCTACAATACCGCGCTCCTCCATCTGGTCCACCAGACGCGCCGCACGGGAATAGCCCAATTTCAGACGGCGTTGCAACATGGATGCCGATGCCTGTCTGGTTTCGAGAATAACATCCACTGCAGCATCGAATAACTCGTCTACCCCATCGGCATCCCTCGAAACCGCAGCAGCACCGCCCTGTGGCGCACCACCCTTTTTGTCGCGCTCCTGCACGGACTCCTCAATTTTCTGGATAACCTCATCGCTGTACTGCGCTTCTCCTGTGGACTTCACATAGCTGACCACGCGCTCAATCTCCTCAGGGGTGATAAAGCACCCCTGTACGCGCTGTGGCTTTCCACTGCCCAGCGGAGCATACAGCATATCACCACGGCCAACCAAGTTTTCCGCACCCGTATTGTCCAAAATAATGCGGGATTCCAGAGAGGATGCCACCGCAAAGGCGATACGGCTGGGGATATTGGCTTTCATCAGACCTGTAATAACATCGGCAGAGGGACGCTGGGTGGCAATGACAAGGTGCATACCAGCGGCGCGCCCCATCTGCGCCACGCGACAGATAGATTCTTCCACTTCCTTGGCCGCCACAAGCATCAAGTCCGCCAACTCGTCAATCACTACCACGACACTTGCCATGTGGGGCAGGTCCTCTCGCTGACGCGCCAAGGCATTGTACTCCTCCAACTTCTTGACACCTACTTCGGAGAATGTCTTATAGCGTTTCATCATCTCATAGACCGCCCACTGTAGCGCACCTGCCGCCTTTTTGGGTTCTGTCACGACAGGAATCAACAGGTGGGGAATCCCGTTGTACGGTGCCAATTCAACCATTTTGGGGTCCACCATGATAAAGCGGACATCATCGGGACTGGACTTATACAACAGACTGATAATCAGTGAGTTGGTACAGACCGATTTACCAGAACCCGTCGTACCGGCAATCAGTACATGGGGCAATTTGGCAATATCTCCCACGATGTTGTGGTTGCCAATATCGCGCCCCAAGGCAAACGATACCGCCGACCGCTGTTGCATAAATTCCTGCGACTCGATAACATCGCGGATTAACACAGAAGAAACGGTCTTGTTGGGGACTTCGATACCCACCACCGAGTTTTTCTCAGGAATGGGTGCGATACGGACACCACTTGCCCCCAGTGCCAGTGCGATATCATCCGCCAAGTTCTTAACCTTGCTCAACTTCACACCTTGGTCGAGAACAAATTCATAGCGCGTGATAGCAGGACCGCGCACCACATCGCCAGCGGTCGCATCGACACCGAAACTACGCAGAGTATCTGCCAGACGGCGCGCATTGGTATTCAGCTCCGCACCAGCTTCAATATAGTTGTCCTGTACATTCTGTTCCAACAGCGTGACAGGTGGAAAATGATACAGACCATCCGTCGCCAAACTATTCTCAATCTCCGCGGTAACCTGTGCCGTTGCCTGTTCCAGTTCCTCAGCCGTCTGTCGTGTATCAGAGCGTTTCTCCTCCATCGAGGGGGCGGTCTGTGCCACCGTCTGCGATGCAATGGGCGTTGTTGCCATCGAGGGAACCTCCGTCTGCACCTGTATCGGCGGTGTGGCGATTGGCTCTGGTATCGGCATAATGGGCATTTCCTCTACTGGCTCTGGCATTGGTTCCACCGCTTCTTCCCGTTGTGATATCGACTCTATCGCCGCTATCTCCTGCTCCAACAGCTCCGCTGGGGTCATTTTGGAACGCGGTTGTAAAAAGCTGTCAGGCGGCGGTGTTATAGTAGTCGGGGCATCCAGTGGAATATCAATGGGAATATCAATCTGAGGTCGCCGTGTAGTAGCAGATTTCTGCACAGGCTTTTGCTGTACAGGTTTCTGGACTGGCTTTTCGACTGTTTTCTGGATGGAAAGCGGTTTTAGCACGGGCTTTCTCGGTTCCTCGTAGTCGTCCTCGTCATAGTCCAATCGCTCGCGTTCCTCCCACATCTGCACCAACTTTGATACACTCAAATCAAAAGTGACCAACAGCATGATGATAGTAATGCACAAAAGAACCATCACGGCAAAAGGTCGCCCTAAAATCACCAACAGCAGTTGTGCGGTGGCACCAGACAGAACACCGCCACCCTCCAGTATTTCACCTGCTTTCCAAAGACGGGACACAAAGCCCTCCATCGTAGGAAATTCCATACGAGAGAACAGCAGATGGCATAGAACACCAAACAAATACGGCTGTATCAAGGTACACTGGGTACGCAACAGGACGGGACGACCGCGGTGGTCCAGTAGAATCCATGCCGCAACTACGAGGGCAGGAACGGTCACAAAATACCCAACACCAAACAGCCCACGCAACAGACGGGGTAACGCATTGGTCAACAAGCCCTCTTTACTGAACAGGCCCATCATCACACACAGGGCCAGAAGCAGGAACACGACACCCATCACCTCACGGCGGATGGGACGGCGTGCCGTACTCTGAGAAACACTCTTTCCAGAGGAACTGCTTGATTTTTTCCGTGTGTTGGACTTAGAAGAAGTGGAGGGGGCTGTACGCTTCCCACCACTCCTTTTTTTCTTCTCCGTTGCTGTCATTAAAATCCTCCTTGTCGAAAGTAGCGGAGGTGGTTCTCCAACATGGTGATTAGTTCAACCAAGGCAGAACACCGATGGTTTTCAGTGCGCTCAGTACGATGGTCACGACACCCATCGCCCAACAGTAGTACGCAAATGCGCCGAATTTACCCTTCTCCGCAATCATTTTCAGCAGGCGGATGCACAGGTAGCCAGACACCGCCGCTACTACAACACCCACGCCATACATGGGTAACAGCGCAGGGTTGATGCCGTTGCCCAGCGCGTCGGCAATCTCCAAAATATTCGCACCAACCACCGCGGGGATGGAGAGCAAAAAGGCAAAGCGAACGGCAAATTTACGCTCAAAACCGCAGAAGCATCCCATGGTGATGGTCATGCCAGAGCGAGAAATACCAGGACAGGTGGCAATTGCCTGCCCAATACCCACCAACAGGGCATCTTTCATCGGGGCAGTTCCCTCGTGCTTCTTGCCTTTGCGGACACGGTCACAGGCGACCAGCAGGAAACCAGTCACCAACAGCGCACCGCCGATGAAGTATGTATTCTGGCTCAATCCACCTACAAAATCCTTAATGGGGAGAATAGCAAACAGTGGCAAGGTACCAATCAAAATCATGGCAATCAGTCGTCTGGCTGGGGGAACGGTCTTCTGCTTCTTTCCCTTGGCGACATCGCCCACCATGTTGAAAAATTCTACAATCATCTCACGGATTTCTGCCCAGTAGGCCACAAACACCGCCATCAGTGTTCCCAGATGGAGCAGAACATCGAACAGCATATCGTTGGTTCCCTCGGTACTCAACCCAAACAAGTTTTGAGCAATCGAGAGGTGGCCAGAACTGGAGATAGGGAGAAATTCTGCAATTCCCTGTACCAGTCCCAAAATAATCGCATTGAAGTATGACATAAACACTCTCCTTTTTCGGATTTCAAATTCATTCACAAAAATGTCACTCTGGACGCAGCGGAGGACAAGCAGACTCCTTCGCTCCGTACAGAATGACATTTCCTTACTTGAGCAGTTTCTCCAGTGCACTGCGCGCGGCATCCTGCTCTGCTTCTTTCTTACTGTGTCCGCTACCCTGTCCGATGGTTTCATCGTTCAGACAGACTTGAAATACAAAGGTCTTATTGTGGTCGGGGCCACTCTCCCCCACCATATGATAGGTCAATACCTGGCCACTCTTGCGCTGAATAATCTCCTGTAGCGTAGTCTTGTAATCGCGTCGCTCCTCCGCCGCAGGAATACGGTTGAGTAGGACACGGTGAATCAACTCACGCACCTGTTCCATGCCACCGTCCAGATAGACCGCGGCAAACACCGCCTCTGTCGCATCGGCCAGAATAGACTGTCGCTCACGACCGCCACCAGCTTCCTCTCCCTTACCAAGTTTCAGATAGCGACCCAGTTCCAAGGTCCGTGCCACCTCATGCAAACTCTGTTCACACACCAATGCGGCGCGAATCCGCGTCAAATCACCCTCAGGGAGTTTCCCGTAGGTCTTGAACAGGAACTCTGCCGTCACAAATCCCAGCACACTGTCCCCTAAAAATTCCAGACGCTCATTGCTGTTGACTGACGCACTGCGGTGCTCATTGGCATACGAACTGTGGTTTAACGCTTCACTCAACAGCGCACGATTTTTGAAGCTATATTGCAACTTCTGCTCTAACGATTCTATGATACTCGCCCTCCTTTCTGTTGAGAAAGCCTCGCAGTGGGTTGGTTTTCCTCCGTCGCCCCACCGCGAGACTTTATACCTTCCATCAATCAGGCATCTAGCCTTCTGGCGAGAACGCTTACACAGTCCCCCACTGTAGAAAGACCAGCCAGCTCATCCTCACCGACCTCGCCGATTTTGAACTCATCTTCCATTGCCATCACAAGCTCGACCAAGTCCACGCTGTCTGCGCCTAAGTCTTCCTCAAACGAGGTGTTTTCCGTAATAGATTCCGCGTCCACACGGAACTGCTCGGCAATGATTGCCTGCATACGCTCAAAAATATCCTGCATCTCGTTTTCCTCCTTTCCAAAAGGGTTTAATTACTTTGCATCATACTGGTTTTCCTGCGCCGTGTCAATAGTTCCCGCGCATTTTTGGCGGATTACACAGCACAGGACAGGAAAGATATCACCGTTCCAAGCGCATCCAGTCAATATTCGACTCGATATCCGCCGCAATATTTCCCTCTGCCGCCTTGGCGGCCTGATAGATGGCATTTTCGATGGCGCGCGCGCCACTGGAACCGTGTGCCTTAATAACAGGGCGCGTCAGGCCCAAAAACGGCGTGCCGCCGATGGTATCGGGGTCCAGTTTCTCCTTGAACTCTGCAATGCTCTGCTTCATCAGCAGTGCCGCCAGTTTGGTGCGGACATTCTTTAGGAACATCCCTTTCATTTCGCGCCCCAAAAAGGAGCCCATACCCTCCACCGTCTTGAGCAGAACATTTCCGCTGAAGCCATCGGCCACCAGCACATCACAGCCACCTTTGATGGCATCCTTAGCTTCTATGTTGCCGATAAAATTGAGATGTCCAGCCTCACTTGCCTCGCGCAACGCCTGATAAGTATCGATGCGTAACTGGTCGCCCTTGGTATCCTCTGCGCCAATATTCAGCAGTCCTACACGGGGCTTTTGTATCCCCAACGCACGCGTAGCATAGAAGCTGCCCAAATACGCAAACTGCACCAGATATTCTACGGAACACTCCGCATTGGCACCACAGTCAATCAGCACCATTTTCCCTGTTGTCGTCGGCAGAATGGGAGCCATCGCCGCACGGCGAATACCACGCACACGCTTGACAAGTAAGGTTCCTGCACTCAACAGCGCACCTGTACTGCCAGCGGATACAAAGGCATCACCCTCCCCGCTTTTGACGAGGTTCAATCCCACAGTAACGGAGGAATCCTTCTTCGTTTTGAATGCCGTAGCAGGGTCATCGTGCATTGTGATAACCTCGGTGGCATTCTGTATCGTTACATTTTTACTGAAACCACCACACTGCGTAGCGGCGGCCTGTACTTCTGCCTCGCGTCCCACCAGAACAATTTCCCAAGTTGGCTGTGCTTTAGCAGCTTGGAGCGCACCGCGCACAATCTCCAGAGGGGCGTTGTCGCCACCCATGGCATCTACAATAATTTTCATGCTTCCTCCTGCTCCAGAACCTTTGCCTTCAACTGTTCCAGAATCTCTAGTCCGCGTGCAGAGATTTCTGCGTTTTTATTGCGCTTGCCCTTCACGCGATAGCCAAGGGGCGTAATAATACCAAAGTTGATATTCATGGGCTGGAAGTGTTCCACCGAGCTGTCACTGATGTACAAACCCAGCGCACCGATGGCAGTTTCTTTAGGAAAGTCAATCGGCTCCATCCCACGCAGACGGCGCGCCGTTTCCACACCGACGAGGAAGCCAGATGCAGTAGATTCCACATAGCCCTCTACCCCTGTCATCTGCCCTGCAAAAGAGAGGTTCGGACGGCTCTTGAGCTGATAGTAGCGGTTGAGCAAACGAGGGGAGTCCATGTAGGTGTTGCGGTGCATGACACCGTATCGCACATACTCCGCATTGGCGAGCGCAGGAATCATCGAGAATACACGCTTCTGCTCGCCAAATTTCAGATGGGTCTGGAACCCGACCAGATTGTAAATCGAACCGTCGGAGTTATCCCGACGCAGTTGCACCACCGCATACGGCTCTTTACCAGTACTGGGGTCCTTCAGACCACGCGGTTTTAGTGGGCCATAGCGCATGGTATCTTCCCCACGGCGCGCCATTACTTCCACTGGCATACAACCATCAAACACATTCTTATCCTCAAAGCCGTGGACAGTTGCCTCCTCAGCATTGCACAGTTCCTGCCAAAAGGCGCGGTACTCCTCCTCATTCAAGGCGCAGTTGATATAATCCGCAGTTCCCTTGTCATAGCGGGAGGCAAACCACGCACGGTTCATATCAATGCTCTCGTAGGTCACGAGGGGTGCGGCGGCATCAAAGAAGTGCAAGGTGGAATCTCCGCCGAACAATCCCTGCAAATGCTCTGCCAAGGCATCACTGGTCAGCGGGCCTGTGGCAACAATCACTTCGCCCTCAGGAAGTTCTGTCACCTCGCCGTCTACTACCGTGATATTGGGATGATTACGGATGGCATCGGTCACATAAGCGGCAAAACCGTGGCGGTCGACCGCCAGCGCACCACCTGCCTCCACACGGGTGGCATCCGCCGCACGCAGGATGATACTGCCCAGACGGCGCAGTTCCTCTTTGAGCAATCCCACGGCGTTTTCCAATCCTGCACCGCGCAGAGAGTTGGAGCATACCAACTCGGCAAAATATTCACTTGTATGTGCTGGGGACATCTTGTGCGGTTTCATTTCGCACAGGGTAACGGAGATACCGCGCTCTGCCAACTGCCACGCAGCCTCACAACCAGCCAATCCTGCCCCAATGACTGTTACTTTCATACTGTTTCTTCTCCACTCTCTTGCGTTGCTTTTTTCGATGTCTTTTTTGCTGTGCTTTTCTTAGTGGTCGTCGTCTTTTTCGTCGCCGTTTTTGTTGTTTTCTTGGCGGAAGACTTCTTCTGCTCCGTCTGTTCTGGCTCTGCCTGTGCCGTGGCAGGTTCCTCCCCTGTCGCCGGGGCAGTGGTTGCCTTTTTGCGATACCCACCGCGCTTCTCCTCAGGGGTGAAATTCGCGCACTGCTCGTTGATGCAAAACGGCTTCTTGAAGCCCTTACCAGACTTCTTAAACATTGTCTGCCCACACACAGGGCAATCGTCCGCCACAGGGACATCCCATGTCATAAAGTCACAGTGTTTACTCTCGTCCTTATTATTGTTATTCTCACAGCCGTAGTAGGCATAGCCGTTGCGACTGGTCTTTTTCAAAATTCTGTCGCCACACTTGGGACAGCGTCCAGGCATGGCAATCACGAGGGGTTTTGTGAAAGTACAGTTGGGGTAACCAGGGCAGGCCAAAAAGCGTCCGAATCGTCCACTCTTAATCACCATCTGCTTTCCGCAGACATCGCACACCTCATCCGACAGCTCATCGGGCACTTTCAGGCGCACACCCTCCAAATCTTTCTCCGCCTGTTCCAGACTGCTGTGGAACGGGTCATAGAACTCGCGTAACAGGGCGCGCCACTCCTTGGTGCCCTCCTCCACATCATCCAACTTCCGTTCCATATCGGCGGTGAAACCAGTGTTGACGATGTTGGTAAATTTATCGCACATCAGTCCATTGACCACCTCGCCCAACGGCGTACTCCGCAGATACTTCCCCTCTTTGATGACATACTCGCGGTCGAGGATTGTACTGACGGTGGGCGCATAGGTGGAGGGACGGCCGATGCCATTTTCCTCCATCGCACGGATGAGAGATGCATCGGTATAGCGCGCAGGCGGTTGCGTGAAGTGCTGTTCTTTGGCAAATCCGTGGCAGTGCAACGGTTGTCCCTCACGCAGTTCAGGGAGTTTGGACTCCTTCTCCTCTTTCTCCTCGTCCTTGCCCTCCTCATAGACGGCGGTATAGCCCGAGAATTTCAGCGCACTGCTGGAGGCGCGGAAGATATGTCCCTCCGATTCCACCTCGACAGATACACTGTCATACACCGCATTGGACATCTGGCAAGCCACGAAACGGCTCCAAATCAGACGGTATAGACGGTACTGCTCCTGTGTCAAATCTTTCTTAATATCCTCAGGTGTCAGCGTGACATCACTGGGGCGGATGGCTTCATGGGCATCCTGTGCGCTCTGTTTCGTCTTAAAGACACGCGGTGTGCCAGGATAATATTTCTCGCCGTAGCGACCCAAAATAAAGTTCTTTGCCGCCGTCTGTGCCTCATCACTCAGACGCAGAGAGTCCGTACGCATATAGGTAATCAGACCAACGGTTCCCTCGCCCGTGATATCCACACCTTCATACAGCTGTTGGGCAATCGCCATCGTACGGCGAGGGGTCATGCTCAACTTACGGCTCGCCTCCTGCTGGAGTGTAGAGGTGGTAAACGGTGGCGAGGGAGAACGGTGTTTATCCTGTCGTTTGACAGTTTTTACGGCAAAGGTGCTGTTTTCCACCGCCGCCACAACCTCTGCGACTTCCTGTGCAGAATTCAGTTCGCGCTTTTTTCCGTTTTCACCCTGATATCGTGCGAGAAACTGTGTCTTTTCGGTATCATCAGTACTCAATTTCACATCCAAAGACCAGTACTCCTGTGGCTGAAATTCTGCAATTTCGCGCTCACGGTCACAGACCATGCGCGTTGCCACGGACTGCACACGCCCTGCGGACAGACCTCTGCGAATTTTCTTCCACAGCAACGGCGAGAGCTGATAGCCCACAATGCGGTCCAAAATACGGCGCGCCTGTTGCGCGTCCACTAAATCTTGGTCAATGTCACGGTGTGCGGCGATGGACTCACTGACGACACGCTTGGTAATCTCATTAAAGGTGACACGGCGCGTCTTTTCTTCGCTCAGTGACAACAACTCTTTCAAATGCCAACTGATTGCCTCTCCCTCACGGTCAGGGTCGGTGGCAAGATAGACAAATTCGCTCTCTTTGGCGGCTTTTTTCAGTTCACTGATAATGTCCTCTTTTCCCTTAATCGGGCGATAATTGGGTTCAAAATTGTTTTCGATATCTACGCCGATGGTACTCTTGGGCAAATCGCGCAGATGTCCCATACACGCCTTGACCTGATAGTTCGGCCCCAGATACTTACCAATGGTCTTGGCCTTTGCAGGGGACTCCACAATCACCAGACTAATTTTTCCCATTGCTTCCTCCTGACACGGCGGAACTCCGCCGGTAGTTGTGTGCCCTCACTCACAGGGCAAAATCTATACTAATGTCACGCACAGCGCAAAGCGTTTTCCACTGTGCTGTGTGACGAATCCTTCAATTTCTAATACGGTCAGTGCCGACAACACCTGACGCGTTGGAATTTGTGTCGCTTCAATAATATCATCCACCTGCATGGTGCGCCCTTCCAACGCCCGTAAAATAGCAACTTGGTCGTGGTGCAATCCGTGGTCCCCCTGCAAGTCCAACTGTGGCAGAGCAGGTTCTTCCTGCGTCTGTTCCGTTGACTCTGTCTGTTGCGGTGTCGATGTCGTAGGGGGATTTTGGGCGGAATCCGCGTCATGTTCTCCGAATCGCACGGCATCCTGCGTCCCCGTGGCACGCAGTTTATGCGGATAAAGCGAGGCATAGTGCAGTAGAACATCCCACGCTTCGGTTACAATCAACGCACCATCGCGCAACAGGCGATTGCTCCCTGCACAGGCGGGGTCGTCAATCTGACCAGGCACCGCAAACACATCTCGCCCTTGGTCCAAGGCGCGACTGGCGGTAATTAGTGTACCACTGCGTTGTGCTGCCTCTGTCACCACAACACCGAGTGACAGACCGCTGATAATACGGTTTCGCACAGGAAAATGCTTGCCGTCATGGGGTGTTCCCGGTGGATATTCCGATAAAATGACACCGCGTACAGCGATGTCCTCGTATAAAAAACGATTTTCATAGGGGTAGCGGATATCATGGCCACCGCCAATGACCGCGGCGGTAAACCCACCAGCACGCAATGCACCACGGTGCGCCACAGCATCTCCTCCACTGGCCAATCCAGATACCACCACAGCACCGTGTTTCGCCAACTGGTAGGACAACTGCTCTCCGACGCGCAACGCATAATCCGATGATTTTCTCGCGCCTACCATGGCAATGGCAACTTCATCATCAAACAGGGGCAACCGTCCCTTGATATACAACACAATGGGCGGGTCGTAAATATTCCGCAGACGGTCGGGGTACTCCGCATCGTGGAGCGTGAGCACACGCAGTCCCAACCGTTCGCACTCCCCCAAAATGGTATCCGCCTCACGCAACGATTTATTCTCTAATCCCTCTGCGATGGCCACGGTCATCTCGTCCACGAGCAAGTATTCCCCACGCTCCGCTAAAAAAATGCGTTCGGGCGACCCGAAATACTGCAACAAACGCAATTTATGCTGATGAGGGACAGCTTTCAACCCTGCCAACCACAGCCAGTATTTAATTGCTGTCATCGCGCGCACCGCCTTTTCTGCACCATCATCGGTAGCCTTCCCACAGAAGTGTAGCTGCGGCAATCGCAGCATTGAGCGATTCGCACCGCGCTCCCATGGGAATCCGAATGGTCTGGTCACAGGCATCCAACGCCGCCGCGCTCAGACCTTTTCCCTCGCTACCGATGAGCATAACCGCGTGGCGTAAATCTGCTTCTCGTGCGTCCACAGTATCCTCGCGCAACGCCGCCCCCAGTAGGGGCAGTTCCGAACGGCGCAGGACAGTGCAAAGCTCGTCCAGTGTCGTCGTCCAGACCTGTACACGAAATAGCGCGCCCATCGTCGAGCGCACCGTTTTGGGGTTGTACAAATCCGCACAGCCACCGAGTAGTATCACACCATCTGCTTCGTAGGCATCTGCGGTACGCAGAATGGTCCCCACATTACCGGGGTCCTGTACTCCCTCCAATGCCAGATACCGCCGCCCCGACAGCACCGCTGGCAGGGGATTCTGTGGCAGACGCGCAATGAACAGTGCCCCCTGCGGTGTTTCCATCGGACTGATGGAACGCATCAAATCCTCTGGGACTTCCACCACACGCACGGTGTCCTGCATCGATGGGATGATAATTCCCTTGGTATAAACCACAGCGGTGAGAGGGACATCCCACTTAACCGCCTCTTCCAATAGCTTGACACCATCCCCGACATACTCCCCCTGTTCCCGTCGATAGGCACGGGAGGATACCAGTTTCCGAATATGGGACATCAGAGCATTGCTCCGACTGGTGATATACTCTGCCATGTACATACACTCCGTTCCTACTGTTTTGCATCCTACTGTATCATACAGTTACCTTATCATAAAGGTATCCACACCGCTTTGTCAAGTCGTGCCCTTGTCTTTTTTCGTCGGCAACACCCGCCACGCCCGATGCAGTGCCGCCACCAGCACAGGAATTTCACAATCCGCCACCGACGCATAGCCAATCACCACGGTGTTCCTCGGGCAGTTCTCACGCTGTTCCATATAGTATTCACTTAAGCCACGCAGACGCACCCCTTCCTGCGCCGCCGCACGCACCATACATGCTTCGCTCGGTGCGTCATACAGTGTCAATAGGAGGTGCAATCCCGTATGGCATCCGCGCAGTGCGATGCACTCCCGACCAAACTGCTCCTCTAAGGTACGACAGAGCAACTCCATCCGCGCCTTATAAGTTTTTCGCATCCGCGACAGATGGCGCGTAAAATGGCCGTCCTCTAAAAAACGGCGCAAGGTTTGTTGCTCAAAACGGCTCACGGTATTCGCATACGCCCCAAATTTCTCTCGCCACTGCGGTAACAGGGCTACAGGCAGTACCATACAGGCGATACGAATACTGGGGGCAAGGCTTTTCGAGAAGGTACACAGGTAGATAACTGGCCCACCGCGCCCCCCCATCCCCTGTAAACTCGGTAAGGGGCGCATATCGAAACGAAATTCCGCGTCGTAGTCGTCCTCAATGATATACCGCCCCTCCCCACACTGTGCCCACTGCAACAACTGGGCACGGCGGCCCACTGGCATCGTCACCCCTGTCGGGAAGTGATGGCTCGGTGTGACATAGCAGAGATTCGCCCCACTCTCCTCCAATCCGTCTATCCCCAGTCCACTTTCATCGATAGCCACGCACCGACAGGTTACACCGCAATTTTCCAAAATCGTCCGTGAGCGACCGTAGCCAGGATTCTCGATAGCCGCCGTACTACCGCGTAGAAGCTGTGCCACCAGCCCCAACAGATACTCCATGCCTGCCCCGACCACAATCTGCGTATGGTCACACTCCACCCCGCGATAGGCGCGCAAATACTGTGCAATGGCACAGCGCAAATCGTCATCCCCTGCGCGTGCGCCGTGGTGCAGTAGTTCCTCGCCGTGGTACAGCAATTCTTTCTGAATCCGCCCCCAAGTGCGAAAAGGGAACAGTGCCGTATCCACCGAACCTGTGGACAAATCGAAGCGAACAAGAGGTTCTTCCATCACCTGTGGCGCAGGTTTTTCCTGCACAGGTGCTTGTAGCATATCGGTATACGGCAGGACAAAAAAACCACTGCGCTGTCGACTCTCCAAATACCCCTCCGCCAACAGCATTTGGTAGGCAGTGTCCACGGTATTGACCGCCACCCCCAATCGTGCCGCCAGACTGCGTTTTCCTGGCAGACGGCTCCCCGGTGCCAGCTGTCCCGACCGAATCTGCGTGGCGATACTGCTATAAATTTGTAGATAGAGATGCTCCTGTCCATCGAGCGACACCTGTAATTCCAACATAACACCCTCCCAACTGACCCCTCAACTTTTTTCTATTCTGGTAGTTTCAATAGAGCCAGATTATTGTATAATCAGGGTACAATATCCAATTCCGCCTGTCAAGAGCGAGAAAGAACAGGAGTGATTCCATGAAAAAGAATAGTGTTTTTAGTGTCCGCAACATTACCATGGTCGGTGTACTCGCCGCGTGTGTCTTTGTTTTAACCAAGTTTATCAGCATCCCGATTCCCACACTTCTGGGAAAAACGGCACTTTCCGTGGGAAACGCCATGTGTATTCTGGCTTCCTTCCTCTTTGGACCTCTCATCGGCGGTCTTTCTGCTGGAATTGGCAACGCGCTGGTCGATTTGACAGACCCGGCTTGGGCACACGAATTTTATATCACTTTCATCAATAAATTTTTGATGGCTTATGTCGCGGGTCTGGTTATGCGCCACTTTTCTTTGGGCAGTGAAAAATTCCGTGTATGTTTTGCAGGACTGTGCGGTGCTGTCACCTACACAGTATTACATATCACAAAAAATATCATCTCCGGTGTCTATGTTCAGGGATTCACTTGGTCGGTCGCTCTCGGCGAAACCTTAACCACTAAGTTACCTGTGTCACTGTTCAACGGTGTGTTGGCGGTTGTCTGCGCTACCGTGCTCTTTTTTGCACTGCGCGAACCACTGCGGAAAGCCCATATTCTCCCCTCTTAATCCTATCTACTGAACCACAGGAGTGTTGCTACACACGGCGACACTCCTGTTCATTTTTTTAACGGAAACGATTTACAAATTTATGGAAATATACTATAATGAGAGAAAATCTATACACGGTTTTTGCGATACGAACAGTAAGGAGCGTACGGAAATGCAAGAACGAAAGATACCGCCTTATGTGCAGGATTGGATGCACGAGATTGCGAATCATGTCAGGTCAAACAATGCGTGTGTTTTGGAATTTTGCACCAAACTGGAACAATACGCCGAGGAGACAAACGACAACTATCTCAAGGGATACCATCTGTTTTACCGTGGCTTTTATCAGTATTTCAACGCGCAACTGGAACAGGGTATGGCTCTCTTTTCCTGCGCCCTCAACTACTTAATTGCCGCACAGGAGTGGGATTTCGTTTCTCGTACCTACAACCTGATGGGTAATATTGCCGATTTTCACGGGGATATCTCGCTCGCCATCGACTGCTATATGAAAGGGCTTTCTCTGGCAGCGGAGTACGATATTCCAAAAATGGAATATAATATTCGTATTAACATCGCCAATGTATATATCAGCCTTAGTTCCTTTGAAAATGCGCGCACCATGTTACTGCGTGGCGACCACCTCCTCGAAAACGGTCTGGTAATGTCACTGGACGCTCAACTTGCCGCAAAAGCTAACCTCATCAACTGCTATTTACAGCTAGGTCTATATGATGAGGCGGAACAACAGCTCCAATTCCTCCGCCAACGGCGCGAGGATGTCCCCTCCACCACAAATATTCTCCTGTGCTGTGTATTTGAAACCCAGCTATACCACGCAACTGGCAATACGGAAGCCCGTGACCATGCCATTGCCACACTCCGCAATCTGGAACTGCACAGCATGGATGTCTACAACACCATCAACGAGCTATGTTTTCACGCCAAGTTGCTGTTAGAGATGGAGCGATTCGATGATTTTCTAGCTCTGGTCAATCGCTTGGAACAGCAGACCGACACCCCCAACATTGAGAAACGCGTACTCGATTTGCAAATGAAGTACTACCAAAAGATTGCAGACTATGACCGTTTGGCAGAAAAGGCCCTGCAATACTACGAGGTAGCCGAACGGCGCGAGGTGGAACGCAACAAGATTATCAGCCACAATATTGTCACCCGTATGCACTTGGACGAGGAGGCGCAGAAGCGACAAGAGGTTGAGCGTTCCAACCGCCTGCTCCAGCAGAAGTTGGAACACGATGCCCTCACAGGCATGACCAACCGCTATAAATTTAATGAGATTGCAGAACTTGCTTTCCACAAGGCACAGCTCAACGGTACCCCTTTGACGGTAGGTGTGCTCGACATCGACTGCTACAAAGAATTTAATGACAACTACGGACATCAAGCAGGCGATGACTGTCTGGTTCATGTAGCACAGGCCATTCGTTCCCTGGAGGAATACGGTGGGGTACACACGGCACGCTACGGTGGCGATGAATTTGTCATTATCTATGAGGAACACGGACAGAAAGAGGTTGAAAAAATGGCACAGCATTTGCAGGACCTCATCCATGACCTCAATATCGAGCATAAATACTCCACCGTCTGTGACCGTGTGAGTATCAGCCACGGGCTATTTCACCACATCCCCTCGAATGACGATAAACTCTGGGACTTTTTGTACTGTGCCGATATGGTACTCTACGGTGTCAAACATCGCGGAAAGAACCACTTCCACTTAGATACCTCCTTCGAGGTCGTTTCTCACTACAACGACACCCCTCAACGGTAACCAGCATCCTTGCTGTCAGGCTAGGATATCAATGCAACAAGGAGTTTTTGCGATATGGTCAAAGATACTTTCTCTGCCAAAGTCATTACCATGATGGAAGCTATCGAAAAAAATGTCACTGCCAACCCAGAGATATTTCTCGAAAATTGCAGTGCGTTGGAAGAATATGCGGCCACCACCCGTAACGAGTATCTGAAGGGGTACTGTCTATTTTTCCGTGGCTACGCCAGTTACGCCGCCGCCGAACTGGAACACGCTCTTGCCTATTTCTCCGAGGCTCTGAACCGTCTGATTGCTGGTGAGGACTGGCTGTTAGCGTGCAAAACCTACAATGCAATGGGCAACATTGCCGATTTCCAAGGCGATACCTCTCTGGCGATTGACTGCTATATGAAAGGCCTCTCCATGAGTCGGTCACACGAGATTTATAACGCAGAGTACGATATTTTAAGCAATATTGCCAGTGTTTTTATCGCTCTGGGCGAACCCTCTCAGGCGGTTGAAATTCTGTTGGAGTGTGAGCGTGTCAAGTCCCGCACCAGCACCGTCACGATGGACTCAGAAATTATTGTCTGTGCCAACATCTGTCAGGCCTATCTCCACCTTGGACAGAACGAAAAAGCCGCCCAGTATTTAGTGAAGTTGAAAACACTCTCCGCAGAACACCACGCAGCTATCAATGAAATCTCTCTTTGTATTCTTGAGTCTGCGTTATATAACTCCACTGGTGACACCTTCGCCAGAGATGACGCGATTGAACGACTGGCACATATGAAACTCGGCAGTATGAATGTCTTAAATACCCTCAGCGAGCTGTACCGCCACTGTATGTTGCTGTTGGAAATCGGCAAACTCGACGAGTTTATTGGTATGATTGACCGTATTGATTTTTTGGTCAGTGGTGCCACCGTAGAGAAACAAATTCTCGAAATGCGCCTCACCTACTACGATAAGATTGGCGACCGCACCAACTACGCGCTGATGGCGGCACGCTACTACGCCGTTGCCCGCCGAAACGAGGCGGAGCGCAACAAGATTATCAGCCACAATATTGTGATGCGAATGCGTCTGGATGAGGAGGAAACGCGCCGTAAGGAAGTGGAACTGTCCAACCTCATGCTGAAACAGAAGTCTGAACACGATGCACTGACGGGCATGAACAACCGCCATAAGCTCAACGAGCTGTCGGAACTGGCATTCCACAAGGCATATCTCAACGGCACACCGCTAACAGTAGAAATTCTGGACATCGACTGCTATAAAGAGTTTAACGACAACTACGGCCATCAGGCAGGTGACGACTGTTTGATTCTGATTGCCGATGCCATTCGCTCCATGGAAGAGTACAACGGTGTTCATACCGCACGATACGGTGGTGATGAATTTGTCATCATCTACGAGGAATATTCCAAAAAAGATGTGGAAAAGATGGCAAGGAGATTGCAGGAAAAAATCTACAATCTCAATATCGAACACAAGCACTCCAAGGTCAGCGACCGCGTGACCATCAGCCAAGGTCTGTTCCACAAAATTCCCTCTGGTCTGAATAAGACTTGGGATTTCCTGTACGGTGCAGATATGGGCTTGTACATTGTCAAAAACCTCGGCAAAAACAACTACTACATCGGCTATGACTTTGAGGATGTCCGACAGGAGTACCGTGAAGTCAGAACCAACGCAGGAAAAAAATAGAGAAAAACAACAGAACCCCTCCGACCGCAATCGGAGGGGTTTTCGTATGCCGTGGCAAACGATGTAGCACTATCGTTTTTTACTGATAATAGTCGTCTTTTGCAATAAGAACCGTTTCTATTGTTCCATACGGTGCATATACACCTACCTGCCATTTGAGGGAAGAAAAACCGACATTCCCCTCAAGTCGCAAGTTTTCATCATTTTGGAGAAACAGTTCTTTGCACACTGTAAACTCCAGTCCAATCAACTGCACTTCTCCCCAGTATACTTCACACGGTTCAAAAAATTCGACAGCGCACAGCACTTCGTTTTCAAAATACGCATGAAACCACCCATAATCATCGATGTCATGGTTATCTCGTTGGAAAGAACCACCGTACAGCTCTGCATACTCCTGTCTAACAGAGTCACGAGTACTACCAAGTTTCAATTGGTCTGTTCCGACTAGCGGAAGAATTGTGTGCTTCTTTGCTTGCATCGTTACTTCTTAGGAATTGGTATCCGTGTCTTTACTCAGCAGAGCCTGTGCGCCAGCGGCCAGACCTGCGAGGGACTGAATCTCACTGGGAATAATAATCTTGGTTGCCTGTCCGTTGGCGGCGGCGGCGAATGCCTCCAGTGCCTTGAGCTTGATGACCTGGTCATTGGGAGAAGCCTCGTTCAGGATACGCATGGCATCGGCTGTTGCCTGTTGCACGCGTAAGATGGCCTCCGCCTCTGCCTCTGCCTCCATAATCTTCGCCTGTTTAGCGGCATCGGCGCGCAGAATCAACGCCTGCTTGTCACCTTCTGCCACCAGAATCTGGCTCTGCTTCTGACCCTCGGCCTGTAGGATGGATTCACGACGCTCGCGCTCGGCTTTCATCTGCTTCTCCATGGCATCCTGAATCTCACGGGGCGGAATGATGTTCTTCAGCTCCACGCGGTTGACCTTGATACCCCAAGGGTCGGTCGCCTCGTCCAGAATGGCACGCATCTTGGTGTTGATGTGGTCACGGCTTGTCAAGGACTGGTCCAGTTCCAACTCACCGATGATATTACGCAGGGTGGTGGCTGTCAAGTTCTCAATCGCACTCATGGGATTTTCGACACCGTAGGTAAAGAGCTTGGGGTCGGTAATCTGGTAGTACACCACGGTGTCAATCTGCATGGTAACATTGTCCTTGGTAATCACAGGCTGGGGGGCGAAGTCCACCACCTGCTCCTTCAGAGAAACCATCTTGGCAACACGGTCCACAAATGGAATCTTGATATGCAGACCAACGCCCCATACCGTCTGGAATGCGCCCAGACGCTCCACAACTGCGGCCTTGGACTGCTGGACGACGCGGATATTCGTGGCAAGGATAATCAGAGCGAGCAACAAAAGGCTGATAATAATAACAAGACTAATAATACCAGTAGGCATATGCGTTCCTCCTTACATTTTTTCCACAAAGACTTTGACACCTTCTACGCGCAAGATGCGTACGGGTGTCCCGACAGGGATATCGCTGTTGTCTGCACTTCTCGCACTCCAAGTCAGACCGTTGATTTGTACCGTACCAGTCGACTTGAGATTGGAGATTTTTTCTGTCACCAACACTTGACGGCCAATGATACTGTCGACATTGGTGGCTTCCACTTTACTATTGAGATACTTCTGTGCGATGGGACGCAGTGCTGCCAGACTGAGCGTACTGACCACAAAAAACAGAATAATCTGTAGGGCCATACCGCCGCCAGCCAAGGAGCAGATGAGTGCCGCCAATGCACCAGCGGCGAACCAGATAGAGGTCAAGCCAATGGTTAAGGCTTCCCCTATACCAAAGACGAGCAATAGTCCCATCCAAATGAGTTCCATCATCATTTGGTTTACCTCCCCTTTCAACAAAGAGCTACTCACGAGAATCAGCGCACTGAGTAGTACCGTTGCAAACAGCATACCGAAAATAGACTGGTTGCGCGGAGATAGATTGGCAAAGAAATTGCTGAACGAGCGAAGCAGACTGGACTTCGGTGGTGTCTGCTGTGGCATCGGCAGTGGTGCATCCGTTACCGGTTCCTCCCCTTTCTGCAGTACTTCCTCAACAAAAAGCTCATCCATCGTGACACCGTAAGTATTACAGATATAGATGATTTTTTCGATTTCGGGATACCCCTTGGAAGTTTCCCACTTACCAACGGTCTGGCGGGATACTTGCAACTGTTCGGCAAAGTCCTCTTGTGTGAGGTTATGGCACTGTCGCAACAACTGCAATTTCTCTCCGAAGGACATCTTGTTTCCTCCTTTCTGGCTGTATCATACTATGAGTGCCCCATAAAATCTAGCAACTTAAAGTTTACATCGGCATATTTTGCTCATTTTTTTACGCAACTTTAAGTTGTCATCGTCCTATTGTGCCCATTTTCGACGCAACTTTAAGTTGTCATGCCGTATTTTTCGCGTTTTCCATGGAAACTTTAAGTTGTCATGGCATATTGCCTCGGTTTTAGGCGACAATATCATTCTCTCTAAACTGCAAGGAGTAAAGATTCTTATACATCCCATCTGCGGCCATCAATTCTTCATGGGTACCGCGCTCCGTAATCTGGCCATTCATCACGACAGCAATCTCGTCGGCATTGCGGATGGTAGACAGACGGTGTGCAACCACCAATGTGGTACGACCCTTGCACAGCTCGTCGAGGGCCTGCTGAATCAGAACCTCGGTGGTGTTATCCAGCGCACTGGTTGCCTCGTCGAGAATCAGAATGGCAGGGTCCTTCAAAAAGACACGGGCGATAGATAGACGCTGTTTCTGACCACCAGACAACTTCACACCGCGCTCACCAATCTCGGTGTCATAGCCCTTCTCCAAGGACATGACATAGTCGTGGATATTAGCACGGCGCGCCGCCTCATGCACTTCCTCCTCGGTGGCATCGGGACGACCGTACAGAATATTCTCACGAATCGTTCCCACAAACAGGAACACATCCTGCTGTACGATACCAATATTACGGCGGATAGAATCCAGCGTCAGAGAACGGATATCCTGTCCATCAATCAGAATCGAACCGTCGCCGTCGTTCAGTTTATAGAAGTTAGGCAACAGATGGCACAGGGTGGTCTTACCGCCACCAGAGGGACCGACCAGAGCCAACTTACGGCCCTTTTCCAGACGCAGGTTGACATTTTTCAACACATCCTTGGAGGCATCATAGGAGTAGTTGACATCCTTAAACTCGATAACGCCCTCCACATCGGACAAATCCTTGGCATCGTCTGCCTCAAATTCAGGCTTCTCGTCCATAATCTCCAAGAAACGCTTGAAACCACTGACACCGTTCTGGAACTGCTCCATAAAGCCAATTAGGGTGTTGACAGGCCCGATAAACAGGTTGACAGAAACGATAAAGGTGGAGTAATCGGCAAAGTTAATGCGCCCGCCATACAGGAACAGACCACCAGCAATCAGAATGACGACATTGAACACATCCGTGACGAACAGCGTCGAGGAGTGGAACTGTGCCATCGCGTGATACGCATTGCGGGAGGCATCTACAAACTGCTGGTTGCCCTTGGCAAATTTTTTCACTTCGCGCTCGGAGTTGGTATATGCCTTGGTGACGCGGATACCCGTCACACTGCTCTCCACGGCCGCATTGATGGTCGCATTGCTCTTACGGCGGTCATCAAAGGCACGGCTCATCGCCTTGCGGAAGTGGAGCGTAACCACCACGAGGATGGGAACACAGGCAAAGATAATCATTGTCAGAATTGGGTCGATACTGAACAGGTAGCCAAAGGACAGGACAATCATCACGGAGCTGATGAGCAGATTTTCCGGGCCGTGGTGCGCCAATTCGCAGACTTCAAACAGGTCGCTGGTGATACGGGTCATAATACGGCCTGTTTCATGGTTGTCATAGAAGCTAAACGGCAGTTTTTGTAGATGGGTGAACAGGTCCAGACGCATCTGGGACTGCATACCAACACCAATCAGATGTCCATAGTATTGCACAAAGTAGCGCAACAGCATACGGACCAGATACAGCACCAAGACTACCAGACCAGCGATAACGATAGCGGTATACATCTTCTGCGGAATGTAGAGATTCAACATATTGCGTGTGACAATGGGGTACACCATGCCGATCACAGAGATAAGCAGAGATGCCAACAAATCCAGAATCAACAGCTTTTTGTGCGGTTTGTAGTAGCGTAAAAATCGTTTCAACATACAGTTCTTTCTCCTCTTTCTTTTCCAAAAATTAACAAAGCCGTTGCAGAGTTTATGCCCTGCAACGGCTCCATTATAGCATTATCGCATTGGAAAAATCAACCCTTAACGCCACCGCTGGTCAGACCAGATACCAAGTGCTTCTCAATGCACATGAACAGGATGACAACAGGGATGATGGCGAACAGAGAGGCGGCAAACAGATACTGCCACTCAATCATATTATAGCCGTTAAAGATGTTGATACCGACGGTCAAAGGCTTGATAGTTTCCGAGGAAATCAAGCACAGTGCCACGGTGTACTCGTTCCACGCATTGATGAAAATGAAAATCAGCGTGGTGACGATACCAGGGGCGGCGACGGGCAACAGCACCTTGAACATCGCCTGCAGACGGTTACAACCATCAATCGTGGCGGCCTGCTCCATCTCCGCGGAAATGGTGAGGAAGGTACCGCGCAGCAGCCAGATGGTAAAAGCCTGATTGAACGCGGCGTTGATGAACACCAGACCCCAGATAGAGTCTGTCAGACCGAAGTTCGCCAGAACCTTATAAATACCAATCAGCAGAACGACGGGGGCAAACATCTGGGAAACGATAACGAATCCCAAGAACGCGGTCTGTCCCTTAAACTTCATACGGGCCAGTGCATAAGCGGCCGGAATACCACACACAATGGCAATCAGCGTGGAGCCACCAGCCACCAGCACGGAGTTCAGCATATACTTCCCCATCGGAGCCAGCTTCCAGATATCCACCAGATTGGACCACATCGCATTCACCGGCAGGACCGTACCATTGACGGCGAAAATCTCCGCACGGCTCTTCAGTGCCGTACACAGCATCACGAAGTAGGGATAGAGAATGAGCATACAGATGTCAAATACCACAAAGTAGAGCAGGAACTTCAAAGCAAGGTCCTTGGGAGAGAGTGGCTTGAGCGTTTTCTGATTCTTCACAATCATTCATCTCCTTTCTTCAAGGTGGAGACCATGTACACACTGGCACAGGCCAGCAGAATGAGGAATCCAATCACGGAAACTGCGGCGGCTTCGCCGGGCTTACCGTTGTAGAAGTTCAACTTGTACAGGTAAGTAACCAAGGTATCCGTCTGGTAGGCGGGGTCGCCCTTGGTAATCGTCCAGATAATCGGGAACGAGTTAAAGACATAGATGATGTTCAAAACAGTTGCAACGGTCAGGCTGGGCTTGACCAGAGGCAGGGTCAGATGGAACAACTTCTGCCAGTAGTTTGCACCGTCTACCGTGGCCGCCTCATACAGAGAGGCATCAATGCTCTGCAAACCAGACAGGGCGGTAAAGCAAACAAACGGGATGGTGACGAAGATACCACAGGCAATTTCCCATGCGAAGAACGCCTCAGGGGTGGGGGTCCAGTCAATATTCTGCTGAATAATGCCAAGCGTTTTCAGCAGAGTGTTCAGTGCGCCGTAGTCCTTATTGATAATAAAGCTCCAGACGCTCGCCTGAATGACCAGCGTGGTCGCCCAAGGGAAGACCACGATAGCACGGGCAATCTTACGCCCCTTAAACTCGTTGTTGAGCAACAGAGCCAAGATAAAACCAAGCACCGTGGACAACACGACCACTAGAATCGTCCAGACCATCGTATTGAGAAAGACACGACCAATCTCAGGGTTGTCCAACACGCCAGCGAAGTTTTTCAGACCACCGAAGCCCTTGATGTTACCAAACTTATTGACATCACCGAACGCAGTGGCAAACACATAGAAAATGGGGATAACGATAAAAATGCTCATCAGGATGATACTGGGTGCAATCCAGATGTAGGGTTCAGCCTTGCGGTACAGACGCTTAGCTGCGGCGGTACGCTTTGCCTGCGCGGAGGTCGGTTCCATACTTCTTTTACTCACAGCAATGCCTCCTTATCATAATCATTTGCGTATTTGCTCATCCAGCCGTTTTCAAAATGTGCTTCATCAGCACCCCTTTGAAAGCAGCTGAATATATAAGATGGGCCAGGCCAATACGACCCGGCCCATCCTTATGCACTATGTAGCCGAAAGTGCTGTGCTACTTAGCCAGCAATCTGCTGCTGCAGAGCATCCAGCAGTTCCTGCACATCGCCGCCCAGCAGAGCCTGCTGCTGCACATTGATAACACCCTGCTTGACATCGGCCCACTCAGCCTTAGCGGTGGGATAGAAGTTGGAGGAACCAACAATGTCAATCCAAGCGGCCAGGCTGGGGTCAGCCTTTGCCATAATTTCGCCGCCCTTAGTGGTAGCGGGCAGGAAGCCTTCCATCAGAACCCACTCAGAGTAACGGGTATCCTCATAGAAGAAGTCGAAGAAGGTCTTGATAGCGTCCAGCTCAGCAGCGGAGTAATCGTTATCGAAGCACATGAAGCGGTCCATAACGCCCTGAGAAACGGAAGTACCAGTGTTGGTGGGGATGGAAGCCACGCCGTAGTTGACATTGTAGCCACCCTCAGCGCAGTATGCGGGGATGGAGTTAGGTCCAATCATCATAGCGACCTTACCTGCGCCGAACATATCCTGGTTAGCATAACGGGTCTCGGTAGCGGGGTCGGAGTTGGTCAGACCCTTATTGACCATGTCGATAATGAACTCGATAGCCTCAACATTCTCCTTGCTGTTGAGGGTCCAATTGCCGTTGGCATCGGTGAAGTCACCGCCGTTGTTCCAGATGTAGTAGGAGAAGCAAGCCTGGCCTTCATCGGTGGTCATGTCAACGCCCCAAGGATAGATAGTGGGGTCATAAGCCTTAATCTTCTCGCAGACCTCAATCAGCTCGTCCCAAGTGGTGGGAACTTCGCAACCAGCAGCGGCCAGAATGTCCTTGTTGTAGTACAGAGCACGGGCGGAAGCCAGGTCGGGCACTGCCCAAACGGTACCATCCACAACGGACTGATCCAGGAAGGACTGATAGAACTTAGCATAGGTTTCCTTGGAAACATAGTCCTCTGCGGGCAACAGCAGACCCTCAGCCTGATAATCGGCGAAGACATCGATATTCAGAATGTCGGGAGCCTGCTTGTTACCAAGACGGGTGTTGACCACGGTGTAGATATCGTTCCAAGAAACGACATCAACGGTCAGGTCAATGTTCTTGTTGGCCTCCTCAAAGTCGGCCTCGAATCCCTTCCACCAATCGGCGGTCTGGGTGCCGTACTGGGCGGCAATGACATTCAGGGAAACCTTCTCGTCAGAACCGCCGCCGTTGCCGTTACTGTTACCACAAGCGGTCAGACCCATGAGCGTGCTCACAGAAAGCAACAGTGCAAATAACTTCTTCATCTGATTTTCTCCTCTTTTCGATTATTTTGTGAAACAACCTGTTCACTTGGTACTGCCCATTTTCGTAAAAATAAATTTACAAAAATCGGTTTTACATACAAATTATACCTGTACTTTCCCTTAAATAATAGTCCAAAATGTGCATATTATAGAAAAATCGTACGGTTTTTTGAGAGCCTGTCCATTTTTTCTAAATTATATCCGTTATCGCTCCGCACTGCGCCCTGCATTTTTCCGAAATGCACTGGGAGTCATCCCCACAACCGAACGAAAAACTTTCGTAAAATAGTTGTAATCGCTAATCCCGACACGCTCTGCAATCTCAGAAATTTGGAAATTTCCCTGCATTAACAGCCGCTTGGCGGCCTCCACCCGACGCTGTGCAATCAGATAAGAGAGCGTCTGTCCATTGGACAGCGTCTTAGCGAGCAGACAGAGCTTTGTCCGTCCAATGCCCAAAGCATCAGAAATTTTGGACAGCGACAATTTTTCTGTGTAATGCTCGTCCAAATAGACCTCCAACCGCTGTACATCGGTCAATTCTGCGGTCTGAATCATCTCTTTCATCTGGATAAAAGTAGAAAAGGCATCTAAAATATCTGTATAGGCGGCAATCTCCTCCGCCGAATACTGACGAAAATTCCAATAGGCCTCCCGTAGTTCTCCCATATCGCCTGTATACCAGTCGAGCGTCTGCTTGGTATTTTCCCACTGCTCCTCGATAGGAGAATCGTCCAACAATTGCCCAAAGACCAGATATGCCACAGGTGCGCCGCCGAAACGAATCGGCACAATCGTTTCGCAGATACCTGCGTGACAGCGGTAGGAATCGTGGTGGTTACTCGCGCCACAGTTCTGCACAGCGCGCGCATCACACGCTTCACACCGCCGATGCCCCTCCTCAGTGGCATTGATACGCTGACAAAATGGCGTGTGATCGTTGCTTAAACAGATGTCCTTACCCTTACTATCCAAAATATTCGCCCGAATTCCCGTCAAGGTATGCAGACTGGTAATCAGCTGTAACAGGCGTTCATGGTCAAATACAATATTCATGGTACACCCCACCGTCCAGTATAGTGCTTGCATCATACCACAAAATCAATCATTACGAAAGAGAAAAATAATGCACCTTGTCACGGGCCAGTGTTATGCGCTATAATAGAGGAAACGAGGAAAGGGGTCGCGCTATGTCTTTTACTCCATGTACACTGGAAAAACCGTTAGAAATCCGCGAACTTTTTAGCGTTCACTATTTTGAATATACCAGCAACTATGCCTTTGCAGGAGAAGCCCACGACTTTTGGGAGCTGTTGTATGTGGACAAGGGGGCCGTTCGCGTCCGCCGAGATGAGGAAACGCTCGACTTGACGCGCGGAGAAATGATTTTTCATGCACCTGGCGAGTTCCACGCGCTCCGTGCCAACGGTGTGGTTGCCCCCAATCTGATTGTGGTCAGCTTTCGGTGTACCAGTCCTGCCATGGCATTTTTCCACAAGCGTGTCACCTCCACTGGCGCAGAGGAGCGCGTACTGTTGGCGCGGATTGTCAGCGAAAGCCGTGCTATCTTCTCCACGCCCCTGCACGACCCTGCTATCCACACCCTGATGCGCCGCGAAAATATCCGCTTTGGCAGTGAACAACTCCTCGCCTCCGCCCTGGAGGAACTGCTGATTCGCCTGATTCGGCGCGGCGACGCGCTACCCGTTAAGAAAGTGCAACCACGCCACGCCCAAGAGCCTATCCGCGATATTGTCGCGTATTTGGAACAACGATTGGACCAACCACTGTCGCTCAGCCAAATTTGTCGGGACAATTTGGTGGGGCGCGCCCAGTTGGAGCGATATTTCCACGAGCAGACAGGTGGCGGCGTAATTGACTATTTTAACAAGATGAAAATTCGCGCCGCACGGGAGATGATTCGAGAGGGACGCTTGAATTTTACGCAGATTGCCGCACGGCTCGGCTTTCAGTCCGTCCATTACTTCTCGCGCCGTTTCAAATTGCTCACAGGTATGTCCCCCAGTGAGTACGCGGACAGTGTCAAGATGCTCTCGGAGGCTTCGCAAGCCCTAGCAGACGATAATACAAATAATATGTAACATTGTCTATTTTCATTTCTTCATTTCTTCATTACAATAAAATTATCAAAAAACAACAAAGGAAGTGTGTATTATGGCAATTTTAGTCACTGGCGGTGCCGGGTACATCGGCAGCCACACCTGCGTTGAGCTCCTCAATGCAGGCTATGAGATTATCGTGGTAGACAATCTCTTCAATTCCTGCGAGGAGTCCCTGCACCGCGTCGAAACCATCACTGGTAAGACCGTTCCTTTTGTAAAAGCAGACCTGTGCGACGGCGAAGCAACCCGCGCTCTCTTTGCACAGTACCCCAACATTGACGCAGTCATCCACTTCGCTGGTCTGAAGGCAGTCGGTGAGAGCGTCCGCAAGCCCTTGGAGTACTATACCAACAACTTGGTCAGCACCTTGAACCTGCTCAATGTCATGCGCGAGTTCGGCGTGAAGAACTTCGTCTTCTCCTCCTCCGCTACCGTGTATGGCGACCCTGCCAGCGTCCCCATCCGTGAGGACTTCCCCACTGGCGGTACCACGAACCCCTACGGCACAACCAAGCTGTTCTTGGAGAAGATTCTCATTGATTACTGCAAGGCCGCCCCTGAACTAAATGTCGCTATCTTGCGCTACTTCAACCCCATCGGTGCCCATGAAAGTGGTCTGATTGGCGAAGACCCCAACGGTATCCCCAACAACCTCGTGCCCTATATCGCACAGGTTGCTGTCGGTAAGTTGGAGAAGCTCCATGTGTACGGTGACGACTACCCCACCCCCGACGGCACGGGTGTCCGTGACTATATCCATGTTGTCGATTTGGCTCTGGGTCATGTCGCCGCACTGAAGAAGCTGGAAACCAACTGCGGTCTGTTCATCGTCAATCTCGGCACAGGCAATGGCTACAGCGTTCTGGATGTTCTGCACGCCTACGAAAAGGCGTGTGGCAAGACACTCCCCTATGTGGTTGACCCCCGCCGAGATGGTGATATTGCTTCCTGCTATGCCGAACCCGAAAAGGCACGCGCCGAGATGGGTTGGGAGGCAAAGCGTGGCATTGAGGAGATGTGCGCTTCCAGCTGGAAGTGGCAGTCTGGCAACCCCAACGGCTACAAGAATTGATACCGAACACACCGATATATAGATAACTGGAGGAATTTGTCGTATGAACAAGCCTGTTCTTGTTGTAATGGCCGCTGGTATGGGCAGTCGCTACGGTGGTCTGAAGCAGATTGACCCCGTTGGCAACCACGGTCAGCTCATTATTGACTACTCTGTTTTCGATGCCAAGCGCGCAGGTTTTGAAACCGTCGTGTTTGTCATCAAGCACGAGATTGAGGAAACCTTCAAGAGTGCCATTGGCGACCGTCTGAGCAAGGTCATCAATGTCAAGTACGCCTATCAGGAGAAAGAGGATTTGCCCGAGGGCTACTCCGTCCCTGCAGAGCGTGTGAAGCCCTGGGGTACTGCCCACGCTATCCTCGCCGCACGCAAGGTTGTCGACGGTCCCTTCGCCGTTGTCAACGCGGACGACTACTACGGCCCTGAGGCATTCCAAACCATCTTCGATTATCTGAGCAACACCCCCGACCAGCCCAATTGCTACGAGTATGCCATGGTCGGCTATCTGCTGGGTAACACCGTGACCGAGCACGGCCATGTGGCACGCGGTGTCTGCGAGGAGGACGAAAATCACTTCCTCACCCGTGTGACCGAGCGCACCCACATTGAGAAAGATGGCGACAACGCACGCTTCACTGAGGACGACGGTGCCACTTGGGAGCCTCTCAGTGCTGACACCATCGTTTCTATGAACCTGTGGGGTATTACCCAGAGCTTCTTCACCGAGGCATGGAACCGCTTCCCCACTTTCCTCGACAAGACTTTGGCAGAGAATCCCCTCAAGGGCGAGTATTTCCTGCCCAGCGTGATTAGCGAGCTCATCGGTGAGGGCAAGGCCAGAGCCAAGGTTCTGCGTAGCACCGATAAGTGGTACGGCGTGACCTATCAGGCCGACAAGCCTGTTGTGGTTGCCGCTATCGCTGAAAAGACCGCCGCTGGTATCTATCCTGACAATCTCTGGGAGGGCAAGTAATCATGTCTACTGCTGAAGCTCGTCTGCAAGAAGTTTTAGAGGCCTTTGACTTTGGCGCACCTGTTGTCGGTGCGATGCGCTACGGTTGTGGCCACATCAACGACACTTTCTGTGTCCATACCCAGCCTGCCGACTACGCCTGCCGTTGCTTTATTCTCCAGCGTATGAGTTCCGCCGCGTTTAAGCGTCCCGACCAGCTGATGCGCAACATCATCGGTGTCACGGAATTTTTGGGCAACAAGGTTGCCGCCGCTGGTGGCGACCGCACCCGCGAGGCGATGGAAGTCATTCGCCCCAAGAACGGCGAGGACTATTACACCGACAGCGAGGGTGGTGCCTGGCGTGTCTATCCCTTTGTGAAAGACATCTATTGCTACCAGACCGCCGATACCCCCGAACTGTTCGCCGCCTCTGGTCGTGCCTTTGGCCGTTTCCAGAAGATGCTGGACGGCTATCCTGCCGACACCCTGTTTGAAACCATCCCCAACTTCCACAACACCGAGGACCGTCTTGCTAAGCTCAAGGCCGCTATTGAGGCGGACAGCATGGGTCGTGTCAAGGACTGCAAAGACGAAATTGAATTTGTTCTCCAGCGTGAGGCAGATTGTTCCGTTGCATTGCAGGCATTGCGCGATGGTATTCTGCCCCTGCGCGTCACTCACAACGACACCAAGCTGAACAATGTTCTGATTGACCTCAAGACTGGCGAAGGTATCTGCGTGATTGACCTCGACACCGTGATGCCTGGTCTTTCCATCAACGACTTCGGTGACTCTATCCGCTTCGGTGCGAACCACTGCGCCGAGGATGAGAAGGACTTGAGCAAAATGTACATCGACCTTGAACTCTACGAGGTGTATGCCAAGGCTTTCATCGAGGGTGCAGGTGGTACGCTGACCGATGCCGAGTTGGAGTATCTGCCCTGGGGTGCCAAGCTGATGACTTTCGAGTGCGGTATCCGTTTCCTGACTGACTATCTCGTAGGCGATACCTATTTCCGTATCCACCGCGAGGGACAGAATCTCGACCGTTGCCGTACCCAGTTCAAGCTGGTGGCTGATATGGAAGCCCACTGGGATGAGATGAATGCCATCATCTCCAAACTGCGTAACAACTAATTTCTAAAAACTTATCAAAAAGGGAGTGCTGCAACCACAAATTGCAACACTCCCTCTTGTTATGGCAACGCACCGTGCATTACCTCATTTCCTTACTTGGCATTAAAGTAGAGATACTGGATAGTCAACGCCTCTGCGGTTTCTGGCTCCAATTGTATGGAATCATAATCCCCAACGCTACAACAGGCTGGCAAGACGAGACAGTCCTCCACTTCCCAGAGAAACTCCTCCGCAAAGACATATTCCTTTTCTGCACATTCTGAAAAGCGTGGGAAATCCGCAACTTCTGTTTCCCATGCGGCAAGCTCTGTCGGTCTTCCGATCTCGTAATCCAGATCTTCGCCAATCTCCAACCAAGCATCCTTTTTCAGTTCTGCATGGATGAGATTCAGATACAGATAATCACTATCAAAACAAGAGATACCCAGGATATCCGTTTGCAGTTCCGTGGACATCGGAATCGCCATTTCTGCAAAGTCATCTGATTGTTCAAACATCAAGACTTCCGAATGCACGGAAAACCATTGGGAACGGTCGCTTGATAGGATAGCTACCGCAACTTCTGCATCCTGCTCAGACAAAGCAGGACAATACCCCTTTTTGTCCATCAGCTTGCAGACCGCTTGTTCCACCGCCTCTGCCGTGGTCATTTCATGTTTCCTAATATGCAGGTTAGAAAACCACATTCCCATATGCTTGCTCCTTTCCAAACTTCTCCTATCATCTTTAGTGATACATCGCCATGTAGGGGCCGTGGGCGACAATCATCTCGTCCACCATCTTCACGATGTCGTCAATAGATAGCTCCGCCGCAGTATGGGGGTCGAGCATGACAGCGCGGATAATATCCTCGCGCTTCTTAGTACGGGCGGCCTCGATGGTCAACAGCTGGGTGTTGATGTTTGTCATATTCATCGCCGCCAACACAGGGGGCAGATGGCCGACATAGGTGGGATGGATGCCTGCGCCATCCACCAGACAGGGCACCTCTACACAGGCGTGTTCGGGGAAATCTGGAAGCAGATGGCCCGTATTCAGCACATTTCCGCCGATACTGAACGGCTTATTACACACTTCTGCCTCCATAATATAGGACGCATACTCCGTGGTGCGCTTATGGGTCAGATGGGGGTCGGACAGGAGCTTCTCGCTCATCTCCTTCCAGCCATTAATCTGATTGATACAGCGTCTGGGGTACTCATCCAGCGGAATGTTGAACCGTTCAATCAGTTCGGGATACTTGGACTTGATGTAGAACGGATTGTACTCGGCGTTGTGTTCACTGGATTCGGTGCAGTAGTAGCCCAGCTTATCGATATAGTCAAAGCGCACCATGTTGTCATGCTTTTCGGTTGCGTTCTTCTCCTTGGCACGGCGACGAATCTCCTCATAGAGGTCGTTACCATCTTTATCGTGGATGGAGAGCAACCATGCCATGTGGTTGATACCAGCAATCAACTCTCTGCGCCCCTCCAACTTGTCCTCCATGCCCAAACTTTTGAGCAGATGGGACGAACAACTCTGCACACTATGGCACAGACCGACCATACGCACCCCAGTATAGCGAGAGAGATAACCCGTCAACATCGCCATCGGATTGGTGTAGTTGAGCAACAGCGCGTTGGGGCACACTTCCTCCATCTCGTGTGCGAAGTCCTCCATCACAGGGATGGTACGCAGGGCGCGCATCACACCGCCCACGCCCAAGGTGTCCGCAATCGTCTGGCGCAGACCATATTTCTTGGGAATCTCAAAATCAATCACCGTGCTCGGCTCGTAGCCGCCGACCTGAATGGCATTGACGACATAGTGTGCGCCACGCAGGGCCTCCTTGCGGTTCTCCACACCCAGATATACCTGAATCTTGGCGCGTCCTGCATTGATATTCTGGTTCAGCGTGGTAAGAATCCGATTGCTCTCCTCCAGACGCACCGTGTCGATGTCATACAGGGCAATCTCACACTCGCGCAGGGCTTCGGTTGACATGACATCCCCCAGTACATTGCGTGCAAACACGGTACTACCTGCGCCCATAAAAGCAATTTTTAACATCACAAAGTCCTTTCTATCTGTTTTTATTCCTCGTCTTTCTTATCGAGCCGATTGGCACTGGCGAGGTCCGCCAAGTCCATAAAACGAGAAGTAATATAGTTCAGACTATTTCTGCCGTGCGGTACCAGACAATTGCTACAGTCCTTGATATCCCCGGGCCCATACACGCAGTTACCACCGCACTTTTCGCCCAGTGCATACAGCGGACAGTAGCAGAACAGGCAGTTGAAATCCTCTGGGTGCTGTGTTTCGTGGCAAGGGAAATATTCGCACTCCTTATGCTGAAAGAAAGAGTACTTGTGTCCCTGTACCTCGTTCCATGTGTCCTTTTCCATGCTGTGATTCTCCTTTCCAAATTTGCTTTATTACTGTATTACAGTAGCTATCATAGCACAGTGACAAACGAATGTCTACCAAAGAAAAAGGGAGCATTGCGCGCGCAGACGCAATGCTCCTTCATTCATATTAGATGCTGTACCAGCGGATTTCATTGGCTTCGAGATGGAGGTCGAAGCTATCGGAATCGGTGTACACCGTGGTATCCTGCGGTACATAAGTATTATTGACCACGCAGTACTTGCCATTCTTAACAAAGGCGTGGACTTCCACATTGTAGTTGGTCGAGAACCACTTGTGCAGAATCTCCTCGCCGTGTGCGCTCCACAGGATAGCGCGGTAAAGAATACGGCTGTTCTCGAAGGAGTACGGCAGACCAGAGATATACACACTGCGACCGTTGCCAAAGCTGTTGGTTGCCATCTGTACTTCTTTCTCTCTCTGCACCAGAATATCCGTACCCTCGAAGGCATAGATGCTCTTTTTGCCCTCACCGAAGTCCACTTCCCCAGCACAATCCTCCAGAATAAAGTGGCCAGATTTCTCCTCCCAGTTGTACTTATCGTAGTTGAGGGTGAAGCCAGTTTCTTTCTCCACGCCCAGCACATTCGCCAACTGGAGGTAATGACCCTGATACTGGTGGCCAGTCGGCTCACCGACACCGATGAAACCACCACCGTTGTGGACAAACTTGCGGATAGCGGAAGAAATGGTGGGGTCCTCCCACTCTGCACCGCCAGTATGGGCGGTATCGCCGTCACCGACATTGATGATGACATCCACGCCGTCGAGAACGGTGGCATCGTTGCGGAGGTCATCAAAGGAGATGAACTTCACATCAAAGGGCGCACCACTCAGAGCCTCGATAATACCAGCATAGGAATAGTTCTGCTTCTGATAGAGGGCATGATGCACCATATGGCAACCCCAAGCGCGCATCTTGCCCCAGCTATTCAGCACCGCAACGGTCTTGACGCAGTAGGGTGTTGTCCCCTTGATGTTCTCATACAACTCACGGAACTCATCGCACACAGACTCAACATAGTCGATAAATTCGGGGAATTGCAGTGCCAGCTTCAGATAACCGCCGTAGCCGATACGGTCAATCGGCTTACGCAGGATAGCGCGTCTGGCCGTGACCCAGTTCTCCTTTGCCTCGCGGACGGGGTCACCGCCCTCATGGAAAGTATCGGGGAAGAAATACGGCAGGAAACGGCCCTCAGTGTACTTGACACCGGGGATATCGGAAATCAGACGCAAGGTGGAACCGTTACCCACGGAGCCAACCACAGCGTCCAGACCGATAGACTTGAACTCCTCCAAGAAAGGCTCGGTACCAATCCAGTGGTCACCGAGGAACATCATGGCCTCCTTGCCAAGTTCATGGGTGATATCCACCATCTCCTTGGCGAGCTTGGCGACCTCACGACGCTGGAATGCTTGGAAGTCCTTAAACTCCTTGCTGGGCACGCGGTACTGGTTATTGTAGTATCCCTGGTCAACGATGTACTCGGGACGGAACTTGTAGCCGACCTCGCGCTCAAACTGTTCGAGGATATAGGGTGAAACGGAGGCGGAGTAGCCGTACCAGTCCACATACTTCTCGCGCTTCAGCTCGTCAAACATCAGGGTAAACTGATGGAAGAAAGTGGTATAGCGGATAACATTGACATACGGATGCTCTGCGATAAACTTCCGCAGACGCTCCATCGTAAACTTGTGGGTCTTAGGCTGACGAACATCAAAAGTAATCTGATGCTCGAAGTTCTGCCAGTTGTTTGTCACGGCATTGTACATATGGACGGGGTCCCAGATGAGGTAGGCGAGGAATGCCACGGTGTACTCGTGGAATGCCTTGGGTTCGGCAATCACCACACAGCCAGTTTCGGCATTGTAGTCCCATGCCTCGGGTGCGATAGGCTCGCCAGTGGTGCGGTCCACCACTTCCCACCAACGCTTGATATCGTCACGGGTATTGACCTCCATCAACTCGGGGGAGATACCTTTCATCAGAGGAATCTCCAATGCACCACCTGTTGCGGTATAGAAACCAGTCATAATGTAGCACTGCTGAACCTCGTCGGGGTTTGCCTTCGCCCATGCGTTATCCTTACGGGTGGTATAATAAGTAGAATAAATCTTTGCATTCTGCCCCTGCAATTCTGCGGGGAAATCCGTACCATCGCAGTCACGGATGGCATCTGCTCCCCAACGCTTCATAATCTCCAGCGTTTCGGGGACGACATCCAAATCAGTGGGGATGGTAACACGACCAACTTTTTTCAGTTCACTCATTTTTGCCAGTTCTCCTTTGTCAGTTACTTATTATATGCGGCATTGTAGACGAACAGTGTTGTGAGCAGGCAGATAATGCCCAGAATCATCAAGCCGAGACCCTCCAGCTTGCCCGTCATTTTCCAGCCCACAAAGGTCAGCACCAGACCGACCACAAACAACACCGCCATAATGACGGCACGCAATTTTGCATGGTCTTTCCAAAAATTCATCGCGGTTCACCTTATCCTTTCAAGCCGCCCACGGTCATACCTTGGGTAAGGTTCTTCTGTACGCAGATATAGAGAATCAAAGTCGGCAACATGACCAGCACCAGACCTGCGTACATCGGTCCGTAGTTGGCGGCAGACTGCTGGGCCTGCATCAGATTGAGCAGACCGACAGGCAGTGTCTTTGCACTGTCGAGAGAGGTCATCAGCGTCATGGAGATAATGTACTCATTCCAGAACGACAGGAAGTTAAAGAGAATGACAGTGATAATCGAGGGCTTTGCCATCGGGAAAATAATCTGCACCATCGTCTTGAAGTAACTCGCACCGTCAATATAGGCGGCCTCCTCAAAGTCATGGGGCAAGGTGGCAAAGTAGCTGGAGAGCAGATAGATGGTAAAGGGCAGTGCGGTAGCCGCATACACCACGGCCAGCACCACGAGGTTATTGAGCAGGAATCCCTCTCCGATAACCTTTTTCAGCCACACATCGCCGTCACGGAGCATCAGGAAGATGGGGACAACAATATAGTTGACATTGATAAACAGACCTGCCATAAACGCGGCACTGAAGAACTTCTGGCCAAAGAACTTAAAACGGGACAGGCAGTAGGACGCAGGCAGTGCCACGACCAACAGCAACGCCAGAGAGAGTGCCGTGACGATGACGGAATTCAACATATACTCGCCCATCTTCGCCGTCTGCCATGCTTCGACAAAGTTCTGCCAGTAGAACCCATGGGGCAGATTCCAAGGGTTTGCATAGAACTCAGCGTTCTCCTTGATGGATGCCATAAATACCCACGCCACAGGCACGAGAATCATAGCCGCCAAGATACCGAGAACTAAGTAGACAAAGACCTTATACAGCTTCTCTCCGGAGGAAGTCATTTTTTTCTCATTCATAGCAATTCCTCCTTAGTATTCCAATGTTTCGCGCTCGGTGACTTTGTTCACCAGTGCAGACAGCGCAAAGGAGAACAGGAAAATCACGACACCAATTGCCATACAATAGCCATACAGACCATTGTTCTTCTGGGCATACATATAGCCCAACACCACTTCACTGGCACCATTGGGGCCGCCAGAGGTCATAGCCTTGACAAACAGGAATGCCATATTGATGGTAGAGATAATAAAGAAAGTCAAAGTGGTGCGGATATTGGTCCAGATAAGGGGAATGGTAATCTGGAAGAACTGGGTCACACGGCCTGCGCCGTCCAAACCTGCGGATTCATACAAATCACCGGGTACAGCCGCCATAGAAGCCATATACATGACCATGTAGTAACCAATCGCCTGCCAGACCATTGCGATGATGATACTGACCATGACCATCTTCTCACCTTTCCAGAGAATACTGTTCTCTGGGTGGGTAAACATCTCAATAATGGAGTTCAGCATACCATTCTCCGTCTGATACACTGCGGAGAAGATACCAGAGATAACGACCACGGAGAGAATATTGGGGATATAGAACACGATACGGAAGAAGCCCTGCCCTTTCAATTTCTCCTTAGTCAAGATACCCGCAAAGACGAGGGCGAGGGACATGGTAACGACGGTCACGACAACAATCAACAGGAGCGTATTCTGCATGGAGCGAATAAACGCGGCATCCTGTAGGAGTGTGGCAAAGTTTTTCAAGCCAACGAAAGTTTCCTGTGCCGAGAACGCACTGCGCTCAAAGAGGGACATACGGAACACATTGAAGGTCGGGACAATCATAAAGATGGTAAACAGCAATACAGCAGGGGCAACACAGCAGAACAGAAATAAGCTACGATTTTTATTTTTCTTCATCGGGTTGACCGCTCCTTTCTTTTTTATAGTGACATCCGAAAAAAGAGGGACGGCAGCGGCAGCGACCGCTGCCATCCCTGGCAATCGCATTCGTAAATTGTAGGAAGCGAAGAGATTAACCCATCAGGTTCGCACGCATCTGCTCGGTAGCAGAAACGATGTTCGCCTTGTACTCTTCGATGGTCAAGGTACCAGCAACCAGAGAGTTGACAGGCTCGAAGAACACGGAGGTGTTGTCGATACCGGGGATTGCAGCATAAGCGGCAAAGTTACCCATAGCGGCCTTCGCACCGTTGTCATAGATGGAGTAGAACATCACATTGTCGCCCTCGAGCATAGAAGCGACACCGTTGACAGGCTGGATAGCGGGCGTGGGCTCGCCGTCAGCGTTCTTAGCACCTGCGAAGATTTCGCAAGCCTTGTCGGAGTACAGGAAAGCAACGAACTGCTTAGCGGCATCGACATTCTCAGCAGCAGCAGGAATCCAAGCCTGCTCGAACCAGCAGTAGGAGTAACCTGCGCCGCCCTCAGTAACAGCAGGCAGAGCAGTCATGCCCCATGCAAACTCATTGGTCAGAGCAGATTCAGCGTCAGCCATCTCACCGACAATCCAAGTACCGTTGGGCATGAACAGAGCCTTGTTCTCCATAACCATCAGCTGGTTCTTGGTGAAGTCCTGGTTGTTAGCCTGTGCGGGGGTGGACTTGTGAGTGTAGTCAGCCAGCTTATCGAGAATCTCGAACAGCTTGTCAGCCTCAGCGGTATCCCAGACACCTTCCTCGTAGTGGGTCACAGCGTCAAAGAACTCTGCGCCACCGATGGAGTAAATCAGAGCGTACAGGAAAGCGTCATAGTAACCAGCGGTAGGATAGGTGAACAGAGCGATACCCTCAGCGGCGGCCTTGTCGCCCAGCTCCCACATCTCGTCCCAAGTGGTAGGAACCGTCCAGCCCTTTTCGGTGAACAGAGCGGTATTGTAGAACAGACCGCAGGGAGAGTAGAACATGGGGGCGAGGTAGGTCTTGCCATCGCCATAGGGGTTGGTCAGAGAAGTCTCGGTGAAGCCACCAGCAATCTTCTCGGAAACCTTCTTGGACTCACCGGGAACATTCATGGACAGAACATCGGTGATATCAGCGATAGCCTTGTCCTTGATGAACTGCTCAGTCAGACCAGCGGGACGGCCAGTAGCCAGATGCACGACATCGGGATACTCACCACCCTGCATGGAAGCGGAGATAACATCCTCCAGCTGGGGGTTGGTGGTCAAATCGACCTTGATGCCAGTTTCGGCAGTGAAAGCCTCGCAGACATCCTTCCAAACCTGAGAGCCGTAAGCGGTCTCGATTGCTGCGACCTTGATGGTCACATCCTTGTTGTTGTTTGCATCGCCATTGTTGTTGCCAGCGTCATTGTTGCCGCCGTTGGTGTTATTGCCACCGCAAGCAACCAGAGCCATAGACATGGTGAGAGCCAGCAACAGTGCCAGAATCTTCTTCATTGCAAAATCCTCCTATGTAATTTTGTTCGTTTACAGGCAAACTCCCTGTATCGTACAGTATACCAGTTCCAATTTTTTTCTCAACTTGATAATTGTTTACTATTTTAGAAATCTTGCTATCTCTTGCCTTTTGCGCCAATTTGCAATATAATGAAAGAAAAATAACTGTACGACATGGTCGTGGAAAGGGTGCAACATGAGCAACAGCAGATATGCGCTGAATTTTTCGGAAAAGATGGAGATACGCAGTACCGTCAAATTATTAAATGTCAGCAGTGCGAAATACGGCGGTGACTGGCACTCCATTCCACATACGCACCAGTATGCTGAATTATTCTATATTGCTGGGGGCGATGGACAATTTCAGATTGAGGATACGCGATACCCTGTCCGAAAAGACCAGATGGTGATTGTCAATCCCAATGTCATGCACACGGAAATCAGTGCCAAGAACCGCCCATTAGAATACATTGTTCTGGGCATCGAGGGATTAGCGTTAGCAGTATCGGGGCAAAGCGAACGGGGACATTACATATTAGATTTCCATAATGACTCTGACATTGTATCGTGTATCCGCCAGATGATGAAAGAAACACAGGCAGGACTGGCTGGGTATGAGCGCATCTGCCAAGCCTATACCGAGATACTCCTGTTGCGTCTGATGCGAACCATCCATTTTCATCTGACGACGGAGACCCAGCTGGTTAGCCACCAGTGCGACACGGTCAAACGCTACATCGACACCAATTACAAGGAGGCACTCAGTCTGGACGACCTCTCACGCGTCGTGCATATCAACAAATACTACCTCGCCCATGCCTTCAAAAACGAGTATGGCATCTCCCCTATCAACTACCTGATTTCACGGCGCATTGAAGAAAGTCGCTATCTACTGCGAGAAACCGATATGTCCCTTTCCCAAATTGCACGGATACTGGGTTTTTCCTCCGCTAGTTACTTCTCACAGAGCTTTCGGCGCGCCGAAGGCATCTCTCCCATTGAGTACCGTAAAACAAATCGCAAGCAACAGGCAATCTCTACACCCGATTAAGACGGTGTATCGTCCTGGTTCAGCAATTTTTCAAACCGTTCCTCCATCTGCTGTTGCCATTCGGCTTGCAGTATCTCCCAGGTTTTCCCTGTAGCGGTTTCCACGGTTTCAGGGAATAGGAATATCTCGGTCACGGTGTCCTCCCCATACAGGGTCAGTAGGTAGTGGGTAAAGGAATTGATAGCATTTCCTCCCTCGTAATAATCCAATTCATACGACTCCCAACTGAAGCAAAGCAAGTCATATGCGTCATAGTAGTCCTCCAGCGTCCCTTGATACTCTCGTCCCATCCCATACTGGAACCCCTCTCCAAATAGCTCGTTATCCAGTAAAGGCCAATCAAATGTATGGCGCGCGTGTTGCGACTGTGCACTTCCCAGTTCTGCAAAGGCCTGCTCCTGCCAAATAAAGGTCAAGTCACCGCTGAGGAGAAAATCAATATGGTGGAAGTATTCGTGCAAATAGGCATCTATCTGGGTGAGGTATATCGTTCCATCGTAAAGCGGATTGTCGTATGTAGCATAATAGTAATTGGCATTTGGCTTATGAAATTGTTCCATCGAACTTTCTTCGTTCAGCCAGTTTATGACAACAAAGCCTGCTTCCTCCTCCAATGTAAAATGGGAAAGGGAGCGCGCAATTTCCTCATTGATGATGTCTATGGTTGTGAAGATAGATGAATACTCCGCAAAATAGTCCCAACTATCGTCACCGCGTTCCTCCTGTCTAGCGCGGTAATAGTCGTCGTAGTCGTGGTCTATCATATGTTGTACATAAGTCGTGCGAATTTTGAGGGGGATATATGCGCCGTAGTAGGCATAGCCGTTTTCTTGACGGTCAAAAGTGACAGAGATTTCCTGTGCGTAAGCATCCACCAATGCGCGGAACGCATCCACCTGCTCGGTAACAGGCTTCGTCAGCGCGTCACGCAAGTCAATTTTTTCAAACAGCTGACGGCTCAGCGCATAGCAGTTGCGTACTGTTTCCTCAGACGCATAGGTTGTCGTGAAGCACGGATAGACCAAATTCAGTGCATCGGGGTTCTCTGCGAAAAACGCATCCAGTGCGGTCTGTTCCACTACCTCGACGGTATCCGTCTGCCAACCCAGATGTTCAGTGATGGCATTGGCAACCGCGTGGACATACCCGTAGTCGGTATAATCACCCCACAGTGTTTGCAGGGTAATCAACACCTGATGATAGCTGTTCACATGGGAGAGCGCGATATGCGCTCTTTTTTTCTCGCTCTCGCTGAAGCTGTCGTCGGTATTCATCGCGAAGTAGTTCAGCTTCGCCGTTTCCACACCGCTATCCTTGAGAAATTGCAGGAGTGTTCTCTGGGCGTTAATAAACGCATCCGCCTGCTCGGTGTCTGCCGTGTCGCAGAAAAAAGTACCATCTTCCAAGTTAGGCGAAAGATACTCCGTCCACCGTTCCACCGTCCGCAGTGCAGGATAGCCATACACACGCCCTAGTGTCGTGTACTCGTAACTTTCTGCAATCGGTGTAACCTGTGCCAAATCAGAGGAATTTTCTTGACTGCACCCCGCCACACAGGCGACCAATGCCATCGCAAGTAAACCAAGCAACCATCTCTTTTTCATACCATGTTCTCCTTTTTTATAATTAGGAATGATTTCCTACCGTCAGCATAGGGTCTTTTTCTTATTTTGTCTAGCAACTTTAAGTTGTCATTGGCAAAATTTGCGAAAAAATTGACGCAACTTTAAGTTGTCATCGACCAAATCAGCCGTAAATTCACGCAATTTCAAGTTGTCATCAGCCAAATCAAGCCAAAATCCATACAGTTTTCAGTTGTCATGGTCAGAACGCGCGCATTTGAGAAAAAAGCTCGTTTTCTGTTCTGTCAATCTCGGTTTCTCTGAGAAAAACAAAAAATCCGAACCGACTTACATCGGTTCGGATTTGGCACGCCGCAAGAGATTCGAACTCCTGACCTTCTGGTCCGTAGCCAGACGCTCTATCCAGCTGAGCTAGCGGCGCGTGTCCTCGTTGGCTGTTCTTTCGAACTGCACTCACAAGCAACATCATTATATTAGCACGACATTCTCGAAATGTCAAGCCTTTTTTTCAAATTTTTTAAAGTTTTTTCAAAATCTTTTTAGGAGGTGGAGGAACGCACCCAGACAAGGTGCGCCCCTCCATAACAAACTTATTTTCCGAGGTGGAATTTACGGGTCGGTTTATCCGTGTTCTTCTTTCTAGCGTTCGTCTTGCCTTCAGGTTTAATCTCCCCTGCCGCAATCAATGCGCGCTTCGTCAGGGCAGGACCAACCAATTCATAAATCAGCACGGAGAACAGGACAACATTACGCACCACCGCGCCATCGGAGAGGTTCTGTGCCGTCAGTGCCATACCCAGTGCAACACCAGCCTGTGGCAACAGGGTAATACCGAGTTGCTTGGTAATTTTCTCATTACAGCCAGTTGCCGCACAGCTCAAATAAGCACCGCTATATTTACCCAGAGAGCGCGTCAGAATATACACAACACCAATGAGCAGGACAAGGGGATTGACAATCACCTGCAAATCCAATTCTGCGCCAGACAGCACGAAGAACAGCACGAATAGAGGTGCAGTCCAACTATCCACGCGCGCCATCAGCTCCTCAGAGAAATCGCAGATGTTGCAGAAAATCGTACCGCACATCATGCACACCAACAGCAGGGAGAAACCGCAGTGGATACCAGCCACTTCAAACTTGACCATCGACAGACCAACGGTCAGCAGAACAAAGGCGATGGAGATGGTCAAACGCTTACTACGGGAGTGGAAGAATCGCTCCACCCAGTACAAGGCCAAACCGCTCAAACTACCTAGGACAAAGGACAGGACAATCTCGACCAGGGGCTCAACGATGACAGAGGTGATACTGACACTTCCGCTCTGGAGCGCAGTTGCAACGCCAAAGGACGCAGAGAACAGGATAAGACCTACCGCATCGTCAATCGCGACGACGAGGAGCAGGAGCTTTGTCAAAGGGCCATCCGCTTTATACTGACGAACAACCATCAGCGTTGCCGCTGGGGCCGTCGCGGAAGCAATCGCACCGAGTGTAATCGCTGCGGAGAGGGAGATAAGCGCAGGGTTAATAAAATGCAGGATAATAAGGGCAATATCCACTAGGACCGTGGTAAAGACAGCCTGTGCAATACCCACTGTCACCGCCTGTCGGCCCATATGCTTGAGCTGTTCCAGACGGAACTCATTACCGATGGTAAAGGCGATAAAGCCCAGTGCAACTTGGCTCATCATACTAAGAGCCTCGACCGCTTCCATGCTGTTAAAACCAAATCCCGTTATGCCAAGCGCACCGATACAATACGGTCCGAGCAACAGACCAGCCACTAGATAGGCAGTAACCGCAGGCAGGTTCAGCTTTTTCGCAACGCGGGACAGCATCAGTCCGCCAATCAGACTGATAGAAAGTTGAATTAACACTTCCACAACACAACACCTGATTTCGTTTTTATTTTTGGCAGTGGTACTATACCACTTTCATGTTGCGGAAACAAGCAATTCTGATAAAAAGTTGCACAAAAATGGACATAAATTAGGATGATTTCTATTCAATTTTATTGTTTAATTCGCAAGCTATTTATACTGGTTTTCTGTATTCCCAAAACGCAAAAAACAGGACAGCCTTGCGACTGTCCTGCCAATGTTGGCGTTACCTATCTTCCCAGGTCGTCTCCAACCAAGTATTGTGGGCAGAATTGAGCTTAACTTCCGTGTTCGGGATGGGAACGGGTGGACCCTCAATCTAATCAACACCAACTATTTACTTCATTGCACCCTGAAAACCGAACAAAGACAAGTGATAGGGAAGGCCTTGATTTGCCTGCATTATTGTAGGTCAAGCCCTCGGGCTATTAGTATCGGTCAGCTACATGCATTACTGCACTTCCACCTCCGACCTATCTACCAGGT
>JAZOVU010000042.1:0-63475 GCA_045658885.1 Candidatus Pelethomonas sp. | reverse complement strand
CATGGAGGCCACCCCTTGTAAGAAGTTCCCTGTGCAGACGCTTGTACACGGGAACAAGATACTCTTCTGTCGCCTTCAATATCCAGTTAGACATGGTTTGGCGACTCAGATGGATACCTTTTCGGTTTATCTCCTGCTCCTGGCGGTACAGCGGACTGCCCATGACAAACTTTTGGGTCATGATATGGGCAATTGCCTCCGGGGTAGCAAAGCTGCCGGGGATAATGCTCTTCTCCTTAGGAGTCTTTACAACGGGAGTCTCGGTGTTGTCTTTGTTGCAGGTCTGACAGGCATAGGTGTAGTAGATATCTTCGCGGACGACCATCTGAGCAGGAATGTTTTCCAAAGTGCGGACAACTTCCTTGCCAATCTCGGTCATGGTATCGCTGCACTGAGGGCATACCAAATCATCACCCTCCAGACGGTGTTCTACCTGTTTGGTTTGCATACCTTCCGGAATAGAATCCAAGGTATATTCGTGCTTCTTGTGCCGCTTGTGAGCCGCCACAACAGTAACATTCTCGGTTTCCTTGTCAGCAGCAGAGTACACCTCAGCTTCGTCAAACAGAAAGCTCAGTTGCTCTATGAGTGTGTCGTCGCTCTTCTCGGAGGATGCACCAAACTGCTTATGACGAGCCAAACGCAACGCTTCCATAAGCACGTCTACACGGTTTTCAAGCTCAGAGATACGCTTGCTCTGAGCCTGAAATTTCTCATATTCCGCGCGGGAAATGGTGACCATTTCTGCGTTACTTGTCTGCAAATCGTTCTTCTTATTCATGGGTAAATTATATCACAAATTACCCGCAGAGTACAGAAGATTATACGATTTCCAGACCTGAAACAGGCTTATGTGCCTTTGGTTGGTCCACACTCAGCCCCTCCATGAGCCAGCGGTATTGCTGTGGAGTCAGTGCCCGTGCTTCACTTCCTTTCCGCGGCCACTGAAAGCTGCCGCATTCCAGTCGTTTATATAACAGTACGAAGCCGTTACCTTCCCAGTACAATGCCTTGATCCGATCCCGGCGTCTGCCACAGAACAGAAATAGTGTGTTGGTGAAGGGATCCAGATGAAACTGCTGTTGGACAAGTGCAGCCAGGCCATCTATTCCCCGCCGCAGATCTGTATAGCCGCAGGCAATATACACCCGCTCTGCGCCAGTGAATTCACTCAGCATGACTTCAAGATCCGCAGTACCGTTTCTACGGTTGCCACATCTGCCCCAGAATGGACATCTGCTTCCGCTCCGGCAATCCGGACAGTCACTGCCACATTGCCGCACCGGACAGGAGTTACCTCGGCAAACTGAACTTTCTGCTGTGTCTTAGCTAGTTCGAATAGCCGTCGTTGCCATTTGTAGTAGGTCTGTTCGCACACTCCGTTTTCCTTGCACCAGGCCTTGACCTTCTGACCGCTGTTGCGGCACTCCGAAATCCGTCCTGCCCACAACGCCAGTTTGTTCTGACTGTTGATGGTTTGCAAATCCTTGCTCATGAAAATACCCCCGTATCCCGGATACTACACGCTTGTCGCGTATACTTTCCGCTAATATACGGGTATATTGTTTCATATCTGTGAGTTCACTACCAGTCACCGTTAGTTTTGACGCTTACATATATGCTTTGATTTTGTTACAAATATTTGCCGCAAAATCAAAGTATACATACGCTGCTTGCGCTTCCATTTTGAAGTGCTGGCCATACTAAAATTGATTCGACTTGTTGGGTATTATGGGTACGCGGTGTCGGAAAGAGCGTTTATGGAAGCTATGGTGAGATGTGGAGAACTTCCGTGTACGATAGCCAATGTTGCGGTTGCAATGAAACGGCCAGCGAAGTCTATTGCGACTTACCGTAGTCAGTTGATTCACAAAGGCTTGATTTATGCTACCAATCATGGTGAAATTGATTTTACAGTGCCGCAGTTCGATGAATTTTTGAGAAGGACTCACGGAGATTTCAGCGATGAGTCGGAGGACGATTGCGGAGTTTCCAAGGGAATATAACAATTTAAGTCGCTCACGAATGGCGGATGCTCGTAAAACAGTTAAGTCAAAATTCAACTATTTTTACGACGATAGCTGTCAAGCAGACGAAGACTTAACAAAAATAAGCGATACTCAGCTATCAGACCAAGTATCGCTTATTTTTACCCATTTTGTTGCTATTCTTGGAGGTACATATGAATGCTGCTAAAGGTGGCTGAAAGAATATAGCAACACGGTTAAATGGTATGAACCGCATCATAAGCCTAGCAAAAGAAGTCATCCTGAGGGTGAACGACATAAATTTCCCCACACACTGTATGAATATTTATACTATTGTTGGAGGAATCGTGAATCCCATATCACCAATACCAAGCACGCGGTTGAAGAAAAAAGATGATAATGCGCTTTGTGGAAGATCTCTGATTCTGCTATATTCAGTTAACTTCCAACCGTTCATTTTTGCTCGTTCAGCATATCTTTCGCAAGCACCAATTACAGAATTTACAGCATGTTTTTTTTGAAATGCTACGTTCCAAATATAGTTTTGACGCGTCTGCTACAGCTTTCCAAATTATTCCATAAATTTGCGAAACAGAAAAGTCATTAAGAAGAATGTCGAATGTCTTATAGGTCTTATCACTAGGGGTAAACTCAAATCCTATTTTTTGCAACTGATAATCCTCATACATTCGGAGAAACTGCGCAAAATCTTGTATGGACAGGCTGTAGTCAGTTAAGCGAGAATCCCCTAGCTTTCGCTGCTACGAATGTCAACCCTTGGAAGATTGCCTGGTCATTATGAGAATTCTCTGTAGTTCATTCCAATCCATTTGATCCGGCTGCATCAAACGGATTTGTTTACGCAGTCTTTCAACAAATCCCAATATATAACGAGACTCCATTTTATCTTTAATTTTTTCAGCGCATTGATTTAAGTAGTTCAGAATATAGTATGCTTCGTTTCCCGTAAGCACGAACGAGTATCCTTCAGATTCTGAATAGAGTTTTGGCCATCGTAATGGTTGACTCTCACGCAGTTCAGGCTCATTCGGCTTAGACTTATTCCAATAGTCCATTTTTTTTCGTACCTTATCTTTCCAGTCAGCTTGACATTCATTTGGGGTCTTATCTGTCCAGTTAGGCTGAAAAACCTTGCTTATACAACATGCTACCAAAGCCATCCGATCTGTATGAATTTCAGAAAGCCGACGAAAAACAGGATGCTTGGAGGAATAGGTTTTCTTTAAATTTTCATATTCGTCGTGGAACATACACATGTAGTAATCATTGAATGTGCAATTAGATAACAAAATCATTACTACATCGGCAAAACATTCTCGGAGTAAAGAACTGAGACAAAAATCCAAATGCTCTTGACAGGACAGCACAAGATCTGCGTATTTCTCATAACCCTCGAATTTGATACTGTCACAGACTCTAAATTGTTCATTTAGAGACCATCCATCCAGTAAGATTTCGACAATATCATTAAGTACCTGTGGGCTTGTAATAAGAGGTTCGATATCTTGGGACATGGCATTTATTATATCATCGAGATAGACATTTTGGATGTCCTTTATAATATGACCAAAGTAATACTCAATCTTGTCTGCACACTTTCCTACTTGAGACAAGATAATTTTGTCATCTTCTGCATTTTTTTGGACAAGTCCCATAGTGGCAATCATTCTGCTTGCAGTATAAAAAGAAATACACTTTTTAATTGTCTCACTACGTAGTTCCCGAAGTCTAATGCCATCTCCGCAATAATGAGCAATTTCGTGGCACAGGATTAAAGAAATTCGATAAGGGTGATACAGCATATGGATGGGAAGGTAAATGCATAACGGAGAATTTTGTGGGTACTCCAAGAACTTTTTAGGATCAAAAATTGCTTTTGTAGAGGTATTCGGTTGAGATTTTGGCAGGATAATAGGAACATATTTACAGTTTTGAGGGCTATCAATGTTACAAATTGCTTCCACCGCTGTTGAAAGAATACATTTTTGAAACTGGAGTATCATTGCAGGGATATAGAATCGTACAGGAATCAATTCTGGATGTTGAAATAGTTGACTTTCTAAATGCAATATCTCGTTCATAGTGGAACTCCATTGGTCCAAAAATTCTTGGAGTAGCCCACCTACAATATTATTCCAGTAATCGTTCTCTTTGTAGTATTCCAGTTGTTTTATAAGTGCCTTAATTCCATCGTCCATCAAATTAGCCAAATCATCCATCACGCTGTTGGAAAGCATTGCATTGAGAGAAGAAACCAATTTTTCCAGTGAGTGAACATAGATTTCCCCTTCTGGATGATTGGACTCTTTATATCTCTCAGTTAACCAACTTATCAATTCATTGCTTAATTGAATAGGTTCATTTGGTTTATGAGTTGAAGTAGTGTTCGTTGATACTGTTGGAGGCTTTCGATTTGCTAATCCAATTCTAGTAATAATATCGCTAAATGCATCATACATTTGGTCATTATGAACTATCTGACAAATCTTCTCTAAAAAATCTACTTCCGAAATTGATTTGTAATGCAGTAGCGCATCAGCAGTACCAGTCACGCAGTAATTATCAGTCCCCTGTTGACTCAAAAAATCCCATGCTTTATGTACATCACGTACAGAAAAGCGAGTCTCCACGTAATCTAATGTGGTTGTTGGCAAATTTCTTTTAAAGCATTCAGGAATTTCTTTTCTTGACAAAAGATTATAATGAACTCCACAATAGCTATAAGCATCACTTACATGCTCTGATTCATAAAGCCATCGTTGAATGTGGAGTATAGCCCAGATAGAATTGCCTTTGAAAACTCCGACAACATCTCCAAGCTCCAAGGAATCATAAAACACACACTCTATTGTATATTTGCTATTATGATTATCACATACTTCTAATTTGGAATAGAATTTCGATACTGTTTCTTTATGCTGAATAGAACAATCCGATGAATACGGATTTACTTCCTCCAGTCGAGAGACAAGCAATGTGCGAAAAAGTTCAATGGAGTCATCGCGTTTCTGATGAAGTCGCATAATTACAGTATAATTGGATGTGTTTCTCCAAAAAGAATCTATCCTCTGAGACTCAAAAGGGTAGTTACCGTTAAGTTGAACCAACATATAAATAGGGAAATAGTTCGTTGTCTCTGAAGAACAGTGGTTCAATGCATCATGTATCCCTAACATCCGACCAAGATCCATCGTTTTATTATAGTCCGCAATTACTGTGTGCATTGGATTTGAGTTTCGACCCCCAACCTGATCGATCATCATTACATCAAAATGCCCCAGACACAGATTCATATTTACCGAACTACCATTTTTATTGCGTTTGACATTGATGACTTTCATTTGAGCCAAGATACTTTTTAAATTTGTTTCTTGAGTAGATTTTGCCATGCGAACTACGCGGATATCATATTGGATTTGTGGATCTGCCATAATAGTTCACTCCAATCCTTGATTGTTGATAAAACGCATAATTTTGCAGTCCCGTTTTTTGCGCGATAAATATAGGTCTATTTGCATGAGATGGGAGTTGACGAATCATGCAGAGAGATAGTGCAAGATATTTTTTGAAATGCTCCTTTTTAAGAAGTTCTCTACCGATATGGACATACGCACTTCCCCAAAACTCATCTAAGGCTTGTTTAGCAGTATTTTCGGTTGTTGAATCAGATTGAAGATATTGTTCAATAATTGAAATAGAAAAAATTATAAAAAGAATTTCTGCATACAAAGAAACCTTTTTTATATACAGAGCCTCGTCATTATTCAAAAATGACGCATCTGAACGAAACGTATTCCACATTTCTTGAGCAAACCCAACACAATAATCTATACTTGGGTTATTTGAGTTGGATTCTGCAGAACGGGACTCTTTGTAAAGATGTAAAATCATACCACAAGTCATAACCGTGAGACTTCCAAAATGCTTCTTAGGAATCTTATTCATACTATCAAACACTCTACATGCTGCACGAGCCCTATCGTTTTGACTGGACATGGAACTCAATGCCAGCTTCCAAAATTCACTGGAGAGCTCAATCTGGAAAGCGAATGACTTTCGCACAGATTCCGATGCAGGCATTTCATAATACACAGAATTAGCGAGGTTAGCATCTGTTAATTCTGGAACAGAAAAAATCAAATCAAATTCATTAAGGATACGCTCTGCATGCTCTGGACGTTCTTCTTCCGACTCTTGCTGTGTAGATAAGGGAATAATGAGATTTACAACTTGCCAAATATCCCTCATTAGGGAGAGACTTGTATTGCAATGGGGGGTGTTTGCTGTAGCGAGCTGTGCTGCAATATGACTGCTTAGATCAGCAAGAAAAGCAGCAAGCTTATTTTTATCTGATAACTTTTGCGTCTTTTGAATATGGTGCAGTATCCGGCTTCGCTCTAAAATATATAACCTGACAAACAAACTGGAAATCCGCGCACTAAGTCCAGTTGCTAAAATAAGGGTTACAGAATAAATCGTTGTCAGAAAGATGGGGAAAAGTAGATATACCCAAGAATCGATCCCTTCTACAAATCGTCCTGTAATGCTAAGCAAAAGATTCATCAATAAGACAAAACCGTATGCAGGAAAAAAATATTTTGTCATATCCGAGATTAGAATACCCCTCATACGATTTGAGCCTGCCTCATATACTGCGGGAATGACACTGCCAGCCAACCCTAAAATTGCAAAGCATTCCTCTCTTGTTTCATGCTTGAAAATAGGGTCTATGTGACTAATAAATGTCCTGGCATCAAAAAAATTCCTTAAACCTAAAATACCCAAGGAATCTAAAGATCCGCATATAAATTCTAAAGCAGGTTCTAAAAAAATCAAGCAGTGATAGAATATTATTTTAACAAACTCAGGTATAGCAGCAGTAATTTTAGTTATGCAGTTTATAGCATCTACTGCATATATCAGACGAATGGAAGAAAAGATGCTAAGAAAAAACATGATGCTCCAAGCAAAAATTTTGAGCCACGGGAGAAAGTAAAAACTACTTACTATTTGTGTGAAAAATTTTTTTATGTTTACTCTTTGACGGAATACTCTCATTTTCGACTACACCTCTAAAAAAAAGAGGGTCTGGAGCAATAACCAGACCCTCTTTAAGCTTGATGAAGATGGAAAAATCAGCCAAATAGAGACATCTCTTTTTTTACTGTTCTTTCCTTTTCTTGCGCCAAATTGCTATTTATATTGCTGTTTACTCTGGGTAAGGAAGGCCTCTGTATTTCATACAACAGATGGCTGTATCCCTTTTTGGGGTTCAGGAGATATTCTTTCTTACCCTTAGCATATAGAGACATAACACATCTTCCTTTCCTGGGTAGGAGTCCTGAGAAACACAACACCACACACATGATATACAGTATGGCAACTCAAAATGCCCCTACACATCAATAAAAATAAAAAACACCATACGGTTCTTACCCGCCAAACTCATTTTGAAACAGATGTTCCAAAACCAGAAAACAACAAACACCCAACCATCAACTGTTTTGATGATTATATCATATCGTCAGTCGACTGTCAACCGTCAACTTTCGACAATTTTTGAAAAATAGGGAAGTGTTGTATACACTCCCCTAAAACATTATTTGCCACTTTCTCTAACGATGATGGTTTCGCTGTGTTCAGTAGGCGGATTAACCACCTTTGTAAAGTCGCAGAACCCATCAATCATGTCAGACAACACGCTCAAGTCAATCGGACAATTTACATATTCTGCACTGGTTTGCACCATCGCCATAACATACTCCTTACGAGTAGCACCATCGGCGAACTTTACCTCTGCCTCTTGCATCAGCTTCATCAGCAAGTCGAGCAGAGGTCGCCATGCTTTGGCTTGCTGGCACTCTTTGACCAACTTACACAGCTTGACAACCAGAGGAATACATACAGCAATACCAGAAAGAATCTGCACGATTAACTGTAGCCATTCATAAGCACCCATCATAACACACTCCTTTACCGCAACAATCCTTCCCAAGTGTTAGCGTCGCACACATCACGCTTAGAAAATTTGCCCTTCATGTGTTTGCGATGAAATGCAATCAGAGCTTTCTCTGTCTGTAAGCCAAACATACCATCGAATTTACATTCCGAAAATCCGTGGCATGCCAATAGTCCTTGAAGCAGATAGACAAGCGTTCCATCAAATCCGATTTTGACGATAGGAACACAACTCTTTGTTTGTGGCCCAAAGATACCATCAATATCGAGATGCGCACGATACTTGTCGTTCAGATACTGTTGCAAGCACTTGGTTGCGGCGCGTTTGGTTAGCTTTCCATATTCGCCGTCAACTGCCAAGCCATACTTGCCGATTGTGTTCAGCCAAGTCTGAAATTTTGCAATGGGCTGATTTTTAACGACGGCCACTGTAGGCTCGACATCATCCAACTTCATACGACAATAGCCAGCAATGCGCGCATTGTTCAGCTGGTAAACCTTTTCTGCTACTGCGCCACCGTTGTCGATAACGGTGTTTTTACCAGAGCCGGTGTTACCCTCAACGGTGTGTAGATGTGTGTTTGTAACCCGTGTAACAAGTCCACAGTGGGCCAACCCTGTGCGACTACTATTGTAAAACATTACAATGTCACCAGGAAGAGGATTTTCTGTGTGGAACTGTCCACGCTTCTTGAAACGGTCGCGTCCAATTGTACAAGAGGCAAATAAACCTCCACATAACAGCTCCTCGGCGGCTGTAAGCCCAAAAGCCTCCACGATGCAACAGCTCACATATTCTGCACACCAATGCGATGGCTGAAATCCAGTTGTCTTGGTGTAAATCTCGTAGTCACGGCAAAATCGGGTGTAATTATTTTTACCAGCATTGGCAGTGAAGTTGTCCAAATTTGCATTACTCTTCTTTTCGAGATATCCCACATAGGATAGTGCTGTCTTGATAAGTTTTTCAGATGAATACACCATATCACACTCCCTTACACGCTGAGGTCGACATCATCGACCCGCTCGTAGATGAAGTCTTCTCCATACTTTTTCTTGAGCGCAGTTAATTGCTTCGTCTTTTCCAACTCCAGCTCAACCAAATCTTTCTGGTACGCTCGTTTCATGTACGCATTAACCACCATGCCTAAACACACCAAGACTCCCGTGGCGATGTATCCGATGGAACTTAAATCGCTGGTGAGGTGTACCTCATAGCACACAAACACAAGGAACGCAAACACCATCGCAAGTGTACACCATACGCACACTTTGGAACATTCCAAGTGTCGATGGGACTTTGCTTTGTTATCTGTCATACATCACACCGCCTGAATGAGATAATACTGCACCTGCGAGGTGTTGAGTTTTGCAGAGGACTCCTCGCCATTGATGGATGCAACATGGCCACCGTCCAGCATAACAGCCATTTCAAGTTTGAGCTTGTCGCGGCAATACTGGTTGACCTGACTTGCATTCATGTTGCGACACATAATGAGGTAGCACATATTGTTCTTCATGCCGAGAACGGTATGGCTCGTCTTACGGAGCACATCGGAATATGCGCCAGAAAATCCTTCAGCAACAGGCTGAAACAGGCTGAGAAGCCCAAGACCGCCTACAGCCCATCGGGTATCAGCAGGAAGCTGATTGGCGTACAGACAACGCTTGATTCCAAAATCACCATTGTGCAGTCGGTACAGGACGCTCTCAGGCTTATTGTTGAATGCGTGACAAGCTGTACCACAGATTACTTCGCCGTCATTGACGAGAATAGAGCAGGGGGCTTTGTTATAACTGAACGAGCCACTGATGCTGTTGGCAAAATCATGTGTACCAGTCTTGGGATTGCACGCAATAATGTCTTTGCAAATGATGACTGGCATATTGAAAAGTGTCATGGTAAGCGGCCAACATTCCGCACCGACAGCAACGGCAATGTCGCTCATTGTCTGCGTACCAATCAGACCATCTTCTTTGGAGTTGACTGCTTTTTGAATAGCCTTCAACATACGCTGTTCACTTTTATTGATTCCTTTAATTGTGTTCAAGATACCATACTCCTTTTATCCGTTGCGCAGGGTCGTTTGGCTCTGCGCATTTTTGTTTTATCGCTGATTATTCGCAATGATTTCCCAATCTTGGATGTCAGAATAGATTTTATCCACAAAGGAATTACCTTTGAGGGCTTTATATGCTTCGTACATGGCGACAAAATTTTCATACTGGTACTGTGGAATTTCCTTAGATTCCTCATACCTATAGTAAATTTGTAGCATATCATTCCGCATTTGACATCGACTGCCAGCGGCTAGCTTTCTAATCCATGCCACAATTGGAATAATGGCACTAGCAAACACGCTTATTTCACCAATGAACAGTGTAATATTAGCCAGAGTGAAGGGATTCTCCACTTTGTCCTCCTTTCTGATACACGCTAACAAAAGGGGAGGGGCATATGCCCCCCCGTTCAACATTCAACTGTAGGAATTTCGGCCTCGCCTGCGTCCTCCGCAGGTTCATCGGGGACAATCAGGACCGTGTACTGCGCCTCGATAGCGGCATCAATCTCCGCCAAGTCGTCCTCGGTCAGCACGCCCTTTTCGTAGTACCCACCAGCGTTAAGCCGAATCTGGTAATCTGCCATCTTGCCGACGGCATCCAGAAAGCCCTTTTTCAAAAATTCTCGATAACTAAACATGGTGTATCCTCCTCTGTTAAACATTTGCACCAGCACTCAGAATGGCCTGTTGCAACTCAGTGAATTTGTTGTCAATATAGGTCTTGGTATCCGCAATGTATTCCATCTCCATGTGCGCGCCACTGTCGTTGTATACGGTGGTGTTCGGCTTGTTCATGTGCAACGCCTTAAACGCCGCAATTTCCTCAGCGGACAATGGCGTTTCGATGGGGGCTACAACCGCATATAAGATACCAAACGGATGTTCTGCAATCCACGCGCTTACATCACTTGGCGAGGTCATTTCCGCCTCTACTCGTAGCGTAAAGACATCACCCCCATATGCAGAAGGGTACATATCAACGCCAATATCAGTAGTTGCACCGTAGATGTAAGTTCTCTTGTGCAAGGAGCATAACACCGCATTTCTTACGACTGTGCCATATTTCTCTAGCACGTGCATTGCGAAAGCATTAGTCGATTCTGTAATCCATCGCCATTCTTCAGTCCCATCGAAATGTTTTCTTTTCACTCTCTGCGCATACACACCCCTCGCGAAATCCACCTCATCGCAAATCCACTGCTGTCCGTTTGCATCGGTGTAGTTACCGCCAGAGGTGACAGGGATACCAGGCAGACCATTGAGGGTATGGGTGGTTAGGATTTGGACAGGTTTATAGGATTCCCATTCATCCGTATCCACTGCGACAATAACTCGTGCTTTATAGTTTGTATAAGTTGCGGCAGTGAAAACAATCGTAACACTCATTTCTGTTTCCGCCCCTCTAAAAACATCGCTTACCCAGTTTGCGGAACTGTACGCACCTTTTACAGCTCCTTTGTTATCTCTTGTTACCGCATATACGGTATTCAATGGCGCATTTCCCGTATACATTCTTAATCTGCAATATGCTGGCAGTCTGTATTTTCCAACGACAACCGATGTATTTTCAGTTAGCGTTCCGTTCGCCGTGACGACACCATCATCGTCAACAGTCACGGTTAGCCCGCTTATCTCAGTTGTTGCAACAATTGGTATCACAACATTTTTCCCTGCCACCGTGGTATTGATTGCGCCACCATCGCCCACGCTCACCAGCTCCTGCGGATATTCGGGTGAGGGGGAGGGTTTGCCGCCTGTGAATGGTTCGTATGTGCCATCGCCGTCTTGGTACAGCATTGGCTTGACTGTCCCTGTCTTGATGGCACTACCAGACGCGCCGTACACGCTCAGACGGAGGAAGAAAGTGGTATCCGTCAGCATTTCTGGTGTGATTTCCGCCGTCGTATTGCTGTTGTCCAATACAGTCGTACCGCTGTTTCGCACCAGATACACCATCACCTGTGGCGTGGTTGTGCCGACAGCGAGGTGCAGTGTTCCCTCTTGCAACAGTGCCACGCTCTCCTCGTGCGTGTAGTCGTAACTGAGCGAAAAAGTTTCCGACAGCGTGCCACTGCCAGAGATGGTCAGCGAGCCATCCCCGTTGTTTGTCACAGTGCATCCGCCTGCGGTTTTCGTTGCCACCTTGCTTGCGTCAAACAGTTGGTAGCCGTTGGTCGTCACCTGTGTGGTCTTGCCGTACAGCTTCAACCCCACAAGCTCCAGGTCGGAGCTGTCCGTTGTGGTCATAATCTCACCGCTAACCGTTTCGATGATGGCATTGCCATACAGCTTGGATACTGCTTCAATATTTTTCTCCAGTGTTTCCTTGTCCGCCAAATAAATTCTATCGCCTGTCGCCATTTACTCACACCTCCTCTAAATAGATGTTGCCATTGTTGATGCCCAGTGTGTACGCGGTCGCTGTAGTATCATCCACTACCGAATTGAGGCCAGCGGCAATATTTTTACACGCTTCTGCGCCTGCACTTGCTGCTGCCGCTGCGCTGTTTGCATCTTGGGCCGCACTGTTGGCAGCCGCAGTTGCAGATGCCATGTTGCCCTTGAATGCCATCACTTCGTCGTACTGCGTCTGCGCCTGCTCAATGAGGGCTTCGAAGCCATCCACATCGAGTACGGCGGGAAGATCATGGAACAAATGTTCACCGTCGCCGATGCGTAAAACATACGAGCCTCTGGTTGTTACTTCTACGCCCCATTCGTTAAATTCCAAGACACGACCAGAGGATTGCCACTGTGCAGTTGTGCCACACTTGGGCTTGATTGTCGAAGTTGCCATGTGTCGTTATTCCTTTCCTATTTTCCTGTATTCACGGTGTGCCACAGCTCACCTTGATTTCGTCGGTTGTAAAGGGAGTTCCGCCATCAAATACCAGTGTGTCAAAGCTGTCTGGGGTACCGCCGTCTACGGTATATCCAATTACCGCAGGGAGCAGAGTAACCAAAGGAACCGAAACAGGATGACCGTTGCCATCAAATGTCACAACTTCACCATCTGCGCCAACAATCTTGTCCTGCTTGGCATCCCATTCTTTTTGTTTGTTCAATACTGCACTAACTGCGCTATCGATAGATGTACCTCGATGTATACTTCTATATGGCATTTACTCACCATCCTCGATAATTAAGAATTTTCTACCTTCCGCGTCGACCATGATCTCTCTCCGACCGAACGGAATGAAACCGTGTTCAAAATTGATTTCGCTCCCTGCTTGTCCAACAAAGCAGAAGCCATCGTAGCCCGCCATCAGCGAATTCTCGATCATCGCAGATTTATCAATCGCGTACCAATGCCCGTACACTCCTGCCTGCGCATTTACCACTGCCCTACCTTCGCCGACGATCTTAAACTTCTCCGACACCTCCGCGCGCATATGCTCGATAGCGTGAGCATATTTGTTGACGACCGTGAGGATCGCCGTTGACTCCACCCTGCGCAGTTCAATGATGCGCGTGCCACCGTCCTTAATTGTCCAGCTTCTGTCCGAAAATAAAAAAGCCGGAGCCATAAACAGCCCCGTGACTACCTTACATGGCTGATGTGTGTCCTTTAATCGCACCCGATCTCGGCCATCAGCCAAACCGAACCTCGGTGCAAGTCGACTGGTCATGTGATCACTCCAATGCGTCCTGCAGTTCGATGACCAAATTGCCAACAGGGAAGGAGACAACAGTATCGGGTTCAATGGTTCTGCTCGCCTTGAGTTTGCCTGTCCAAAACATTGCACCTGTGGAGGGATGATACAGAACATAGTGTGTCAATTTTCCTGCGGCAGAGGTGAATGTTGGAAACTCAATCAGGGCAGTATTGGAAATCTTTCCGCTACTGGCTGTGCTGAATGTTACACCAGTTACGCGCTTGTATCCTGTAGAAGATGCAGGCTCAGAGATATTACCGCCGGACGCATTGGGAGCCGTGGTGCTGAGAGCAATGGTAAAAGTAGCAGGGAACGATGTAGTTGCCCCACGAAAAATTGCGTTCATCACTTGATTTTTAACGGTTGTTGTAAACATAAAACCTCCTCATTATCACGAGCAAATTGCAGTTTTATTTCGATTGGCATAGACAATCAAATGCCCTTCAAAGATTTCCGTCCGTTGGTCGTTGCGCAATAGCAACTGATAGACATACTTTCCTCGAAGATTGATTGTTTCTGCTGGTTCTAATATAAAAGTAAGGTCGTCCTCATTGGTCAGTTTCTGCGAGGTGATAGACTTGGAAACTACAGGTTCCCTATCGTCATTGACATACGGAGCAACCGCTAAATATGCAGTGCAGTTGTATGTAAAAATATCGGAATGGTTGATATCTCGCAGGTCAAAGATGAAAGGACAAGTGTCGCCAGCAATAATCTCGATTGTCGGCAGATGTAGATTAAACATAATCACCCTCCTACATTGACAGGCCACTCGCACACGAATTGATATAGACCAGCACCCGTCAAAGTGACCTTGTTTTCACCTCGCGCAAAGCGAGGAAAGTGAAACCCATTGCGAAAATCAATGTAGCCATATGGGTTGTCGCCACTTTCCGTAGTGACAACCTCATTTTCGCAATCAATACTTATCGTGCCAAACTTTGTCGGCACACCAAGCATCGTGAAGGTTTCTGTTTCCGTGTTGTTGCTAATTGTGACGGCTAGATTGCCACCATTTGTCTTGGGTGTAATGGTGAGTTTCGGGTAGTAAAATCCGTTGTGTGTGCTCTCGCTCACGATGATACCAGAAGCTGGTTGACTTGCTGTAGCCGTAAAGGAATATGTCATCGGCGTAAGATAGGCATAAGGGGAGTCGCAGGTCACCTTGCAGGAGAATCCCCATGCGCTACCCGCGACTTCAACCACCGTTAGGTCACTGCAAATGCAACGATACCGCACATCTTTCATGTCGTTCTGTACAATCTGCAACCATTTATAAGAGGTGTGTCCTGTCAGCCACGATGCGACCTTTTGTAAATCCCATCGGTCTAACGGCTCATTCCGCATGGCCTTATCTTCTCTGACGCACAGCACCATCGTAAATATCAGCGGTTCATTGACCGTTCCGCCATAAAAAAGAGACCTGTATCGGCCACCGATACGGTCTTCCTGCACTGCTAAGTTGCTGGTAAATTTTGTGGCCTCCTGTTTGACAGTATCAAAGTCATACAGAACGAGCCCCATCTCCTCGCAGGCAATTCCATCAAAAATCATCGAAGTGCCGTGGAAAGACATAGATTACTCCTTGCTGGCCGTAGCCTCTCTCTGCATCAATTCATTGTGGATTTTGTTGTTGAACTCATCGCCGAGCGTGTTCAAAATGCTGTGAATCTGGCCGACGGTACGAACCTGTCCTTCGTCTGCACTGATACTCAGCGAGCTCATCAAACCTTTGATTGTCATAATTCCCTGCAAAAAATCATTGTAGTTCACGGTCAAATTTCCTCTCTTTCATTCTTTTGTCACTCTGTTGTTCGCCATTGCCTGCCACTGTAGACCCAAGGGATTGTCGCGTGCCACTGTCGACCAGTGTAAATCCACGGAATTGTGCGCACCCATCCAGAAACATAGGTGCCATTGATATGTTGACCCCTCAGATACATCCAAGCATATTTGTATGGCGTTTCTTCTTCCCATACGGCATACAAGGTGTACATCGGGAACGGGTCCATCGTCGCATATGCTGTAAAACTTTCCCCAGGATGATACAGCTTACCGCTCCCATCTGCTGACATCGACCAACCAGAAAATACATAATCCGTTCTACCGGGAATACTGGACGGAATGGTTGCAGTCAAATAAAGCGAAGTGTTAGGCTCACTAATTTGCTCGGATACCACCACAGGGGAGGGGGCAGACTGCCCCCCATTTGCATCAAAGAGCAAGGCAAAGCCATAGACTAGACTTTGTTCTTCCTCCGTTTGCTGTGTCTGTGTGCCAATCCAAGTGTATGAGTTGTCTTCGCCTGTAGAGCTGTACCCAACATTGATGGCATACGATGTGCCCGGTAACAGGTTGTTGATGACGACATCTTGCGCCTGCGAAAGAATATATTTTCTGTCATAGGACACATCATTTGCATCATTGGCAAGTCGGGCAAACACGCGATAGTACCGATAGCTTGCATCTGGCACAACATGGAGTGTTATGCTTGTCGCTGTGATATTTGTAACTACATAATTAGCAGCCATATGTCACCTACACAATCTGGAAGTAGATAAATCCATCGCGAGGAATCCAAGCCTTCGGCGGAATGGATGGTTCAGTCTGTGACTCTTGAAAGGCTTCTGGGGTTTGTGAACCATAAGCATACAATCCCTCGACCGCATCTGCACTTCCAAAATCAACATATCCGTTCATAGAAACCGACCCATCAAAGCCGACATCGTACCCAAAATCTACGGGCATAGACCAGTAAGCAGAACCTCCGCACGGGCTACTAAAGCGTGCAACTGGGTCGCTTACCCATCCTGTTCCACACCGCAATTGTAAAACATTGTGGTACTCAAATTTACTTCCACTCTTATACCAACCGTACAAATTTAAGTATCCATCTTGAACAATTGACGAAGAACCCGGCGCATGAATGTTAAAAGCATTTCCATGAAACTCTGCACCATAGATTGTGCCACCGTAAATTACAGGGAAACCCGCTTCATCTGCCGCAATCCATGATTCTTTTCCAGAATCGAACGCCTCTTTTGCGGCAGCCAACATCGTTGCATGGGTGACAGAGGCATCTTTGCCGTTCTGACCATCATCACCACGGCACTTGGTCCAAGTGTACTCATCTGGATTTGTTGGAGCGTCTGGGGAGGAAGTGCTGCAAACACCCATATATTTGACATCTGCTTCGTCGATACCCGCGTTCACAGCATCTTCGGGCGTGTCATACATCATAGGCCTGTTGCCATATTTGCCGTTCGCAGAAGGGGAGAACTTTACATGGAAGTAGCAACTTTCGCCCTTTGCGCCGACTTGACCTTCTTCTCCCTTAATGCGTTTCCACTCGTAGTAGTCTGGGTCGTCAGCATCAATCGGGTTATTATCCACATAAATGCCAATGTAGTCACCAAGAATCTCGCCTGGGGGATTGCCGTTTGGTTCAGTAAAGTTTGCACCGCCATCATTGGAATACTTGATGTGCAAATACGAACTGGAACCATTGTCGCCTGGGTGACCGTCTGCGGCGACAAACTGATAGCCAGCACCCCAGGTCTTCCCATCAAAGCTTTCTCTGCGGTATTTGTCCGCTGCTGTTCCATTTGAGCCATCGTTGTAATCATCATGCCATCTAACACCGTCCGAGGAATATTGATACTGAACCTGTCTGCCGTCTGCACCGTTTTCTCCTTTGCATTTTGTCCATGTATACGCAGATGCGTTTTTAGGAGCTTTCGGCGTTTCTGTGCTCTCAAATGTTACGGAACAAACACCCATATATTTGATTTCTTCAGTCGTCTGCTCTGGGCTTTCATACATGGGAATGCCATTTGGGTTGGGCGAAAATTTTACATAAAAATAAGTAGATTTGCCGTCTGTGCCTTCGTCACCGTCCATAGCGTTAATTTTTGACCACTTATAGTCGTTGACATTGTCAGAATCAACCTCAATATGGTCAACATATGTGCCTATGTAGTCACCAAGGGTTTCGCCTTGATTGGCTGTAAACGATTTGCCGCCGTCGTTAGAGTATCGCACATGAAAATATGTGCTTGTGCCTGGCGCACCGTTACTGCCGTTCTGCCCGATGAATTGATAACCTGTGTCCCAGATTTGTCCATCAAAACTTTCTCGGCGGTAAATGTCGTTACCAGCGTCATAGATGTCGTGCCAGTTTTTCATGTCCGCCGAATATTGATATCGTACTTGCTTTCCGTTTTCACCGTTTTGCCCATCGCGACCATTCTGAACCTGAAATTCTGCTGTTGTTCCATCGGATAGCGTTACAACAATGGTGCTTGTTCCGCCTGGAGTGGTGCTCTGATGTGTCACAATAGATGCCACACTGACACCATTCACACCGTTTTCGCCATCTTCGCCTCTGCATAACGCCCAAGTGTATTCGTCGGGGTTGTCAGGGGCTTTTGGCATTCCTGTTCCATCCGTCACGACCATGGTAACAGAACAAGTGCCCATGTATTTAATTATTGTGCCCTCTGGCGCGTCATCTGGGTCTTCATACATTACGACTCTTTCATGATTTGCGGGGTCTCTTCCACCAGGAAACGGGGAAAATTTAACGAAAAAGAAACACGAGCCACCATCGGAACCTTCTGGGCCTTGGATGCTCTCGCCATCTTCGCCAACGATTTTTCGCCATTCATATTCGTTAAAATTCGTTGGGTCTACCAAGCTTTCGGTGACACAAGTGCCCATCCATGTTCCGAGAGCCTCACCCCCATTGTCGGTAAAGGTCTTGCCATCATTAGAGTACTTTACATGAAAATAGTTGCTGACACCCGGTGTGCCGTCTGTTCCCTTAAACTGATACCACGGACCCCATTCACCATCGTCACCAAGTCTTTCCTTGCGGTATTTATCATCACTTCTGCGATCGCTGTGCCAACTGCTTTCATTATCGGGATTGGTGCTTGCATACAGATACTGAACCTCGCGACCATCTTTTCCGTTTTCGCCGTTAATTCCGTTCTGACCGATAAACTGATACCATGGACCCCATGTCTGGTTATCAAAGCTTTCTCTACGATAAATACATCCAACAGTGTAACTCGTGAAAATCTGCAAAGGATTGCCATTTTCATCAAGTGCCTTTGCATACTGATACTTTACTGGCGTTGAATCCCATGTAATGGTACCCTCGGACATATTGATATTACCCTTCATGGTGACATTGCCTTGCGCATCGACAACAAATTTTCCGCTGTTCAGGTTAATCACATTTGCGGACTCATTGCCGTCAGAGAGAATTGTGGTAAAACCATTTTCATCAACCATAAACTTATTGTTGATGTTCAGCGACTTGATATTCAGATGTTTCTGCGACCATTTGCCGTTTTCTAGCATGCTCTTGCCACTGCCGTCAAGAAAATCGCTAGCCTGTACAGTGCCTTGAAATTTGCCACTCGTGGCTGTAACCTTGCCTGTAAACTCACCATCGGTTGCATACACAGTGCCTCTAAACACGCCATTGTCAGCATATACACTGCCCTTTAAGTAGACATTGCCGTGGTTATCCACCCAGAAATTTGACAGAGGTGTTTTCTTGCCAATGTCGGCCACACTTAGCAGGGAAGACCCATCCGTTGCCTTAATGCCCACGATATTTCCTTTTGTGTCGTAGGAATAGAAGGCATTTTCTTTCGACAACGAGCCAGCCACAATGCCGATAGAAGGATTTAAGCTGATTTGTCCAACCTTTGTTACGCCGTCAATCGAGTATTCGTTTGCTAAATCAAACTGAGAATTATACAATTTGGCTCCATCTGCATCCACTTTGAATACAGATACACCGCCGCTTTGCTTCGCACTCTCGATAACCAGATTGCTACCAGCAAGTAGTGTGCCAACGATGCTTGGGGCAACCATGCCATAGATTTCTCCAAGATTTTTGTCGTTAAAGTATCCGAGAGCCATACTGGCTGTCGCCCAGTTATCTTTCGTGAAGGCCAACATATTGTTGCTCATCCAAATCTGCTTCGGGTCGTATGTGGCGTGTGTTTCGTCCGCATATTTTCTCATTCTGAAACCTGCATCATCCAATGCCCACGCCTGCTTGCCAGACGACTTAATCTGCGTCAAAGCCAAATCCGTCATGGTGTTCATCAACTGTTGCACGCCAGAAGTACCACCAGCATTGGCAAACGCATTGTAGCTATACTTCTTGAGGTCTACGGATTTACCCATAGAGACGCTCTTATCCAAGAGGTCTGCGAGCTTAAAAGCACTATCCGCCAAGGAGAAAGAGTTGCTGAATACAAGAGAAAGCTTCTTATCTTCAAAATTTATTCTCGCACCAACAAGAACGGGTTGTAATACGCCAAAGTCCTTGCCGAGATTCAGATACAATTTATCGCCAAGCCGAAGATTTCTGCGGAATGTGTCAAACTCCTCCATTGCGAGGAAGTTACCGGAGTCCACAGAAAATGTATAAGAAGGGTAGGCGAGACGATGCAGCACCTCACGCCCATACTCATATAAATCCCACGCAACGGCTTTCTGGGAATATTCTGTAAGCTGTGTCGTAATGTACACATCAGCCGAAGAGGATGAGATAGACGCAGTGGATCCAAATACTGCGCTTCCACCGATGACATTGTCTGGCATACAGTCGGTAGATAGGGAATAGGCACCAGAAATCGTAGCACACCCCTTTTCTGTGTAAAGACAAATGGTTCCTTTTCCACTTAGACGGTCGAAAGCACCCTGCACTAATATTGCGGACAGTTTGACTTCGCCATTCACGGTGACAGCAGCTGTACCGCCACGGGCGGCATACACCATTTTTCCACTGGACAACGGCGACCCCGAAATAGAGGAGCCACTCAGCGAAACTGTGACATTTGTCGCTGGGAAGCTATTTCCAGTTGCCACGTAACTATCAACCACAGGCGCAACAAAACTGCTGTCTTCAATAGCATCTTCCTTGATGTATCGATTCAACAGCTTTTCTTCCTCGGCGGTAATGCCGTATGCGCTCCACTTGCAAGCGTTATTGACTGCGATAAGACCATTCTGACTCGTTTCAAGCGACTGGTTTAATGTTGCAATATATGCCTCTTTTGCTGCAATCTCATTCTTCTTCGCATTGACTTGTTCACTGATAGAACTAAGGTTTGTTTCAATGCCTTGCGCAGCCGCCTCGATTTCGACCACCATCTGCGCCTCTAAAGCTTTCAACTCCCCTTGTAGAGTACCGAGGGCTGCGTTTTCCGTAGCGATTTGCATGTGCAACAAGGCATTTTCAACGGTCAGGTTGTAGTATTCCTGTCGTCTACTCTCTACGCCTTGCACCCAATTGTTCCATTTATCAATCATCTCCTGGGAGAAATTATCCGTGGTCATGAAGTAACCGAGATCGTAAATGGTATTCATGCCAGTTGGATTGACACTGCGAATGTCGATGCCTTCAGCACCATTCACATCCAGACAGGTAAAAATATTCTCGGTCTCTTCTGTGATGGAAATTTCCTTGGCAAGGTTTTTCAAAGAAATATATACTGGCTGTACGCTAGCCTGTGATGATACATCACGAACATTGATCAGTCGGTGGATGGTGTCGAATTCAAAGACACACCCATAAGACTCTTGTAATGTACCTTTCATAAAGTCGTACAAGTTTTGGTTTGTAACCTCGTAAGTGCGGTACTTGCCGATGAGTGTTTCGTCGACAGTTCCAACACCCCATGAGGGCATTTTCTCCAAAATGATACCGAGAATAGTGTTGTCTGGCTGAGCTGGATTCCAAAAATTGTAGGTACTATTGGTTAAAGTGAGCTTCTTGAAGGTAAATTCATACTCAAGAGAATATGCCTTGGCAGACTTAATTCCTTTGACTGCTGTTTCCGTGATATCGGGATTGTTGACAATGAATTGTCCAACACCCACCATATCGATAATTTGCATACCGACGATTTTCTCATATCCAGGCACACGAGCATCATCGATGTGAGCAGGAACATCGAAGCTCAATGTAGATATTTCATTGTAATTTGGTTCTAGCTCGATATGAAAAGCATACCCCAATGTCTGGATAGCGCTGCCATCCATAGATCGGAGAACCAGAGTGGGGCGTTCTCTGCCGTCAATTTTTGAAAAGTCAATGAGCAAGGCAAGACCTCCTTTCAATGTATAATCCCCCAAGGGTTGCGCCCTTGGGGGATTTTTTGTTTTTATGCCGATTATTTAATCCACAATCATATGGCCGATATTTTTGTTTGATAGATTATGTGAAATTTGATACGCTATGATCGCCCACTGTGGCAAGGAAGGAGTTGTTCCGAACGAAGGACTTTTTGAACTTGCCAGCGCCTGAGGAAACGCTGATGCGTGGGCAATGAAAAGCCGGCAGAACCTGACTGCCGAAGTGATGCGCCTGGTGTAAGAAGTTGAGAGTAGCGAACTCAATATCTGTCAGATAGTCGAAAAGCCTGTCACCTTGCCATATATACACCCTAGCAATGGATTTACAAGGAATTAAAAAGAAAAACAGGCGTTGTCGCGTCGGCAAGACTGCGTCCAGCTAAATGACTTTTTGCAACCTGATTCAGGTAAACAATAGGAGCACGCCGTCGGATTCGCTACCCGACGGCGTGCTCCTATTGGTTGATTAAGTGATACCCCTGCGCTGCAGCGTACTCCACAGCTTATCCAGAGCGACATCGGCGATTTCATTCCCGTAGCGTCTTGCGTCGCTGTCAGACATATTGCCGTTGTGATTGATATTGACTTCAATATTAGGCGCAAACGATGCGATATTGCGACCGTCATCAATAACCGCATGACTGCGAAGGCCACGATCGACAATTGCACCAATGGTTTGACGCACCTGATTTTGCATCCATTTGCCAGCATTATCGAGGATGTTCAACAGGGAAGACTGCTGCCCATCGTTGAGAACTATTTCACCCTTCTTGAGGAGGGCAAACAATTCATCGGCTTTCGGGTGGGAACCACCTCCCACAACTCCGCCTTGATGAAACACACCGCCAACCCCAAAATACTTGAACAACTCCAAGTCCTGCCCGTCGATTTTGATGTACCAAACACCCTTAGAGGCATCTTTCCATACATCAAAGCCCATCTGTCGTAGCAGTTCTGCAATCTGTTCGTTAGCTTCTGCCAGTGCCTTTTGTTCGGCATTTTGTTCGCTATTGTTTGATCCAGGTGTTTTTGCGTTCCACCAAGCCTGCATGTTGTCCTTCATTTGCTGAACCAAAGAAGACGCGACGGATGCCCCTGCATTTTCCTTGGGGGAGCTAATCCCATCGCCTGCTCCTGTGAAGCTGCCAAATTCGGAAATGAGCAGCAAGCCCTCTCTCAATTTGTCCAACAAGGATTCGTCGATTTCATAACCGAGGTCGCTAAAGTAGCGGATGATGTCATCCAGCATATTGCGGTAATCTCGGTCAATCTGTTCCATTGCCTGTTGTCTTAATGCCATCTCATTCGCAAGCTGGTCACGGAGAAGTTCGAGTTGCTCATTGGCTGCATCTTCGATTGCATCGATTTCAGCATCCTTTTCTTTCTCAAAAGCTTCCTGTTGCTTATCCAGTGCATCAATTGCGGAATCCGTAGCATGGTCATTCATGCTGTCCGACAATTCCATTTGCAACTCTGCCAGCTTTTCTTCCAAAGCAATGCGCTCAGCCGTAGCCTCTCGGGAATTATCGAGGGAGAGGATTGCAATGCGCTCTTGAAGCTTGGCGATTTCGCGCACTTTTTTCTCGATATCACGCTCATAGTCTGCCTCATCGCGTGCTTGCTCAAGTAGCTTCTTTTTGAGAGAGATGATTTCGCTATAAGCCGATTTTTCTTTTTCGAGTGCTGATATTTTGGCATCGGTGATATCCTCTACCATTGCAATCTCATCCTCATAGCCTTGCTTAATGGCTTCTGTCATCTCGTCAAGAAGTGCGTCTAGTGCATCTCTTTGGATTTCATAGATTTCGCCTGCAGTTTTGACAAAAAGCTCATACCACTCTTGATAACTCCGCAATCCTGCGATATACTGGTCGTTGATAGCAGAGAGTTTTTCCTTGAGCTTGTCGAGCTTGGTGTAGCTGACTTTGTTCCACACATCAAACTCGTCATTGTACGCAATCAGCCTGTCATATTCCTCAATTCGGAGGTCTGACAGAGCTTTCTTGTACTGGTTGACCTTGCTGATAAGGTCTTGCACCCAATCGTCATCAATCGTCATGCCTTTGGCGTAGGCATCGCTGAGCAAAGTTTCCGCCTGTGCAATCATCTGCTCATATAGCTTCTGAGCACCAAAGTCGCCGTCAAAGTTGCCAGTATTGTATGTAATGTCAACCTTGAACTCCATGTCGGAGAACCAGTCGTTCCATTTGTCTTGGAACTTCTTGACTTCCTGTTCGGCAAACTCTTCGATTGCTGATGTGTATTCGTGAATCTTTGTCATCAGATTCTGAACCCAATCATCATCCATCGTCAGACCGTCCGCGTATGCCTCCTGTAGCAGAGCCTGCGCCTGTGCGATCATCTGATTGTACAACTCGACTGCACCGTCGATGTCTCCCTCGCGATATTTCAGGTTGACTTCAAACTCTCTATCGGAGAACCAGTCATTCCACTTGTTTTTGAATTTTTCAAATTCATCCTCGGCGGAATCTGTTGCATCCTTCATGGAATCCGCAAGATAGCTCGAGAATTTGCTTGGGTCGTAGCTACTCAAAAGAATTTCATCTAACCCTTTGTATGCGCCTTCGATATCTCGAATAGCATTCATCAGGGCCGCGAGTTCTTTCTTTCGGGCAATAAATGCGTCGTTGATGCCTGTGGAGTCCTCTGTGCTCACTGCCTTTGTTGTTTCAAGTTGTGCCCGCAAAACAGAAATACGAGCTTTCAAATCGACAAGCGTAGCATTTGCGTACCGACTGTAATTGTCCGCCAATTGCTGAATGATTTGCTGTTGAATATCAGCCTTGGCTTCTTCAATTGTGCGGAAATTATCGAGGTCGACTCCATAGGATTTTGCAAGTTCATCAATCAGCTTGCTCTGATCGTTGGTCAGCGCATTGCAAAATTCTGTGCTGGTGTAAAGTTTTGCTTTCTGATCCTCTCGCCAAGCATTCTCATCAGTCTTGTACGCTACGCTTAAGTCATCTAAGAGTTCCTTTGCGGACTTTATGCCAACAATGTACAAGTTTACAGAAGATGCCATGTCGGGGAATTTTTCAATAATGGATGCCAGTGTCTCTGCAGTAATGATTCCTGTGTTCGCAAAATCCTCTTGCACCTGCTTAACGAAATCGAATTTTTCTACGATATCCGTCAGACTTTTCGTTAAATCCGCGATTTTGTCGGTCGTATTGTCAACGCTTGTAGTAGCAGCATCGTCCATCCCGGCAAATGCTCTTGCGATGGCAAGAATGGAATCTTCTGTGACACCAGAGATCATACCCAGCTCTCGCAGGAGGTCCATTAAGGATTTCACATCTTGACTGCTGTCGTAAAGTCCAATCAGGTCGGTATCATTGCCTTTACTTAGCTCTGCTTTGAGCTTTTCGAGAGCACCAACGAATTCCGGGAAGAACTCAAATGTATTGGCGCTCAGTTTGGTGATATCTGCTCCCTGAGAGACAAAGAACGCAAGTGCTTTCTTGTAAGCACCTTTAGTTTTGCTATCGTTCAAAGGCGCAATGACAAACTGGTCAATCCAGTCATACATGAACGAATGGTCATTACTGAATACGCGGAAAAACTCATAATCCAACGCATTAACAAATCCGCTAATCGTTGCTCGTGTCTCCGCATCGATACCATCAAACGCATCTGTTAATGCTAGGTGCGAACGAATTGCCTCACGGAGTTGCTCTGTCTCAGTAGATGTGCCGTCAGAAATCTCCTTCAATAGGGACTCATATAGTTCTTGTACTGCGTTGCGTGCTACGCCAAGATTGTCTCCTGACACATCGAAGCTTCCACCAAGCGCACCAGCAAGCATTGCGGTAACCGCTTTATAGTCCGCCGGGGCCTTATAGGTGGTTCCTATCGTATAGCCGCCACCGAGCGTTTCGAACCTGTCAGTGCCTTTGGCTCTTATTTCATCCAAGAGACCACCAAAAGCATCCGCATCAGCATTGGCAAGCCGTTCGATGATTTCCAGATAACTGATTAGCTCAGTTAGAGTTGTTTCAAAATTTGCTTCGGGGAAGAACTTTTCAGCGAAACTGACATGCCACTTTTCATTCCACTTGTTATTCCATGCTGTGTAGACATCGTCCACGCTATCAAGAATTGTCTGGTGGTACGCTTTCTGCTGATCTTCGAGTGCCTTGGTCAACGCATCAACATTGTCCTTACAGGACAAGATTGCATTTCCTTGGTCAGTATAACCCTGAACCATGTCGGGGAACATCTCAGCAATCTGATTGGCAATCGAATTATATCGGTCAAACTCGTCAGTTGTTAGGCCGATGTTTTCTCCGCTCTCGCCGATACCCTTGGACAACTTTGCAAAATCATCCTTGATTGCCGCCACAGACCTCTGATTGGAAAGTAATGCACTTTGAAGCTCCGAGCATTTTTCTGCGTATTCTTCAACTGACTTGTTGGCCGCCTCAATGTCTTTATTGGTATCTCGGACTTTGAGAGCGAAAACACCGACGGCGATGGTAAGTGCTGTAATGACCCAATGTGTCTTCATCCAGCCGAGCGCATTCTTGATAGAATTGCCAATGCTTGTAGCATATAGTTCGAGCGCATCGCTCTCTTTTTTCGTCGCCGCAGCATTGTCATATCTTGCAAAAATTTCCTGACGCTTGGCTGCAGTTACCTTGCCAGCGGCCAGAGCGTTTTCTAGTTCTTCGCGAGTAACTGCATTGATGCCTTCGGCTTTAACTCGGAGAGCAGCGGCTTCTTCAAGCCGTTGTTTGATAATAATCTTGTTTTTCTCTTCGACTTTGGTTGCGTCCAAAATGTCCTGCACATGAGCTCTATGGATCAAGCCAAGGGATTTGATTTCTTCCAGTTTGGTAAGCACACCTGACTGTATAGCAGAATTAAGCTTTGATTGGCTCAGTGCTGTCTTTCCGACTGTATCATCATAGAGATGAAGAACTTCAACTATATCGTTAATATCTTCAAGCCCATCAAGGAGTGCAAGCGCACCTTTAACCTCGGAACTAAATGCCGGTCATCATATAAGTAACGGCCAAATTACTTTATAACGGAGGTCATCATGGGGCTTTTTGATTTTTTTAAGCCGAAAAAGACAATTCAAGAACAGCACAAAGAGCAGCCTGAGCTATGTTTCTCGCACCTGAATTGGGAAGAAATCGTTATTGCGGGCACAACCAGGTGGTGTTTACGATGTTCTGTCTGCGGCCGTAAACGCGGAAACACCTACCGTGATCACGAAACGGGGCAGTTGCGATACGCGTTTGATTGCGACTTTCCAGGGGTGGTGAAGGTTGGTGCTCCAAGTGGCACATATCCTCACATCGAAGAACCCTTGATGAAATTGTTTTATGAGCGTTTCCCAGACGCTGATGAATCAAATGATGAAGAAGCATGTATTGCGCAAGAGCATATTGCAGCTATTATTCAAAGCTACCATGCGAAAGACGAAGTTCGCCGTCAAGAAAACCTCGCCAAACCCCACTGTCCCACCTGTAACTCCACCGATGTACAACCCATCAGCAATGCCAAGCGTATAGTATCAACCGCCGTCATGGGGATTGCATCATCGACGATAGGGAAGAGCTACGAGTGTAAGAAATGTGGGTATAAGTGGTGAGAAGATAATAAAACACTGTCCTGAAAAGTGGACAGTGTTTTATAACTTATATCAGGTCTCGGAGCTCATTTTCAAGATCATTGCGTGTGCTTGCCAATTGTACCATCTGATCTTCGGCATCTTTTTTTGTGGCAAATCCATCAGCATATCTATATTTGCTGTTTACCCAAACTTCGTATCGCTCGCCAGCAGGTGCCTCGTTGTTTTCCTTGATGCGCATATCAAAGTCAACATCAAGAAAATCTTTTACAAGCAAATCACCTTTTTTATTGCGAATACTAATCAGCATTTAGAATCCTCCCCAACACACGAACATCTTTAGCGCACTGTTTCGACATTTCAATCTGTTGCTTTTGCAACTTGTGAAACCGTTTTCTCAAACGGTCTTTTGCCTGCCTTTTTTGAGCAGGGGTTACGCGAGCAAATTTACAAGGACAAACACTGGGACAGTTTTGAAAGCTTTTTTCGACCGATGCTTGAATCATAGCGGTGGTAATCATCTGAGTTTTAACCAAATTCAGCTCAGAAACAATGCTATACATATTAGCCGTATGCTGTTCATACAGAACGGCTTGGCGACCTTCCGCAATGGCTTTTCCTGTTGGTGTTTGTAAGATAATTTTACGTGCTTCTGCATAAGAACTCCCTGTGAGTTCAGAATATGCTATGGAAAGTTGCTCTAAGCGTTGTCGACTCACAAAGACCCCTCCTTTGAATTTTTTGCAACAGGTAGTGATTCTGGCTCAGAGATTATAGTTTTTCCCTCTGGGAGCAAAATACACTTTGTCAATTTTAAGCATTGCAGAGCTGCCTGCGTCTTAAAGCAATATTGATCTGCTTTCGCATTAGGCCACTTCAGCTTCTTGATTGCGTCTTCCGATGAAATCTTTGATTTCAGATAAGCCTGAATAGTAGATGAAATATTTTTTCTCCGATTGTCTGCCATCTTGTCGAATACAATGTCAAAGTCCTCGGTGGTTATATCGGTCGATCTGTTTAGAGAAACATAATCAAGCCATTGGTTATTATATCTTGTTAGTGGGAGCACCCTAAGTTCGATATTATCTGGCACATCAATATCAAACTCATACACATAATAATTAGACGAACCTCGCTTGTTTGCCCATCTTATAGCCTGTTTGTCAAATGATGTTAAATAAAAACCACGCCCAAAATCTTTAAATGGTTGCGCATAATGAAGATCGATCTCTTTGAAGAAATGTGTGGTACCATGATATAATTTGTTTTTCCCATTCAAAGAACCCAAAGGTTACATCACCGTCCCATAATATGCAGTTGACCTTATTTTTATGACAATACTAATATAGCATATTTCCCCCAAAATGTCAACCAATCGAACACTTGTTTTTGTAAAAACGAATTATTCCGAGATTAACCACTTTATTTTTATACACAAATAACAAAACCTCAGTCTGAAAATACGGTCGAGGTTTTCGGCATTTTGGCGGCAGTGCCGAACTGCCTACAATTTTTCCGTCAATGACGGTTGACCTGAGCACCCCTTCACGAACACAATCTGTATCGTAGATGTTCCGTGCCGCTATTATGCTCGATGAGCGTTCTCGTTATAATTATCGTATGGTTATTATAACGAGCTTCGTTGCGGATAATCCTTTCGGACGTCCCCGGACGAGAATTGTCCAAACTCGCCGCCCTAAATGGGCCAGTTTAAGCGGTTTTACCAATGTCCCCTTGCTTACAGCACGATTACGCTGCAAGCTCGTTCCGTGTCACCACCGGGACATATGTGGGCGCATTTATGAGGGCAATCATTTTAGCCCCCCCACAGAAGAAATGAGTTTTGCAATACCGACCCCTGCACCAACAGTGGGCAGAAGGCCGATTGTTTCGATGAGAGAATTAAGAGCTTCGACCAGTGCGATTACAGTCGTTACACCGCCCTTAATGAGGTCGCTATCAAGCAGGTTGTTGAACAGCTCTTGAGAAGATGCAGTCAGAGTATTCAGGAGACCCTGAATAGAGTCGATGTAGTTCTCGTATGCGGTCTGCATGGAACCGGCTGCTTTTGCGGTCGTTTCGAGAACGCCCTCAGCCTCACCCCATTGCTGCATGAGCGAATTGAATACATTGGTCTGACGAATGCCTGCAACCATATAAGTAATGGAGGACTTATCAATATCCGACAAATCATCCCACACAGTGGCAAGCTCGCGCAAAATCTGAATAGTGCTCTTATATGTCTGCATGTCATCCTCAAGGATGTCAACGCCAGACATAGCCATCAGCTTCTCGCGATACTTCGATGTGGTGCTATACTCTTCGTCCAATTCTTCACCGAGTTCCGCAAGATCAGTTGCGCTTTGACGCAATCTGGATGAAATAGTTCTCAAAGCGGTACTACTTTTGGAAGCATCCTGCGTAATCGTGTTGGCTGCAGTCAGCAGAGCCAAAGAATCTTCGTAGGAATTGCCTGCTGCAACCAGAGCAGACGCAGCATCGTTCAGCCCGGCACCAAGGCCCTTTGCATCAATCGCGAACTCGTTGGAGGTCAGCACAAGTTGATCCATCGCAATACGCAATTGATCAACACTCTCAAGATTGAATGCTTTGATAATTGCGGTGATGTTCTCTTCGGCCTCACTCATATCGACATCGCCGACCTTAGCATACATTGTAGTCAGCTCGGCAAAGTCTAAAGATTTGCTCATCTCAAAGCCAAGTCGACGGTACACAGTGGTAGCATCGATAATATCAGCAATAGAGGATGCAACACGCTTGGCTGCCGCTGCCGCGTCATCCATATACTTCACCATAGCTTGTCCAGTTGCGCCTGAAACAATCTTCAACTCCGTCAGTTTGGTGTCGAGGTCTATAACTGTATGCACGATATCGCCAATAGCATTTCGCGCATACATGGCTGCCGTTGCCATCACACCGAATCCGAACTTGTCTTTGAACACCCGTTTTATCCGCTCATCGAGAGTTTCCACTTCCAATCCAGCCTGCTTAATGCGAAACTGGAGTTTCTGAAACTCCTGCACACCGTGAGCGACACTGTCAAACTGGCCTCGGCGTAATTTATCCACCAGATTTTGCATCTCGGCCATCATAGCGGGTTCGCGAGACAGACTGCTTTGAATACGGGTCATATAATCGTAAGCACGGTTTGCCAGTTTGTGATAGCTGGTTTCGAGCTTTACATTAGCAGTAGCAAGACCGTTGACTTCACGCGCCGCAGTGCTGAGACCGCTATTCAGAGAAAGTAACTGATGCAAATATGCTCGCAGTTGTTCATGGTCATCAATTCTATCAAGCGAGATATCTACTTCGGAAGATGTGATGCCCAACTTAGCAAGTTCTGTACGAATTTTATCGACTTGCGCTTGGAATTTGGTCAAATCTTCTGGGGGAATCGAAGCTTTAACAAGAGGATGGTTAGAGCGTTCCTCAAATGCCTGCAACTGCTTCAGAATATTTCTGATTGTCGTAATAGACTTCTTATTTTGCTGTTCCTGCTTTCTGGCAACTTCATTTTTGCGATCCTCTGCAGCTACAGTCTCATCCAATGAGGCTACATACAAATCAAATGCACCAGACAGATCAATAGCTTCTTTTTTCAGGCGCGCATTCAATGCCAGCATTTCCGAGGCAGACAGCTTCAAAGCGTTCTGCATGGAAAGTGCCTTGGAATATTCTGCGATTTCACGCTTTTGGGCACTATCATACTCTGAATTTGAATGAGCATTAGTCTTTGCTTGTTGTGCCGCTCCGACTCTCAGATATGCATCTACAAGCTTGTCGAGTTGTTTAATGCGATTAGCGTCATCCTTGATTTGAGCCGCATTGGTGGCATCTCGTTCCGCACCGGCTAGCCTCTTGGTTGCCTCGGTAAGCTCAATTTTTTGCTTTGCGAGAAGAGCAGCGATCTCTACGCCAGCCTGTCCTACAAGATTGTATTTTTTTTGCGCATTTTCGGCGCGTGTTAATGCCTCAACTGCGGCAAATTCGATTTCTGCCTGTTTCTCGTAACCTTTTGTGGTCTTGAGTGCTTCCAAAGACAATCTGTGCGCATGCTTATAGAGCTCAATGACCTCTCTGATGTGCTCTTTGTGTTCGGCAGTGTCAAACTGATCAAGCAACTTACCATTGAATGCTGTACCTTTGGTGTTGTATACATCGTAAAGTTCGTTCAGCTTTTCATGGAAAGCAATCAGGTCGTCGCCCTCGAGCTTATAACTGCGAAGCATCTGGCGAGCCTCTTGGAGCGATTTGGCCGCAGCATCAAAATAAACCGCCTGTTCCTCGCCACCTGCAGGAGCTTGGGCAGCTTTCAACTTCCAGCTAAAGTATTCCTTATATGCCTTAATAAGCTTGGCAACCTCGGATGCTTCCTTGGTTTTGGAACCGGAGCCACCATTGTTATTATTGCCAGACCTGCCAGATTTTACATCCAAGCTTCTTGGAGCTTTTCCTTCAAATACAACATCAACTTTGATATCTTTCAGTACACTATCAACATCCTGACGCAGACGAGTAAGAGAGTCTTTAGATACCCGCGCAGAGAATTCGACCTGCGTAAATTTGGTATCTTTCAGATTTTGAACAATTCCCAGAATGTCTTCTTTAATCCTAGCTCCCGAGTGTCCGTTCAGGCTTGCGCCACCCTGTACGCCAAACAGAAGTTCAACTACTTGATTTGCCAAATGTGTGTCACCACCTTTATCATATCATATTTATGATTAAATATCTGGCCTTCTTCGCCAATTACCAGTTGGTTTGCGAGTTCCGCCCCACAATGCAGGATAAGTGACTTCGATGTAGGGGTAATCTTTCATAAACTCCTCAACCACCCTGCGAACAAAGTCAGACCCTGACCGATAGTTCAAACTCTTGATATTTCCTCGTGCCCAATTTGATTCACGCTTTGTCCTAGGGTCAACCCAGCCACCATATACCGTGCGCGTATCATATCCTTGTGTGAACAAACCAATGATGTCGTAAACACCGCACCCAGTATAGTAACCTTTATCCTGTCCGATATTTAGTCCATGGTGGTTGAGATACGCGTTGCCCTCAGCTCCACCTTGATTTCCTACGAACAAAGAATCACGCCACAGACCTTCACCTTTGAAGATGACTTGAATTGGGATTTTGCCATCCTTTTTCGCCGTCCTTACTTGAATGTCAATAGTACTCGTGTCAAAATATTTGGCCTCACTGGTGCCGATCTCATCCAGATATGCCTTGACAATTCTGTTTCTGAGATCCTGCGCCGCCACCCTCATTTGAGCATCCGATAGCAAATTCTTTTTTACAACACGAGAGATCTGTTTTTGTCCTGCCGGTGACGCCATATATTTCTTTACGATTTCATTGAAATCATGCGATGTGAGCGCCATCAATCTCACCCTTTACTTCGTTGTTTTTCCGACAGGCTTCTTGGCCTGTTTTTCTTTTACCTGCTGAAAGTCCAAAACTCCGTGAGCAATTGCCGTTTCATCTTTGTCAGTGATTTTCTGAATTGCATCAAGAATGTCTGGCAGGGAAGTGCTATCACCCATATTTTCCGCTACACCATTGAGCAGATCATCCAGACCGCCTACAAAGTTCTTCACGGTATCGTACAGCTCGTCTGCCTTGCTAGAACGCAGAGTCTGCTCTCTCTTCCATTCAACAAGCTTGATGGCATCATCAAAAATAGAGCCAAGATTGTCTTCAATAACATCACGCACCTTGCGAACGAATTCTACGTTCTGAGTGAGACGATAGGCATCTTCTCCGCCGATCGCATCAATAGGGAGATCTGTATAGAAGGATAACATTTTTATGTCTAGCGCAAAGTTGAACATATAAGGCGCATAGAGCTTATCGATGAAACAGTAAGATACCATTTCTTCAACCATGCGACTACGCTCGAACAGAGATAGACGCTTTTTTACATTGACGACAACAGTCTTGCCATCCGCCCCAAATTCAACAGGTACAATCCCATCTTTCACAACGCTTGCCAGCAGTTCGATACGATTGTCAATAGTAACCGCAGATTCAGCGTCAATAACATTCTTGGTTTTCTTGTTCATAACGATATCTCCTTTAATTCCGATATGATTTATAGCCCACGCAGACAAAGTCTGTGTTAATCTCAGGCTGGATGCGACCTTGCTTTGCATTGTTTAGCAAACGGCAATTTCGTTTGTATCGCGTACAACCGACGCAGTGGCTCTCAAATTCATCCATCTGTGCCGCATCCTTAAAAATACCCACATAATCCACTGGGTGAATGGTTAGCTCAATACGGGGATTTTCGGTATCGTAAAAGATACCCTGCACCCGTTCGCAGAGTTGATTATCGTCGATCCACACAAGGCCAGACAATGTGATAGCGTCCGCCAGACACTTAAAATAGTTGTTGGCATCACAATCAGTGCGGTCAAAATAAAACACACAATCCATATAGTAGTGCTGATAAGGGTTATCAGATTTCTTCCACCCTTGCGCTGCAACTTCTTTCTGAATCGTGCGCATAAAGGTATTTTGATAAGTTGCCGCTTCTTTGGTTTTGTAACTCATAACGAGCGGTCTGCCATTTCTCAAAATCGCCCTATAGCCTAAATAGTGATTGACAGATGGGCAGATAGGGGAGATGAGGTTCAATGTTTGCTTATTCTCCATGTGTCATCCTCATAACTCCATCGTGGCAAACGAACGCCCGAGAGAACCAAGGCTCTCTCGGGCATAAATCGTTTCAATTAGTCCTCAATGGTCAACATATCCAAAATGCGATCCTGGTCGTCAGCCATCAGGTCAAAGGTGATGCTCAGCGTAGCGGGATCACCAGAGTTGGAGAAACTCCACTCGGCCTGCATCTGAGCAGCCGCCTTGTAAGCAATCATCTTCTGAGCGACAACCTGATCGTCCTCAGTACGGCTGACGGTGGTGCCGTAGATGGTGACCGCCTTGGGGAAGGTGTCACCAGAGATACGGATGTTGGTAACGCCGTCAGTAAACTCCTTGATGTAGTACACGATGTACTCGCTGTTCTTGTTGATGCTGGAGCTCTTCACAGTGCTACCAGTGATGGAAACGCCAGACAAAGCGGTGCCGCAATCATCATTTGCAGCGAAAACATTGACATCGCCCAAAGGAGTAGCCTTAATAGGCAACTCACCCTCTACAGTGCAGGTGATCTCCTCGCGCTCCAAAAAGTTGGCAGTCTTGGTGATTTCACCGCCAGTCATAATGGAGTAAAGAGCGAATGCCTGCATCTGGGTCTCAATCGTCAAAGTACCGCCCTTTTCGCCGTAGAAGGGCACTCTCTTAACATAACCTGCGCCACCGTGAGCGTGAACGACTTCACCGGTAACGGAGGTGGCGGTCGTGTTTGCCAGAGGCCAGTTCAGCACGGGCTTCTTGGTTTCATAATCAACGAACACGAGGTCAAGAGTCTCTCTGTTGGCAAAAGGGGTAAAAGCGGAAATAGCCATTTACATTTCTCCTTGTCTTATTTGTTAGAGCTAGACTTGTACCAACCACCAAAATTGAATGGATCTTTGCCCCAGGCAGCCCACTTGGACGCGTAGCCGTCCAAATATTCTTGATTGTTGATACGTTCAAACTGGTCGTACAGCTGATATACGGTCAGCTCAAAGATGTTTAGTAAGTTGTAGCCTCTTGAATGGGCGGCTACAGCCCCAATCAGATTCCAAAGCTCCATGTCGGGGTCGTTTTGGGATTCTTTTTTTATGCTTGCAGACTGTTCGGCCTTCAGAGCTTGCAGTCTTTCATAGGCAGCCTTGGCAGCATTATTGACAAAGCCTGCTGGTTTAGCTTCTTTGTTTTTTAGTCGTGCTGCCTGATAAACAAAGTCACGAACTCGGTCAAACAGGTCGCCGTCCATCATAACGCGGCCATTCTCTGTGACGACATACAGAACACCGTGCTGTAAATCGAAATCTAAGCTATCGCAGATAAAAAAAGAGAGCGCATCCATCAGGATACCTCTCCAAGAAGGCTCTGCCAAAAGTAGGTCGAGCCTGTGTATTTGAGACAGCTGTTCGTCTGTCAACAACTTGTAAATGTCAACAACTCCCTTTGCGCCGCCTTTTTCCATGCTTTCCATGAACTGATCGACGGAAACACCAATCACATAAAGAAAACTGGAGTATCTGTCATGTCCGACGACACGCAGTATTTCATGCAAGGTTGGTTGCCGAACCAAAATATCACCAATTTTGGCAGGAATGCCACAGATGAGAGTATGTTTATCTGCCATAACCATCCAACTTCCTGTCGCGAGCGAAGTCGAAAACCTCGTAAGTCAACAGCTTGCCTGCAAATTTATTGGCAGTTGTGACGGTACGAATGTTCACAAGATCAAGCTTGCCAATGCCAAACTCATAACTGCCATTGATGAGCTTGTCTACCTGACGAACAATATTGTCACGGCGATTGCCTTTACAGCCCTTGAACAAAGAGGGGGAGAGCTTCATGTAGGACTTGCTCACAAGCACTTCGACATATACTCGCATCTCCTTAATGACACCGCTTGCCAAATTGGGAATATCGACATCCACCGTGATGAAGGCACCAGCCTCCTGCACAGTATCGTCGATCCACGCATGGTCGAGAACATGTTTTTCCCACTCGGCGGCCTCATCGCTGTCAAGGTTAAGGGTGGGGTCATTTGCAATTAGAGCCATGACATCCTGGGAACTCAAAATTTTATTGACAATGAGCTGGTTGTAATCCACCAGTTCATCGATATGGGAAACGCCAGCCATCAGCAAACCACCTCCACATCAAAAGTAGCTGGATTATATTCGCTCGCAACATCGCGCACTGTCAGTGTTACAACGGTTCCGATCAGTCCATCGAATGCATCGACAGACAATCTGGCACTCACGCCCTCAACCGTGAGCGTGATACCGTCCACTACGGGAACGAACGACCAAGTAGCGTTTGCAGGAATATTTGTTGCATACAGTCGATTACCACCGATTCTAACGGTACTTCGCCCAGAGATGGTGGCATCCAATAAAGCAGGGTCAGAATCTGGAGGCGTAAGTGGTCCAACGGTACTATGAGGGTCGATATAGTCGCATATACGATGCTCCAAATTGTCGTGTTCTGCGACATAATCGTCACTTCTAGCGTTTACCAACATCAGATGTGCGCCACTGCCATATGCTTGGCTGGTTAGGTCAACGCGGGTCAGCTTGTAAACTTCCAGAATCTCTTTACCGTTGGAGTCGAAGCGCACATTTGTAGCGATTCTCTTGTCCACATAGAGACGGCGCGTATCGTCATCGATAGGCAAGTAAATTTTATACTGCACATCGGGCGTATTTACCTCGTACCCACTGGTCTTTGTGGTTGAATATACGCCGGTGTCCAGAACACCCCATCTTTCCACGATGTCTGATGTTCCATTTTGCCAGCGGAACAAATGATTGCACAACCACAGGACACCTGTCACTTGAATAGCGCTCGCGATGCTCGTCTGATAACAAATCCAATATTCGCCGAAACACTCGATAATATCTCCTGGATAAAGATCTTCACCAGGAAAAGCGACAACTTCGGCTCGATACATGGTTGCATCTCGTTGAATCAGAAACCGTTGTGGTTCACCATTGCGTAAGCAATCCTCGTGATAATCTGGATGATCGACGACCGTTCGGGAAAAATCTTCGCACGCCTGATAAATTGCTCTGTCTCTCGCAGATTCACCACGGATTGATAAAATACTCTTGTATGCGTCATAGCTTTTCTGGATGGTACTCATTCCTGCACCTCCTCGTCTTCGCCTAGTATCTTAGTTAGACTATTTGTCATCTTTAAGACGGCACTTCGGTAGGTTTGAAAGGGTATATCCTCCCAGTGATGGCGCATATAGTTTACATGATTCACAGCCCCAACATATGGAGGGATTTCACAAAGCTCAGGGAATGTTACCATTGATCCTGCCATCTCGTTGGCAAGATCGCCAATATAGGAATCAAGAAATATGTTAGCACCGAGCTCAGTCTGTTCGCGCAACGGAAGTAATTTGAAAATGCGTCCAACAGTGGAGCGTATGTAATGATCATATCGCATCATCACACCCCCTCATCAGAGGTAATTGAGCCGGAACCATCTTGAGTGTCCGAATCACCACCATCGCCAGAAACTGTTCCAGAATTGCCTGGTTCGCTCGATTCTGGAATGTCTGGTGACTCTGGAGATTCCGGCTCCGGGGCAGTTTCAGGATTAGATGTCGTTCCAGCAGTGATTCGTACGGTGGGCTTCATAGGATTGGAAATATCGCCATGACAGTAAGTGTAAAGCACCATCGCGCGACGAAACTCGCTCTGTACAGCGTCTCTCAGTTCTCTGACTTGGCCCAGCAGATTGGCAGGGGAGAAGAAGCTGTACTCTTTGGCGTTCATTCTATTGGCCATTAGCTCGCTACTCAAGGCGCGAGAACTCAGCCAATAGTACGAGATGCCAAGAGCGATAATTTCCATGCATTCATCATCTAAGTCCGCCTTAAAGACCTTTTCGTGCTCGTTGCGGTCAGACAAGTCGAAAACGCAGTAAGGACCAAAATCACTGACTGCACTCATTAGGTAACGCTCCATCAAGGAGTAATGATCCTGAAATGCGCGTTTCAAAACATCGTAATCCGTCACGCGATATTGGGCTCGATCAATTACATCGATATATGAGGTTGCCATAAGTTACCTCGTCTTACATGGGTTCAGCCAAATCGCAATTGAGCAGCTCCTCGAACAGCCGAATCTTCTTAATGGAATCTAGCGCGCCATCTGCGATAGCATTGTTCAGGGCAACGATCAAATTCAGACGACCATTGCAACTTAGCTGTGCCACACGCGCGCGAATCTCATTTTCGTTCATCTGGATCAACATGCCAAACTTGCTAGGTTCGAGGAAGTCCTTATAATACTTGGATACCAGCAGCGCGTCATAAATCTCCTCGGGCGTGACATCCATATAACGATCATCATCACAACCAGTAATGATAATCATATTGTCAGCATAGAAGTCATTCTGAGACCCTTTCATTGCGCGCAGGTCGGCCATAGTAACAGACTGCTCTTCGCCAAAGTTGGGCCACTCGGTTCGCTCGCCGGTTCGCTTGTTGATGTATACAAGCTTGCCAAAGGTGTTGCTCTTGACGCGAATCAGTGCGCTGTCGTCCAGACGAACCTTCTCATGCTTTGCAGTAGCGGGAGTGCTCTGCACTTCGACGGTAGGCTCATTAGCGGATTTGGCAGTTGCCTTTGTAGTCTTGGCTTTGGTATTTGCCATAGTTAATACTCCTTTTGTTCCAAAAATGAGAGGAGGGCGCCCTTATGGACGCCCTCTAAAAGCATACCGACTGATTAGCCGGTAATGGTGTAGATACCCATAACGCTACTAAACATAATAGCAATACCCCAAGACTGGATGTAAGTGTACTCCTGGGTCAGATCCTGATTGCTGGTGGGGTCACCATTGACAATCAGGCCATCACCCTCGCTGACCATCTTGATGGGATGCTCATCAGATGCGATAATGTACAGTTTGTTGTTGTCCAGCATGAAGGTGTCAGTACCTTCCTTGTGAACCTGCTTCATCGCGACCATGGGAACACCGTTCCACTTACCAAAATATCCAATGTTGTACAGATCGCTCTTAGCCTCATCGCTGACAATAGCAGAGGTAACCTTGCGCAGAGCGGTCTTCGTGCCAACAATCTTGGCAGACATGCCAGTCTTAGCTTCAATGTGCTCAATCAGCTCCAACAGGTCGTTCTCGTCAAAAGTACCGCTGGTAACATAGGTGGAATTCAGACCAGTAGTTGCGGCAGAAATACCGTTGAAAGCCGCATAAATTGCGTTACGCTGCGCTTTTACTGCCGCCTTGGAGACCTTGTCGATGAAGGTGTTGAAATCAACACGGCCTGCCATCAGACGGCGTAGCTCCTCGTAGACGCGGATTCCGTACGGAGTCGTCTTCACAACGACAGACTCACCAGCGTCCAGACGCTGACGGCGCAGAGCCTGCGTACCGTTGGCAATCTCGGCCATGATGAACTCGCTGTTATCCTCGGCGACAAACTCGATAGCGTCGCCCTCGGCGGTGTTGCGATAATCTACCAGCTCAAAGAAGATTTCGTCGCCCTTCAGCCCCTCTTCAACGATATGGGGCATCAGCTCCTCAATCAGGTCAAAGAGGGCATTGCCTCGATGGAAGGTCTTCATGTTGATAGTGGTAGAGCCACCATTGGCCTCAATGAGAGCCTCACGAATGCTCTCAGATTTATCATGCTCAGAAAAATTGCCAGACACACGACCGTTCATAACATCGATAGCCAGCTTGATGATATCATTCTTGTTAGCCATTATGTATTCCCCCTTTCAATTAGGCGACCTGAATGACAACGAAGTCATTCTCAATAGCGATAACAGTTGCCAGAGTGCCTGCGGCGTCAACCTTCAGCTTCAGGCCAGCCTGAACAGCCAACTTGGAACCAACGACTGCATCGCCGTCTACACCAGCCTTGGAAACAGAGAAGATGTCACCGGAGTGTAGGATGTAGCAACGAATATTAGAGCCAGCTTCATTGATGAAATCGCTCAGGCGACGCTTGTTGGCCTCGTAGCAGATTTCGGGGGTGGCGACCAGAGCCAGCTTGCCCAGAGTGCTGGAAGCGGTGGGCTTGTTGGCGATGTACAGCTCACGCTGACCCTCCATCAGACCATTCAGCTCCACAATGGAGCCATTCTCAATTGCGGTGTCGACATCGCTTACCTGATAGCGAGCAGAGACAAGATAGGGAGCGGAAGTCGTCCCGAGCAGCTTGTCCGTACGGACCACGGTATATGCCATATTCAAATCATTCCTTTCATAAATGTGCGCCTCTTACGACAGCGCATTAAAATAAATCAACCAGCAAGTTCCACAGAGTAGAACTGCTGGTTGTTGTCAATGAGTGCCGTTAAAGCATCCTCTATTTCCTTTTTGGAAGGCGGAATTTCATCGCCGCGGAATCTCGCAACTTTCCAACCTTCCGACATGCTGGTTTGGTCACGTCTTTGATCGTGCTGGCGCTGTTCGTCAGAACTATGCCAAAACCGACCATCATATTCGAAATCAAGCCTTTGACCATCGGGAAGAAAGATAGCAACGTCGAACCAACCCCACGGCATATGATGTTCCAGATGGGCATCATACCCCATTTCAAGGAGAGCTTCATACATGGCTCTCTGTGGTTTGGACACAATCCAACCCGGATCGCTTCTGTTCGCCCTTGAGCGTTCCGCGAATTCAGGTACGCCCATTGGGTTCTCAACTCCATATCGTTCCAAGAGAGTGTTTTTTTCTTTTCTCTCTTACAATCGGGGATTGTGCTGAATTTGGGACGCCATATTTCTCTAAGCAAGTTTGAGATCGCTTGCGCTTGATGTCTGGGTTGTTATATGGGTCTTCGCCATAATTGGCCACAAAAGTTTGTCGTGCTTTCTGTTGGCCTTCTTCCGTGCATAAATAGTACGGCGAGCCGTAGCGGTCGGTGAACATCTGCGCCTTCTTATCTTTAACGTGTGGCACCTGCGAAACATTTTCGACACCATACTTTAGCATATTGGTTTGCTTCCAAGACGCTTGCACTTCTGGGCGCTTCGTTGGCCAGTCAACGCCATGGCGCAATCTGGTCTGTTCGGCCGTCTTTTTCGGTCGGCATTTCTTACATTGTACGATTGAACGCTGAAGATTGGAATTTCTTGCAGCAAGTGATGTAACATATTCATCGCCGCAGTAATCACAGGCAAGCCGCACACGCTGATGCGACCATTTGGGGAGCCTGTCAGCAGGAACCTCGTAAACTTCGCCAATTCTATACTCAACCCCAGCGGCGTTCAGAGTTTTGGCAGTACACCTATCAGCTTTAATAGAAACAGTTTGCGCTAACAACATAGTCAACTTAACCATCCTTCCATTTACTTAACCTTCGTCCACTGCTTGAGGAGCTCGTCCAGCTTCTCGTTGCGCTGAAACACCCAGAATTTCTTCAATGTGGTTTCATGCAAGCCAGCGACAATAAAGTGTTCGCCGGATTCGACCAAATACCTCTTGAGCGGATACGAATAACAATAGTAGTAAGACAAAATACACCTCTACAAATGTAGTTCTTTTATTCAGTTCTGATTAGTGCTTTCTCAGCAGACCACCATAGGGAATGACATCTTCGCCATCCTTGGTGGTTTCAATGCCCACACGCATAGCGGGAGCGGTCTTCTGGACAACCTTTGCAAAATTCTTGACCTGTCTGCCGCGCATAGCGAACAGCTTGGTCTCGATATCCTCCAACTCGCCGCTCTCGTAAGCAGCAGCCTGCAGGTCGCCAAAGCCCTCAACGGACTGCAGATCCTCGAACTGAGCAAACAGCTCGTCGACTTCGACCTTGCGCTTAGCCTTTTCATTCTCAGCCTTGTACTGCTTGAGCTCCTCGAAGACATTGCGGGAAGCCTCCAGCTTCTGACGCTCATCCTCGGTCAGCCACATCAGATACATGGGCTCGAATTCGCCGGTTACGCTTGCAGTCAGATCAGCTTCACTGAAACTGTACGCAAGGCGACCACGATCCTCGATACAGTCGCCATCCCTGCGCCATACATAACGAGTGACGTATGCGTAGGTGTCGTCAAAGTCAACAAGCCAATAGTAGGTAGTCTCCACAGTGTTGCCATGCTGGTCGGTCACAGTCTTGCCACCATCCATGGTGTTCTGCAGTGCCTCACGACGCTGACCATAGGTGGCAGCAAACTCACAAACAAACGCCTCGCTCTGATCACCACCATCTTCGGCAGGCTGAGAATCGGCGTCGTCTGCCTCGGGGGCAGCTGGCTCCTCGCTGAACTCCTCATTGTCAGACTGTTCGTCTTCGGCGGGCTCGTCAGCGGATTCGTCGTTGCTCTCTGCGCGCTCCTCGGCATACTGCTTAGCGGCTTCGCGCAGCGCATCCTCATCCATTTCAGCGTAGTCAAAGTCAACAGCGTCAGCGGCCAGACCATACTCAGCCAGAATGGACTCAATCTTTTCCATATCCATCGGTGTTTCTCCTCCTTCCTTGGGTGATAAAATAAAAGCGAGACGCTCTCGCATTTCACTCATGTCATTATTAAACTGCTCTCTGTCTGCGCTATAAGTCATGGGGACAAAGCGAGAAGAGATGAAGCAAGGTTCGGTGTGATAATCGGGATCATCACTCTTGCCAAGAATGCACAGGGCGCTGTATGTCCAGTCCAGCAGCTCAGTGTAGTTGCTGTCCTCGCCATAGGGGCGGGACTGCTCAATACTGATCTCCATGCTCTGAGCAAACCAGCAGTCGTCTGCGTAGATGGCTTCTTTCAGTTCGGGATATCTGCCAGTCCACAAAACGGCGGTTGCCGTCATGTACTCAACATCCTGGCCATACTCACGCACGACCTCATAGCCGACAGCATCATTGGTCACGACGCCGAAAGGAACAGTCTGCGCCTTGAGATTCCAATTCTCATCCCAAACATAATCATGGCCGCCAAAATACTTGCCGACCTCGTTGCCATCCTCGTCATATTTGGTCATCAGATGACCAACAACAGGGATGTAGTGAATCGTGGGTTCAGCACGCTCCACATTTTCCTTGCTCATATAGCTGTAGTTACGATTTTTGCCGATGCCCTGCACATAGACCTTGCACAGAGTAAACTCGTCATTGACGGGTCTGATCGGCTCGATCTTGGTGTAACACGGCAGAGCCGCGTACTGCTTCTGAAGCTCGTCCAAAGCCGTTACCTCCTATCAAAATGTCAGCAGAGCGCCGTCTTTGATGGTGTAATCCTCTTCGGCCTCGAAGTGCTCCAGAAGAAAGTTCATCAGAGCCTCCGTGTGCTCAAACACATAGAACTGAGCTTGGCTGCTATATGGCGCCTGAAGATAATGAAACCCCACATTCAGCAGGCGGGCTGCCTTCATCGGAGTTCTTACAAAAACATATTTCTGCATTTAGATCACCTTATAACGCATTGGCATTACTTTCTTTTTCGCGGGTGGCTTCGCCCTCGTCGGTAAGCTCGGTGTCTTCTGTTTCGGGTCTACCGCCCTCGTCGCCGCTGACCGCATCGCCGCTCTGAGTGTAACCGCTCTGGAGAGGCGTCAGTTCGCCCATGCTCAGAAGTTCCATCTCAATGTAGTTCATGCCCAGCAAATCAGTCTGGGGCACACCGACGGTTGCAGCGTAGGCTGCCTTTGTGCCGGGGATGCCGAGCGTGGCGGCTTCCTTATAAAGTTTCGCCTGTTCGTCACGATTGAACTTGGTGACAGGGAGGAAGTGTACTTTGAACTTAACCGTACCGCTGAGATTTTTCAGCAGACGGTTCACCAGACGTTCAACCTGTGCCATAAGACCAAACACGATTTCCTCGTCGGACTTAACGGACAGATTCAGCACGCCTGCGGTTTTGCTGCCCATGCTACCATGCAGCAGAGCGGAAGTGCCAGTATTAAACCAGAACTGCTCCTCTGCGCGAGAAACCGTGTCAACGTCGTTCACACCCTTGGACTTATCGAATTCAAAAGAGTCGATTTTCATTGGGGTGACTGCCGCACCAACAAAAGGCGGCAGAGATGCACACAGCTGCGCATAATACTTCTGAGCCAGATTCCAATCCAGCAGAGGTACGCCTTTATCGTCAGTATCGATCTTCATAGCGAGCAACTTATAGTTGGCAATCTCGGTTGCAGTCTCCTGTAGAGCCTTATAGGTCTCAATATCGTATAGCATGGGAAGGGTGGACGCCCAAGGAGGCAGACTGTATGTAGCATTGGTCTCATCTGCTTTGAGGCAGAATGAGATGCTATCAGGAACCTCCTGCCACTTCACACCGCTCGTACGGTAAGTGTTCCACATAGTCGTGAATTCGGGAGGGTAGAATGCAAGCTTCTTCTCATCGAGCTGGCTCATATCCACCGAATAGTTCCATGTACCATCGATGCAGGAAGTAAGGACGCAATAGTCAGGGTTGATGCGCTGGATGTAGAACGAGCTGTTGGACTGCCAGATAGCGCCATACAGGATGCCATCACGCAGCGCAATGTTGGTGGCTTTCTGCATCTCATGCTTGGGGTTCATGTTTTCCATGAAAGTAGCAGCCTTATAGTAGGCCTTGCGGAATGCATCGCCCTTGACCTTGGTGGGGTCATAGCTCACAGCGGACAGAGTGTACGCCCACTCCGGCAGGAATGAGTAATACTGGATAAGTCGCTTGTACTGGGTTGATGCATCATACATATAGATGCTCGCATTGCGGATGTTCTTCTCGTTGCTAGAAGGGGTCTGCATATAGTTGAGCAGATCTTCTTTGCTGAATCGAGTATAGCGGGTATTTGTCTTGGTAGACTGGTCATTGACATCCCACAGGTTCGTCTTCATCAGCTTTGCGAACATCAGCGCTTGTTCAAATGCCTCTCTCTTTTCGTCGACAACCGGCATGGCCATCGACGCTGCCGCAGATGCCTGAGACTTCTTTGGAGTCTTTTTCTTTACTTGACCCATGCTCTCACCGTTACTGAAAACTTACAAAAAGCTATAATCTTCATCAAAACTTCCCGTTTCATTCCTTTTTCATCGTGTCCGCTTTCGCCGAAGCTACAGGCGTTTGTATAACACTCCGAAGGCGTAAATTCCCGACTAATGTATCGGTACATATCCATCACACTTGTTTTCGCTATGTGATGGACTCTCTGTATCGTTTCAGATTCACACTTGCTTGAAAATCCCGGTCAATGGTGTTTCCGCAGAGCGGACAAATGTAGATTCGCTCCGACAGTTTCAAGTCCTTCTTAGTGTGTCCGCACACACAGCACATCTTGCTTGACGGGTAGTAGCGATCGGCAGTGATAAATTCAATATTCTTCCACCGGCATTTGTACTCCATCTGCCGATAGAACTCATGAAATCCCTGTTCCTGTACCGCTTTAGCTAAGTAATGATTCTTCATCATGCCACTGACATTCAAATCTTCAAGCACCACGAACATTGGTTTTCTGTCCGTAATCTCGCTTGTAACCCGATGCAGCCAGTCATGACGGATATTCGTCAGTCGTCGGTTCAGTTTTAACAGCTGATGTTCCGCTTTTTTGATGTTGTTAGTTTTACAGTAACCTCCTCCTTTCTTATTTTTTAGATATTTTCTGGAAACTTTACGCTGACATCTGCGCAGATGTTTCCGCAACCTTTTGGCCGCTCTTGTTTTATTGATGTTTGCATAAGTGCTTCCATCCGAACAGACCGCCAAATTCTTCACCCCGATGTCAATTCCAACGCCTTCTCCGTTCGGGAGCTCCGTAGATTCCGGATATTCCACTCCAACCGATAACCACCAGCGCAGACCATCGAAGGTCACACGAGGATTGGAATATGAAACACCGACTGGGATTCGGTCATGTTCGGCAAGCCTGACCCAATTCAGCTTCTGACGGTTCGCTTTGCGGCTATCCGACAGCTTTTCGAACTTGACATGGGTTTCCGTGATTTTGATTTTCGCAGTATCCACATAAAAGCTCGGCTTGGACTTCTTTTTTGACTTGAATTTCGGGAACGCCGACAAGCCCTTGAAAAACCTCCTGTAAGCATCGCAGGCATCCTTGACGGCTTGTTTCGCCGTATTGTTGCTGTAATCGTTTAGCCAGCGGAATTCGTCTGTCTGTTTCAGTTGGGTCAGGATTTTTCGAAGGTCGGAGTCGGACTGGAACTTCCCACCGGATTCGTAATTCTTTCGCTGATACGCAATCGCCCAATTATAGACAAACCGCGCTGTTCCAGCGCTTTGGAATAGCTTTGTGCGCTGTTTATTGTTCGGCAGAAGCTGCACCTTAAATGTCTTTATCATCTTCGATCGGCTCCCGAATCTTTTTGGCCTTATTTGCTCGCTTGCCTTGTAATTTACAGCTGAATACTGTCATTATTTGCACAAGGTCTTCGACAAACTCCTGTTCGCCGTTGTTTATCTCCTCGCATTGTTAAATGTTTTGATTGCTGGTTTTCTGAATTGAACAACATTGATGTCGCCAGTGTTTCTTGGTTTTTGCATTTGTCGCTCCAACTCTCTTGCAACTGCAATGTTGTATGAGAGAGAGGAGTAGCGGTCTTTTCTCATGCCTGACTTCTCTCGCACCTTGATGCCGGTATCTTTGGCTTCATATTCAAGATTGATCAGTTCGTTGACCAGCAGGGAAGTATTGATGTAGGGCATTTTAAGCGCCATCTGCTCGGCGGCAGACAGCTTGTCCCAACCTTTGATCTCTCGGAGCATATCCTCGCACTCATATTCCGGGAGCAACATTCGAATAGTGCCTTGCTTGAAAGACTCTCGGAGGCCCAGCGCGCACTCCGAATTGAACTGTGACGTTGCTTTGATCGCCCAAATTACTTTTCTGGCATGTGGATTGCTGCATCGAGACGCCAAATCTGGATCGTTATAGCAATTCAGTGCCGGATAAATTTGTCCTGTAATATAGTCAACTTGATCTCGCAATAGGAGGTCGACCACGCCCAGACCCACACCTTTAGCATCAATTGCAAGATAATCACAATCAAACTCTTCGAACATCTTGCGAATCGTTAGCGCTTGATCTTCTGTGTGGACACCCTCGAAATTTTCTGTGTAAACGATGTTGCTGAGATAACGACCGCTCTTTGTCGGGACCATCTGGTTAACAAACAGCGCCGTCGCGTCATTGTTGCCTTTCTTTCCGCCGGTGGAACCCATTAGGGCCAAGTCAGCGGACAGAATGCGGATCTCGTCGCGAGCCTTTGGTCGAATCGCCAAGCGGCTATCTTTTAAGAGCGCCACTGTGTCTGCGGGTATCATCGGGTAGTCAATTTTGCAGGTTCTTGTGATGTCGGAAAAATTATACAAACCGCCATCTGTTTCTGAATACCACAAAGCATCCGACTCCATTTGGAACTTGACCGCGCTAAAGGTTGCTTCTGACATAGAGTCTTCGATTGCCTCCAAACTCTGCAGCCCCTCTTTTACGGCCATTTGGTACGGCAGACCGCAAACAAAGTATTTCTTGTTGTCGTCGAGCATATTGTTCAGATAGCTTTCAGCGAGCTGATAGCTCCAATGCGAGGTATACCAACAGGACGAAGCATATAATTCAATGCCTCGTTCTGCCAAATGCTTGTATTCTGGCTTTGACAGGTATCCTGGGCGACGTTGACCGCCCTTTAAGAATTCGCGCAGAACGCTGTTGATAGTATCCAGGTCAACCATTCTAAACTCATCCACGAGAAGTAGATTAGCTCGAAAGTGTCGAGAGTTGTCATTCGCTGTTACGATCTGAATGTACGAGCCATTGTGGAACTTAACTAAGCCACCTGCCACAGAGAAGCTACTTCCATTTTTGAGACTTAGATCAATCTCACTCCGCAACAGTGCAGACTTTGGAATTAAGATTTTATCAATCTTATCGATAATTTCGTCCGCCTGCGCTCGCGTCTTTGAAGTAACCACAATCCATGTCCCGGGATAAAGGATACATCTAATGACGCAAAACACAGCCATGATGAAGGATTTTCCGATCAGTTATGTTATCCTATGGGCTTTTTATCCCACAGTTCTTGCAGTTGCCTGCAAGCTCAGCATATATTTTCGTCCTCGCACAAATACGATAGGGCGGCGGATACTCTTGGAAGCATTATAGTCTTTGTCTCCAAAGGATCAGCTTCTATGCGTTACGGTGTCGAGCCCTCTTTAGTTGGCCTGATTACCTCGGTGTTATCCCAATGGGACTTCCACCGATTTTACCCGCTTATTGCCCGCTTATTACTAAGCGGCGAGGCAATAGTAGTCAGAATATATCTTGAATTTGCGCTCCAGACGCATAACAGACGGGCCTGCGTACAAAAGATCTAGCAAGTTTCGCACATCATCCTTACGAAAGCAGACCAGTTTCCATGTGCGTTCCCCGTGCTTATAAATCGAAGTGTTGATGCCATATTGCGTTAACAGAACTTCTTGAATGGCAACAAAGCCATCGCGGTTTGTTCCAGTAATGTCCCATCGGAGATTTTTCCCGCGAGAATCTATCGACAATGAACCATCGCCGTCAAAGTAACCTCGCAGAAAGTCAACAAAACATTCATCTGGCACTGTCGGGAACATGTTACTCTCGGTTTTGCGAACATCAATACCCAACTTCATCAGATCTTCCACAAACTCTTTGGAATACACGCGCAACACACTGGTTTCGGAATGGGATATTACTGAATTCCTATGGACAGCCCCGTGGAACTCCTCATCGAAGATCTTATGTACACCGCCAAGTTCAGCATTAAGCGCTTCCAGCACATAGCGATCGCCGCGCTGAAGTTGCATCCCAAATTCGTAATTACGCGTTTCTCGATTATGTACAATCCAACCGTCGGCATAAATAAAACCGAGCCAATAAGCTCGGTTAGGATTTCTTATGTCGGCAAAATAATCAGACCTAAACACCCGATTCTTATTTGCCAGATTGTTGTTAATCCACCCTCTGATTTGACGCTCTGTAAATCCCAGATGGTCAGCAATTTGCGCATAAGGGACTTGCAGATAATTCGCTCGAATGTACGCCTTGTCTGCATCAGAAAATATGGAGCGCTGCTTTTTAGGGATATTGTGTCGATGAGCCCACGAAATCACTTGTGGTGCATTCAGACCAAGTTGAGTTGCAATCTCTTTGGCCGTTGCGCTGTCGTAGTGTTGCTTTATGTATTCGCCTTGTTCTTTTGTAATTCTACTCAAAATATATTCCTCCTATAGTAGGAGGCCGGGCGGTTTCGGGCGGTTTCTATCCGCCAAAATCCTCTTGTTTCTATTTGCCACCTCTACACGCGAGAAACATCGCGTTGGTCGAAATATTCATCATGAAAATGATAATCTGCTGAAAAATGTGTAGATCCAGGTTCAGATAGTCCTTTGCAAACCGGTGCGGGTTCGCCCTGTAAAAGCTTGCCCGCTCGGCAATCAGTTCCATCAGATGACGCTGACTATCTTCTCGTAGTTCTGCGTCTGTCTTCTTGCGACGCTTAGAGGTCCGCTGCACGCTCATGTACACCACCATCCTCTTCGTCTCCCTCATCTTCGACCATCAAATCATCGTCTTGATAAGATGGGGGATGAGCTGTATAAGGAGCAATCTCGTCCTCATACATCTGTGCCCAATCGTTTTTCTTTCCGAACATCTTGCTCAGATGACCGAGGAACCAAGCAGAGATATATCGCTTAATACCGTCAACATCTTCCCATTCCGGCGCGGGAGCGGGAATAGGACGGTGCTCCTCCCATCGCTGGATCATTGTCCCAAATGTATCAGCTTCGGTGATAAGATCCTTTTGCTGTTTGGGAGCAATATTCGCCAACAGCACAAGATCGTTGAACGCCTTTGTTGCCTTTGCGACATCACCGTTGTCACTGTGCTGCGCTTTGATGATGTTTAGCTGAGCAAGACTGATGTTCTTAAACAGCTCCTCTTGGATCTTGATCTCACAGGGATAGCAGTCGATCCAATCCTCGTACTGCGCCTGAAGATACTCATAATCTTCGTTGGAGAAGCCTGCACCAAAACGCTGTACCATCTCCCTAAGATGTTCTTCATCAATCTCCGGCTCGTTTTCATCAATCGCTTCATCACTCATTTCATCGCTCACGCCTGCTCGTAGTCTCTCGATTTCGGTTTTCAGCTCGTCGATTTCTGCCTGTGCTTTTGCATAAGCATCGTCAAGCGTGTATTGCTCGTAGTCGGATTTCCACTGCTCAAACGAGGCGGCTTCCTCGGCGGCAGCCTTATGTTCCTCGTACATGGTGTTTGCGTAGGTGGCATTGTGCTTGCGAAGTGCCGTACCTGTCAAACGCTGAATGTAAGTCGAGACCACCATGAAAGGTGTTTCGGCGGCAGCCAGCGCCTTTGCGTAAACCGCATTGTCGAAGGGAAGGTCAAGCAGCTGCAACATGCGGCGAACAGCTTTTGCTTCATCGCCGTCGCAAATGTCTGCCAACAGCCAGTCGTAATATTTAGACAGGCAGCTCTTGCAAACTGGATAAAAGCCACCCCACCCTGCGTACAGTGAGGAGTAGCTTGACAGAAAATTACCACGCTGTGCGGTGTAGTAATTACCGCAGCAGGTGCATCGGTATGTAGTTCCGGGCGGATCTTGATGTTGAAATGTCGGTGCCGACATTCTTTTGGGTGCGGGTATCTTAGCTTTTCTTCCAGCCATGATGCACCACCTTACAGATCCTGCAGGCTCGTCTTTTCCTGCGCAATGATTTCGCCGTCGGAGAAGTATTTGCCAAACTCATCCTCGGCATCAATGTCCTTGTAAACCTGAACTAACGAAATATTCGACCATCCAAGTATCTTTTGAATTACGTCATCTGGAATCCCAGATTTTGCTAAATGAGTTGTGAAAGCATGTCTACACGCATGAGGATACCAATATTTACCAGTCATGCGAGTAAACGTGTTGGCCCAACTATTGATTGTGTTGGCTGGCATTGGCTTTGAAGTATCGTTCTTGTCTGGGAACAACCACTCGCTTTCAATGCCAAGTCGCTCCCGTTCTGCCATCCACAAATCAAAATAAGGCTTAAATTCTTTTTTGAGCGTGTAACAGGTAAGCATCTTACCGCCGCCCATGCCCTTTGTCAGAATGGGCTCCGGAGTCTTGTAGAGAGAACCGTAAATGACATTCTCTTCGTCAAAATAAGACACCTTGAAGCGGGGAAGTTCAGATTTGCGCCGACCGCTATATACGGCAAGCGCCACTAAACATGCTTTTTTATATTCTCCTGATTCAGTAAGCTGACGCAACAACGCTTCGAATTCTTCGGGTTCCCAAACTTCCTTTTCTCGGACAAGCTTGTTTGGAGGGCTTTTTACTTTCTGCACAATCGGCTTGAAATCCTCAAACTCATCGTCCAAAATGTCAGCCACGTAGTTACTCATGCTCGACAGGGCGCTCTTCATGCGTCTTACACGAGCAGGAGAGTTCTCATTGTTATTCAGTAGCCAATCCTGATATTTGACAATCTCACGCTTGGTCATCTTCGTAAAATGCTTATTGCCGCAATTTTGCAAGCAGTATACGGCCCAAATCTCGAGATCGTTCTTGTAACCTGCAATCGTCGTTTCTGAGTGTTGCGTGGATCTCAGATAGACCAGAAAGTCATTTATGAGCGCAAGATTTTCGGGGTTAATTTGCGCCAGCAACTCAGGACTTGTCAACTTATTTTGCCTCGTCTTGCGTCCCATAGTTTCTCCTTATTTATTCATCTTCTTCCTCGGCGACATCTTCGTCGTCCCTTACACCAATGTCGGTCATACGCACAACCTTGGTGGCCTGCGAAACACCGCTGTCTAGTTCATACTGCTCCCACATCAGGTCTCGAACATGGTCGCTCAGCACGAACTTCACTCTCCGTCGCTCGGGAATGTACAGCGGCTCACCGGTATATTTATTGCGCCCCATCTGCTCGGGGCTGATATAGGTCTTGAAGGTGCCAAAGTTGGTCAGCTGCAAATCGTCGCCGGAGACGAGCACATCACCCATGCTCTCAACGATTGCCATGACCCAACGATGGGTGTCCTTATAGGTGGTGCCATATTTATCTGCCACATAACGGGCAAACATTGTTCCGTTCATTCCGTCACCACCTTAGCAAGAGACCAGTTTGGTCTGGTCGAACACAAGCGCACCTTCAGTATCCTGGCAAAGATATAGGAAGCCCTGCTGCTGAGGGAGCGTCAGCCCTCCGTCTGCATAACACAGCTTGCCTGTATCACAGCATGCGCCCTGCTCGTAGAGCGTCACATCGCCCTGCACATACATGCCGAGTTTGTGAGTGTGTGCTAGAACCACAGTGTCGAAATCAGAGGTGACACGGTAGAAGTAATTCGCAGCCTTCTCGGTGGTCTTCAGCATGCCGCTGGAGTAGGCGAGGGGATGTGCAAAAATAGTCTTGCCGTACTTGCACCACCATTCGCCGGTGTAGCTGACATCAATCCTGCCATCGAACACTTTGGTCAGCGGCTCGTACCACACTTTCGCGTGGGTGCGTTTATCATAATGGTAAAAACCGTCGTTGATCATCAGGTCGAGAGCGGTCTCAGGCATCAGCTCCTGCATCTCGTTATCCAGATGCTTGGCAAGATAGTTGCCGAATCGCAGCTCGTGATTGCCCTTATTTATGATGACGCGCTTAGGACTGATAAACTCAATCAGCTCAATGAGATGTTGACGGCAGCCTATCATCTCTTCCAAGGGGCTGATCCGGTAGCTCCTCTGAAACTTACTGATGCTCTGCATATCCAGAAGATCGCCGTTCAAAATCAGCGTATCCACATTGCGATACTGCTTAAATGTCGAGACAGGGAGGTGGAAAGGGTAGTGCAGATCGGAAATACACAGGATTCGGTCGGCCACACGATAACCATTTTTATCTGCTTCGTAATTTCTGCCTGCCTGAAACGCTGTATAGAACTTACGATAGGCAGACTCGCCGTAATCATTTCCATTCTGTCGATTGAGCAATTTAGCAATGTCTTCCCAGCGTAGTTTATATTCGTCTTTGTGTTCGGCAAGCCGAATAAAATAATCGAAATATGTTTCGTTATTACATCTCTCGGCTTGTAGACCGTAAGTCGGTACGAAGCTCATAGTTACACCTCGACTTAAGCATTACGACGGGGAGGCCTGTTGCCCGTATTGGTTCTCCAATTGTTATCCTTGCGCTCTCTGTAATAACCGCTTAACCGAATATCTTCGGAACGAATACCTTTTCGTAGCTGACTCAGCACATGGTTTACATCGCGACTTTCCTCTGCCCAATACTTTTTATACTTTTTCTGCTTGTTTACCGTCACGATATGTGCGCTGGGAACCTTCTCACGAAGCACTGCTACCTCGCGCTTATCTACTTTGATCAAAACCTTTTCATCCTTTTCATTCTTATTTGGGGGTTGACAAAACGGGCTTGCTATGGTATATGTTAATATGGGAATATGTAGGTTGCCGACAAAAGACAACCCACACACCGGGTGCTTATCAGTCGTATACCAAGCTTTTATCCGTTTTTTCTCCCTTGAGGTGTCAAAGTTTTTTTTCGCAAAAACCCGCAAACCCTTGCAAATACTAGGTTTTTGAAAATTACATGAAAAAGAGTCAAGCCTGCAAACCCTTGCGTCGCAAGGGTTTGCAGGCTTTTTTATAAACTTCTACCAAATCGTTACATCTTTTGCAGCTGCATCGTGCTTGCGCTTCCAATCGCGTTTCAGCTCTCTGTGTCGATCCTCCCAACAGCTGTCACACATAAGCTGACGATGGCTCATCGGTTTAATACGCTTGCCGCATCTGGCGCAGAGGATGGTTCCGCTCTCAATATTCTGCCGCAGGTTCTCCAGCACGATGTCGCCAAAGCAGCCCCAGAACATGCTCTTGCGTTTCGTGTTCTGGATGCCGAACATCTGCAGGATCAGAATGTCTACCACATGGTAGATGTCCTCGTCTATGGCCAGCAGACTATCCCGTGTCTGCCGATACACATAATTATGATTGTTCTTGTTGGCATCGTCCTCCACTAGCCGATAGCCGCAATTTTTGCTTATCTCCGCAAAAGTCTGAATAATGGGGAGGTCTGTTTCACGAATCTCGGCGTTCTTATCATGCATCAGCATGTGATAGTCAAACTTGCCGAGTGTCTTGGTCTCAAATCTCAAATTCGGAGCTTTAATAATGCGCGCCAATCGGTTGACCACAGACCTGTTGGCGGGCTCGACTTGCTTTACAGTCTTGCCTTTGGCGTATACGAAGAAGTGTGGGACTTTCCCACTGGTGGCTGCATTCATGCGTTCCACAGCGCTGTCTGCCCAATTAGGCATGTACAACGTTTTGCTATAATCGATAATGTAGTTGTTATGGGCGCACAACAACTTAATTGCGTCCAGGTCTGGATTTTCGCTGTTCCAAATTTTGCTGATTTTATTGCTGATCGGACCAATACGACCGCCGTCATACGCATTTTTCATCCCCTGCCACATCAAGTCTGGAGTTAAGATGTGCGCGGGGGCACGATACATTTCGTAATATAGACTTACAACATCCGAACAGCATCGCTCAGCAGCCTCGATGATGGTCGGCTCAACACATACGAGGCTTCTGTCGCCGTCATTGTCAAACTGTAAAATCTTCGAAATATGATCAAAACTACTGGTGTAAATTCCGTCTGTGGCAAACCATCGTTTCCGTTCGCCACCCTCGCCGGCAACGTTGCGTCTTACAGCATGTTCTCTGTACAGGTGTGGGCTGCGCAGACAGTCGACCTTTTCGTTGTTTGAATACACCCGGCAGTATACCTCGCCATCGGCGAGTAGACCTTTTGGGACTTCTTCGCCGAGGAACCAGTGTTCGCAAGCGGCATAGAGGTCTGGAATCAAAAACAGATACTTGCCTTGAACATCCAGCCGTGCGCCACGGCCATCCTTAACCAGCTTGTTTTTAATGGAGCGCAGCGACTCTACGCAGTAGGCGTCTTGCAACAGCTCGGGGTATATGTATAAGCACTCTTGGAATGGATCTTCCCGGCGATCCCACTTGGTTGCCCCAAACAGGCGCAGCATAGTGTTGCGGTCTGAAGTTACCCCACGGATCTTCTGATTGGTCGCCTCCGCCAATTCCGTCAGTTCCTCATCTGTCATATCAGTCAAGGTCTGAAGCATCTGGTAATTGAACTGTGCGTTGGGGACGTAATCTTCCTCCTCGTTGCACTTGCCGGCGGTGCATCCGAACTTCTTGAAATTCTCTTTGTACTCCTCCCAGCCCCCACGGAAGTATTTTTTCATCTTGAACTGGCTGGCGGTAAAGATAACCTGTATTCCCTCAGTCAAAATGTCATGCTCCACGCCGTAAATATCCTTGATAAGTCCGTGATTCACCGTACTATCGCGCCGATTGGCTTCTCGAATGAACTTATCGAAAGGGAAGGAGGCAAGTAAGCCCTTAATCCACGGTGCTCTTACCATAAAGTTCTTCTTGCTCACAGAGGGAAGTACCATGCCACAACCATCGGTGTGCGTGATGGGTACATCCATCTCCTGCCGCTTGATGGAGCCGTCTTCTACCGTGATGTAGTCCACCAGACCCCGTACATTCGTCTCAAAATCGTCGACCACGATGCACTTATCAATATCAAAATCCCCCCACACATCCGTTGCGCTGTTACAAAGCGCGAGGTAGGCGAGGTACTTATTGATGTTCACACCACCCTGGGCGTTGATACTCTCCAATGAGAGACCGCAGGTCAACCGATCCATGCATGCCGCCAAAGCAGTCTCCTTGACTGCCACAAACTTCTTGGTGCGGATCTGTCCGGCACTAGCAGAGAAGAACACATACTTCTCGCCGTTCATGTAGAAGCCGTTTTTAATGATGCTCTCGGCAACTTCGTAGTAGTAGACCTTAATAATAATGATGTCGTCGTTAAGCTTGTCCTCGCTGAGACCCAGGGAGCGAGTCAAATCTGAGTCGAAGATGCACACCACATTCTTGTCCGCCTTAAACTCCTCGCGGACGGTGCGTACCAGTCCCATATTTGCACTCAGGAGCCCTCGTAGAGCGTCCTTGGTCTCTTTTATCATCTCGTTATTCTCACGCCTCTCAGCTTTCGTGAGGGGTGGCATTTTTTCGTTTTCACGCTGTTGTCTCGTCTTCTTCTTTAAGTCTGTGCGCTTTTTGCCGCGGTTGCCCTTAGCGCGCAGCTCGCACAGTTTTCTATCAAGCTCCATCTCCTCGTCTGTATAGAATGCAGAAGTCTGAAAACTATAAATCGGATAAAGTTTAGACAATGCCATACCAACTACCTCCTCATCAAAGTCAACTTAGTTAAACTGTCTTACAAGGTTTTGGTAATAGCATTCCCTCTCACGAGCATTGGTTTCGTAGTCCTGCTCGATGTCGATCTCGCCCAACACGGGAGTGTAATCTGTACAATAGAAGCGTTCGTCGTAAATGCCGCTTTCAATCATCCATGTGTTGTTCCCACAATCGTCTTTCCAAATGCAGGTGTTGCAGTTACAGATGGCGTCACTGTTGAGGACGGTGATGGTGCTAGTTGTGTTGTTCATATGTATAATGATCCCTTTCATTATGGCCACCCGCGTTCCGCTGAGTTTTGGCTGCCGAGGTGTCTGGCACCTCGGTTAAGGATCATCATTTTTTTGATGTTAATGCCGAGCCGTATTTTTTATGTTTTGTTACTTCAATATAGTATGTCTATGGGTTACGAAGCCAGCGCCCCGATAGGGGAGGGGTAATCACTTGGATTAACCCTCTGGGCATCAATCGAATCAGTAGCGACGATGCCGTTCTCATATTGTTGCCCATGCTGAGCCCATCGTCCGGATGCCGCATCCGCTTCGATCTGAGATATCCAGTCTTTCAGTAAATTTCTCATGCGTTCGCTTGGAATATAAATATGGATGGGTTTACCATCACGAATAGCACTACGCCATATCCACTGTATCATCGTGGAGAGGGCTCGTTTGTCTTCGTCGGCTGTAATGCCATGCTTGGAGTAATAATTCTTAGCCTGCGGCGAGACATAGATGTTGACGCAGTATGCCAGCCATTTTTTGTTTCGATATTCATTGCTGCCTCTCTTGTTGAAGGGAATAAATCCTTGAGCATATCCACGGCGACTTAAAGCCTCCTGTGTCTTCCCAGTGTAAGTCGACCACATTTTCTCGCTGGACGGTACCCCCTTAGCATAGTTCGTAAAGTAGTTGGCGAGGTTTTTTCGCACATTTTCAACGCCTTTCGGATTGTGTTGCATCCATCCTTTGGATAGCGGATACTCCCTCGGTTTCATCGGCGTTCCTACGGCGTTTAGATTGTCGCCTTCATAGATATCAATCATCTCCGAAATATGAGAAACATACGCTGGGATGTATGCTGGATTATCCACAAACCGATATTGATCGCCATCAAATCGTTCAATGTAGATATATTGGTATTCCATGCCGTTTATATCGAGCATATACCGAATATCCTGACACTCAAACATATAGGTCAGAATGTACACATCGTCAAAAGCTTGGAGCAGATCGGGTGGCAGTTGCCAGAAAAAGTATTTCTGATTCTCTTCGTTGCCGCAGGCGTATAAGTTTCTGCGCTCCAATGTTTCCATAAATTCTCGGAATGAGTTACCTCTGTAAGCATCGCCCCGCTCCGTCTTGTGTAGGTTTTCATCTTCGTCCATCTCAAGCAATCCGGCGGTCAGCAGCAAGTTCAAATCATCATTATGGATTTTGCATTCCTCCATAACAGCAACTTCCTCATCGACCACGAGGGTATAATGCTGCTCCCGAATGATTTCCAGCATTTCATCGTCGTACCGTTTGAAAAGCTCGTGGGTGCAAGCCACATTGACAGAGCGTCGGAGCAGATCTTTGCAGTGGTCTCGTTTCGAGAAATTGAATGTTGGCAAATGTGCTGGCAGAACAAAGTTCTGTTCGGGGCAATCCTCAACAATTCCAGAGCCGTCAGTTACATACGGCGAAATGTAAATAAATTTTCGGTTCGGTGTGCGCATCAGGTGTCGAGCACTCTGGCTTTTGCCCGAACCCATAATCGCGTCGCAAACATGGATCAATAATCATCACCTCACGATTCCGATGCCGTATAAATTTCCCACACCCGATAAGCATCCCCTGTGGGCTCATACATGGAGACGCGGTCGATTGAGATATAATCGGTCAGCTCATTGTGTTCGCCACATTTTACCTTCACGCATACTGGCGTTCCCCATATGTTTCGAATTACTTTCTCCACAATGCCACCCTGGCGAGTAGATTCGGACTCAACTTTACATCCAGGCTGGATGCTCATCAGCATCGCTCTGTAGTTTTTGTTCAACATTCTGTGCCCGTGCAAACGCCGAACAACATCGTAATCTGGTTTTCTTTTCATTGGTTCCTCCTGTAAAATTATGTTCAAAACAGGATTTATGGCAGTTTATGGCGTTCGATGTCATAAACGCTTTGCAAAACCCTGTTTTTGCAATGGTTGCAGGGTGCTTTCCCTATTAAGAGACACTCATTGTTTTTCTCTTAGCAGAGGTTGAGTGGGAAGCTTTGCTTCCAGCTTCAACCGGCGCGTTTGGGCGAGCTTTGCTCGTCCAATTATTTTTGAATTGATTTGTTCTTTCATCCGTTTGTTCTCATTATTCACTTGTCAAGGTTCTCGAGCTTCAGCATACTTGCTCTGCGCTCAGCAGTTCGGTTCAAACCACCGCACCATCAATTTGCCTTTTACAAAAACATCACCTCCTTCGGCGGCACCATCGTCAGGAGCACCGAGCCTGCTTCGCCGGCAATCTTCCGATGGGCCTGTGCCCATTCGTTGTTTGCAGAATCAGCTTGCTACGCTGGAGGCCACCTCAATACCGCAGCAAGCAGCGGGGTTGAGAAGTCCAAGGTTCAGATTTTGGTACACACCACGGATTTCATCCTCAGTGATGCCAATATACGAGAGCGTGATCGTCTCAGAAGAATGTTTGAATATTTTTCTCAGGAGCTCCACTGCTCTGGTTCTATCTTTGGCACTCATCACAGCATGATAGCCAAATGTTTTTCTCAGACAATGGGTGCCTGCTTTAATATCGATACCCAGTTCCTTGTTGATGACCTGTTTCAACATGCGTTCTACAGAGAATACGGCAAGGGGTTTATTCTCTTTATCTTTGGTAGAGTTGCTGCGGAAGAGGAAGAGATTTCTGTCGATGGCACCGTATTCTGACTGCGCTCTAACTTCTTGCCCATAGAGGTATGCTGCTTGAAGAATAGCTTGGTTGAGGTGAACGGTTCTGAGCTTGTTGGTCTTGTCCTCCTGCAATGTAATTTTTGTATTCCAAGTGCCATCAGCCTTTAGGAGATGTCCCCATTTGAGCTGAAGCAGATCTCCGCATCTGTAGCCGAGATTGATGCCTGCCGTGAAGAGCAGATTATCTCTCAGTCTTCCATTTGCAACGAGGTACTCGCAGACCCGTAGAACATCATCGACATCCTTTAGAGGTTCAGCAGCGTGCTTAGTCGGTTCGGGAGTGTTATCCTCGAACGGTTTATCCAATACAGGGAGAGGGGAGAGGTAGTCGTCAAAGTTCAGCGTTTTCGGAACGACAGCGGTGCTACCTGTAATAGCCGGGAAGGGAAGTCTCTTGCTCATAGGAATCTCCTTTCTGTGTTGAGGGCTTAAGAATGCAAAAATCCAGACTTAATCGTCATCGTGATAGCACTACCATACTACCGCGGTAGCAGCCTCATAAGGGGAGACAGTCAGATAGGTAGTACAGAGCCTTACAGCCAATGGATATCTGCTGTCTGCTTAGAGGTTGACCTTCCTCACGGTAGCGCAGAACTCGGCTGTTAGTCACGACGATCGTTCGTCTGGATTGATGTATTAAGTTCTTGTTGAAGTTGATGATGGTAGCCATTCTATAACCTCCTTTATGGCCCTTTATCCAACATCATCTTCCTTTCTTCATGTATTATAATAGCACAAAAAGGTGATTTTGTCAATAGAAAAATTCGTAAAAATGTAACTTTTTAGAAAGAAAAATAATTATTTTAACTGCATATAGCGTTAAAAATTGAATTTTTCGCGACATTTTATATTGCAAACAAACTGTGAATTTCAAAGCTTGTAGTAGCCACATTATATATAATAAAGCGTCTCTAAGGGATTTGCTGATCTTGCTGAACATAGGGATAAAACTGGACGACTGGAATAAAGGTGGAGTTCTAGTGGAGAGTCGTAATTTTTCGATAATTTGAATGATGGGGGAGTGTAGTGTTGGTTATTCTAATTTACTGAATGGATTTGAATGACAACTAGCGTGTTTTCAGCTTTGGGATATCGCTAGAAAGTCTAATCTATCCCCCATATCGCAAGTGGTTTTTCTACAGTATACCACATGAAAAATACCATGATAGATGAGGTACTGTCGTCCAGTTCTACGGTCTACAACTGTCAACCAATGTGTACTACAGTGTGTAGTATATAATAGTTACAAAATAGTAACAATCAAGAAAACAATCAAATTGAACCAGTAGCAACCACCCAAAAACAACCAACAGACAACCAGACAAAAGCAGGACAACACAAGCATATATACATTATAATAGCAAAAATCACTTTTATTGGATAAAGTAAAAATTTTTGAAAAAATGTGAAAAATAGGGTTGACAAACAATTATCAAAGTGATATACTCCAAATTGTCAACAGGACAGGACAACCGAACAACAGGAAGAACCGTCAAATCGAGCCGTTGAGCCGTAAGCGGTAAAAAAGTTGGAAAGTTGATTTTTTTCTATTGACAAACGATAGTCAAAGTGCTATTGTGTTAAATGTCAGGAGGGACACACGGCGAAAGCCGTATAAATACCACCTGACAAACGATGGTCAAAGTTCCATTTTTGCCGCAGCGATTGTACCTTGTAAATGTAATCAGAACAACCTTCGGGGGAATGACTAGCCGAAAGCGAAGCAATCCGCCTTGTGGGAAGTCCGCAAGACTTCACTACCACAAGCCGAGGGAAAGTCTGGTGGAATATAGGAAAGCACGAACACAGGATTTTTACCATCCGTGCCGAGAATCCCCTGCCTTTAGGCATGGGGAGTGTCAAAGGCTTGTGTTTGTGCCTTCCCCGGTGGACAGAATAACCGCCGTTTGCCGGGGAGGGCATAAACAAATAGTGTAAAAATTTTTGGAGGTAATTGTTATGTTAGAGAAAAATCTTGCCCGTTTGGGAGAACTGGTCGGAGTTCTCAATCGTGCGATCGAGGTCGGCGCAACTGACGCGCCTTCCGCCAAGTTTGCCAAATCCGAACTTGACGGATTGAACAAGCTGTTAAAGGAAGGTTTCACCATTCAGCAGGTGGACGAAGTAAGCAATCTTGAGCCTGTCGAGATTTTCCGCTATTTTCTGGATAAGGAAGGCAAATTCCTTTATACCTGCGGTGAACAGGATCGCAAAACTGGTCGCTATGTCATCAATGAGAAGAAGAACGCAACCATCTATTTCCCCGCCGTTGAGCGCGCATATTGGGACAAGCATAAAACCTCGCTAACAAGCGAGGTGAAGTATCTCACGCTTGCGGATGTCATCCGTTGGAAACTCCAAAGTTGGAAAGCGGAGGACAGCGAGAACGGCAACATTTTTGTGCCGCCTATGACGGCAGCAGGACGCACTATGTATGAACAGTTGTGTGCGGAGAATGACAAGTGGGAACTGCTGACAAGCAACGGTATTGCTTTTATTATGGATGAGTTCCGCAAGGCACTGCTTCCCGAAGGCGTAGAACCGCCTGCATACTACCGCAACGCTGACCGTCACCATCTGGCGATCGCGCTGTTGGCTACGCAGTCGAACAATGACGGCGTGAAAGAGTTCAAAGAGTACCGCACCGTATCTGGACAGAATGAATTTTTCAAGCAGTATTTCGGCTACTTGCGTATGGCATACCTCAAAAAGGACTATGAGGTAGAGAAAAAATAAAAGGGGGGAGCAGGGTGAAAGCACTGTTCTGGAGTGTGCGCCGTTGGTATCTTCGCAAGTTCAAGAAAATCGGAGGTATTACCAGGGCAAAGTAAGACTGGACGAAAAAGCACCGCTTCGGCGGTGCTTTTTTAATACTCTTTTTTTTGCTGGTGCATATCTTCGCCAATTGCTCAGTTTCCCATTCTTTTTTTATCATAAGTGGCGTAAAACCCCTAGCTTTAGCTATGGGGATATAAGCCACACCCTGTTCTTTCGTATAAGTTACACCGATTCAAGCAATGTGGTACAATAGAAACGGTGATGTATATGGAATATTCGTATAAATTTCGGATATACCCGAATAAAATACAGGAAAATCAAATATTGCGAACTTTTGGTTGCTGTCGATTTGTATTCAACCACTATCTCTCCAAACGGAAAGCGTGCTATGAACAGACTGGAAAGACTTTGAACTACTATGATTGTGCTGGAGATATGACACAACTGAAAAAGTCTATGGAGTGGCTCAAAGAGGTGGATTCGACGGCTCTGCAAGCGTCTTTGAAAGACTTGGACACAGCATATCAGAACTTCTTCCGACGAGTGAAACATGGTGAGAAATGTGGCTATCCTCGATTCAAGAGTAAGCATAACCACCGACAGAGCTACAAGAGTAAATGTGTCGGTACGAATATCAAAGTCTTTGAGAATACTATCCAACTTCCAAAGCTGGGTAAGGTAAAATGTCGTATCTCGAAAGAAGTCGAAGGTCGTATCCTGTCTGCCACCATTTCCAGAAATCCGAGTGGGAAGTACTTTGTATCTGTGTGCTGTACGGATGTAGAGATAGAACAGTTGCCCACTACAGGTGCAGTCACGGGTCTGGATATGGGCATCAAATCTTTTGCAGTGGATTCAGAGGGAAATGAATATCCCAACCACAAGTATCTTGCTCAGTCTGAGAAAAAGTTAGCGCGCCTCCAACGGCAACTCTCCCGAAAAACAAAGGGGAGCAATCGCAGAGAGAAAGCACGCATTAAAGTGGCAAGACTGCATGAGCATATCACCAATCAGCGCAAAGACCACTTGCACAAGTTGTCTACAGAATTGCTCCGTAAAAACGATGTGGTTTGCATCGAGAATCTTGCACCGAAAAACATGGTGAAAAACCACGCTTTAGCAAAGGCTATTTCAGACGCAAGTTGGGGAGAGTTCCGTAGACAATTGGAATATAAAGCAATATGGTACGAAAGAAAAGTTGTGGTAATCGACCGCTTCTATCCGTCCAGTCAACTCTGCTCTGCTTGTGGTACACAGTGGTCTGGGACGAAAGACCTCTCGGTGCGAGAGTGGACTTGCCCGAATTGTAGTACTGTCCACGACAGAGATTGCAACGCCGCAAAGAACATTCTCAACGAAGG
>JAZOVU010000041.1:0-84766 GCA_045658885.1 Candidatus Pelethomonas sp. | reverse complement strand
TCGCTCATATACGGTACACTGGTCTTGCTTTAGTTGTTTCTTCACAAATTCATATTAAAGCAAAAAGGCGAGTAAGAAAACCCTTTTTCGGGTTCCTACTCGCCTTTTTTACTTCACGCTATTTTGCAACGCTCCCTTTTTTCAATACAAAGATATTCGGCGGAATTAGCGAGCCATCAGAGCTTCGATTTCATCGATTCTCAGCAGGCGGTCGCCAATCAGGTCCTCAGGTGCGCCATCGGTGACAAGGATATCGTTCTCCAGACGGATACCGATGTTCTCCTCGGCGACATACAAACCAGGCTCGCAGGTCAGAACCATGCCAGGCTCGTACACGGTGCGGTCGTGAGGGTCGTGGGTGTCCAGACCCAGAGAGTGGGAAACACCGTGGTAGTAGTACTTACCCACATCGCTGTCGTCGTTGATGAGCTTTGCAGAGCGCAGTGCCTTCTTGTAGAAGTCAATGACAGCCTGCTGGGACTCACGGACGGCAACACCAGGACGCATCTTGTCCTTAGCCAGCTCCATCGCCTCCAGAACGATGTTGTACAGTTCCTTCTGACGGTCGCTGTACTTGCCGCCAATGGGGAAGGTACGGGAAACATCCGCACTGTAGTAGCCGTACTCAGCACCCAAATCCAACAGCAACAGGTCGCCTTCCTTGACAATGCAGTTGTTGTCGTGGTAGTGGAGCATAACGGCATTGTGGCCGGATGCGGCGATGGTGGTGAATGCGTTACGCATACCCTGACGAGCGACATAGTGCTCGTAGTCTGCCTGCCACTGGTACTCGTACTCGCCGGGCTTTGCGGTCTTGAGCATGGATGCCAGAGCTTCCATGGTCACATCACCCGCGCGGCGCAAGCAAGCGACCTCCTCGGGGGTCTTGATGGCGCGCAGATTGTAGACCAGAGGAGCGATATTGCCAATCTCCAGAGAAGGATACTTCTCCTTGAGCTTGCGAGCGAACTCCTCGCTGGGCGTAGCGGCGGCACTCATGCTCAGACGGTCAAAGGAGAACATTGCCTTGGTGGGAGGGCCAGACATAGCACGACCGTTGAAAATCTGACCAGCGACCAGACGCTCCATGTCCTGATGATAGCGGACAGAGGAAGCGGGCATACCACTGTGCTCGCTTGCCTGCGCAACGGTCAGCATTTCGCCGTTCCACTTAATGAGGAACTCATCGGGCTGTGCGATGTACAGTGCTTCGCTGGTACCAGTTGCGGTCTTGCTCATAACGAGCCACACATTCTGCTCGTCAATACCAGTCAGATAGTAGAAGTTACGGTTGACGGAGAAGGGGTGCATATCCTGGTCGTTGCTCTTAACGGGTGCGATGCCAGAGTGGAAAAATGCAACGGTGTTCTCCTCCATCTTTTCGAGGAGCTTCTTGCGGTTGCCTGCGAAAAATTCTGCGGTCATAATTGCCTCCTAGATAATATAATTTTTTATTTGTGTTTTCTTAACCGATGTAGGCGGCCAACAGCTTGAGCGTGTTCTCTACACCCTTCTTGTGACTGCGCTCATAGCCGTGGGACGCGTAGACACCAGGGCCAATCAAGCCGTGGCGCAGGTCGTGGCCAGCGCGCAGTGTGGCCTCCACATCGGAGCCGTAGTAGGGGTAGATATCCACAGCGAAGTCTGCACCAGCGCGCTTGGCGGCGTTGACCAGTGCGGTGACAATCTCATAGTGGTAAGGGCCACCGCTGTCCTTGGCGCAGATAGAAACCTTGCGCTCATCACAGCCAAGGCCGTTACCGACACAGCCCATGTCGACGCTGATGGCTTCGGTCACACCAGCGGGAACGGACGCGCTACCGCCGTGGCCGACTTCCTCGAACACGGTCACATGGCACCAGACGCGGCGCGTGGGCGTGACTTTACCCTCCTTTACTGCCTTGGCCAGACCGAGCAGGATGGCGACAGACAGCTTATCGTCCAAGAAACGGCTCTTGATGAAGCCAGACGCGGTAACGGTGGTGCGGGGGTCAAAGCACACGATGTCGCCAGGCATGATGCCCAACTTTTCGACATCGGCCTTGGAGTCCACTTCCTCATCAATGACAATCTCCAGTGTGTCAAAAGTGCGCTTGGTGGAGGAGTAGTCGCCGTTGACATGGACAGAGGCGTTTTTCAGCTGGCAAGTACCACTGTAAATCTTGCCCTCGCGTGTGACAACGCGGACATTCTCTGCCTCGGCATTGTTGGCGTTCATACCGCCCAGATTGGTGAGGTTCAGACGGCCGTTGCCAGAGATGTTTGTCACCATGCAACCCAGGGTATCAACATGGGCCTCCAGAAGCAGAGCGTTGTCCGCGGCGGCCTCAGGGTTGATGCAGAACAGAACGCCGCCCTTAGTGGTCAACGCGGCAGTGATGCCGAGCTTCTTGCACTCCTCAATGACATACGCGGCGGCATGGTGCGTATAACCAGAGGGGCTGTCGATGGCGAGCAGACGGACAGCCTGCTCTACGCTGTAAGAAACATAAGCTTCCATGATTTTTGGGTCTCCTTTTGAAAATTTTTCGGGACACATATACACGCAATAATTTTACCACATCTTTTTCTATTTTCATAGTGCAATTTTGAAAGTTTTAGTGTATGATAGAAATTGACCGAAATACCCGACGGCAGACCGTACGCGTATCTGCTGTAATTCGATGAAAAAAGGAAGGTATTTTTACTATGGAAAATCGTGTTCTGGCCACCATTGAGCCTAAGAGCGTCCTGCGTTTCTTCGAGGAGCTGTGCCAGTTGCCCCACGGCTCTGGCAACACCGAAGCCGCAACCAACTGGGCACTGGATTTCGCCCGTGCGCGTTCTCTCGCTTGTCGCCGTGACGAACTGGGTAATGTAGTTATCTGGAAAAAGGCGAGCCCCGGCTATGAGAATCATCCCACCGTCATGTTGCAGGGTCATCTGGACATGGTGTGCGTGAGCGATACTGATGTGGTCCATGATTTTGAAAAGGACCCCCTCCAGTTGTTTGTTGAGGATGGTTACATCAAGGCTCGTGGTACGACCCTCGGTGCAGATAACGGTATTGCCATTGCAATGGCGATGGCAGTGTTGGACGATGACACACTGGTACATCCCCCTCTGGAAGTGCTGATGACCGTGGACGAGGAAGTTGGTATGCTCGGTGCGGTCGGTCTGGACGGCAGTGACCTCAAGAGCCAGTATCTCATCAACATCGACTCCGATGTGGAGGGGGTGCTGACCGTCGGCTGTGCTGGTGGCGCACGCTCTGGTATCACCATGCCCATTACTGCCTCCGATGCCGAGGGTGCTATCTGCACACTGAACCTCGACAATCTGAGTGGTGGCCACTCTGGTGTGGCTATCAACGAGGGCTTTGCCAATGCCAACAAGCTGATGGCAGATTTGCTCAACACCTTGGGCGAACTGCGTCTGGTGAGCGTGGTGGGCGGTACCGCTGACAATGCCATCCCCAGCACCGCAACGGCTGTGGTTGTGGTTGAGACAGACAAGGTCGAGCGTGTGAAGGCGGCAGCAGAGAGTTGGGCGGCCTATGCTAAGGCAGCTTGCCCCAAGGACCCCGGCTTCACTTTCACCTTTACCAGCGAGGTCGGTACGGCACAGGCACTGAGCGTTGAGGAGAGCAAGAAGGCAGTGGACCTGCTGTTGGCTGTGCCCAACGGTATCCAGAAGATGAACCCTGCAATGCCCGACCAGGTGCAGACCTCTCTGAATCTGGGTATGGTTTCCTCCGAGGACGGCGCACTGCGTCTGACCTTCTCTCTGCGTAGCGGTGTTGCCGCGGAGAAGGATGAGATGGCCGCTACTCTGCGCGCCCTCTCCGAAAAGTTTGGGGCAGCGTACCGCCAGAGTGGTGACTATCCTGCTTGGGAGTACCGCAGTGAGTCCGTTCTGCGCGATACCATGGTGCGTATCTATACGGAACAGTACGGCAAGGCCCCCGTGGTGGAAACCATCCACGCTGGTCTGGAGTGCGGTGTCCTGATGAGCAAGGTTCCTGGTTTGGATGCTGTTTCTTGCGGTCCTAACCTGTTGGAGATTCACTCCACCCGTGAGCGTGCAGAGATTGCCTCTATTCAGCGCAGTTGGGCGTACATTTGCGCTGTTCTGGCGGCTCTGTAATCATACTACAAAAACATAAACAGGAGAAAAAACATGAAGTTTTCTGAGATGCCCTACAAGCGTCCCTCTCTGGACGAACTGCGTAAGGTCGGTGAGGAAATCCTCAACAAGATGGAAACCGCTACCGATGCACAGACCGTAATCGATGCTTATGTGGAGTTTGACAAGTACAACGAGGAAGTCAACACCATGGCTTCCCTGAGCTATGTGCGCTACACCATCGACACCCGTGACGAGTTCTACAGCGCAGAGAACGATTTCTATGATGAGAGTATGCCTGTCCTGCAGGAAATCTCCCAGAAGATTGACCTCGCCATGCTGCATAACAAGTTCCGTCCTGAACTGGAGGAGCACTTCGGCAAGCTGTTGTTCACCAACATGGAGATTAGTGTCCGTACCATGAAGAGTGAGATTATGGACCTGATGATGGAGGAGAACAAGCTCCAGAGCGAGTACCAGAAGTTGCTGGCAACCGCTACCGTTGAGTGGGAGGGCGAGATGATTCCCCTGCCCAAGCTGGGACCCTTCAAGCAGAGCCCCGACCGCGCCATCCGTAAGAAGGCCTTTGAAACCGATGGTGCATGGTTTGAAGCACATCAGGCAGAGCTGGATGAGCTGTACGACAAGCTGGTGAAGAATCGTACCGCACAGGCTAAGGCAATGGGCCATGAGAACTACCTCGCACTCGGCTATGACCGTCTGGGTAGAAACTGCTACGGCCCCAAGGAGGTCGCCGCATTCCGCGACCAGATTGCCAAGGACATGGTGCCTCTCGTTGCCGCTGTCAAGGAGGACCGCCGCCAGCGTCTGGGTCTGGACAAGCTGAAGTTCTACGATGAAGGTCTGGCTTTTATCGATGGTAATGCGATTCCGCAGGGCACTGCGGACGATATTCTTGCCGCAGGTCGCAAGATGTACGACGATTTGAGTGCCGAGACTGCTGAGTTTGCCGCAGACCTGTTTGACAATGAGTTGTTGGATGTTCTCAGCAAGGAGGGCAAGGCCCCCGGTGGTTACTGCACCAGTCTGCCTACCTACAAGGTGCCCTTCATCTTCTCCAACTTCAACGGTACCAGTGGCGATGTCGATGTTCTGACCCACGAGGCAGGCCACGCCTTCGCTTTCTACCGCGCGATGCGTAAGGGCTACATCGGCGCACTGACTGGTCCCACCATCGAGGCCTGTGAGGTCCACTCCATGTCCATGGAGTTCCTGACTGCTCCTTGGCACGAGAACTTCTTCGGCGCACAGACCCGTAAGTATGAGATTGACCACTGCGAGGATGCCCTGATTTTCATCCCCTACGGCTGTATGGTCGATGAGTTCCAGCACATCATGTATGAGAACCCCGAGCTGACCCCTGCACAGCGCAACGAGAAGTGGCTGGAACTGGAAGCCAAGTATCGTCCTTGGATTGACTTCGACAATCTGCCCTTCTACAGCCGTGGTGCTGTCTGGCAGCGTCAGACCCATATCTATACCTCTCCTCTGTACTACATCGACTACTGCATGGCACAGACCGTTGCCTTCCAGTTCTGGATTGCATCCATGACCGACCGTAAGGACGCATGGGAGCGTTATCTGCGCTTTGTGGACGCTGGTGGTACCAAGACTTTCCAAGGTCTGGTTGAGGCTGCTGGTCTGAAGGTTCCTTATGCCGATGGCGTTATCCGCGAGATTGGTGAAGCAATCTCCAAGTGGATTGCCGCGAATCCCCTCTAATAAAATCCCACGCCGTTTTTTGGGAGTGTTGCACAATCGGGTGTGACACTCCCTTTTTTGCTGTATCGGTACAAATAAGACGATGAAATTTAGTGAAAAGATAGAGAGATAGGTTGACGATAGCGCGCAATTGGGTATATAATAATATGAATTTTTGTGCGATGCATTGATTTGAAATGGAGGAAACTGGCGATGTGGATTGCAGATGGCTGGAAAGATTATGAGGTGATTGATTGCGGCGGTGGGGAGAAATTGGAACGCTGGGGAGATAAGATTCTCGTCCGTCCCGACCCACAGGCAATTTGGGCAACACCGCAACGCAACAACGGTTGGCGGAAGCATGATGGACGCTATATCCGTTCCACGACGGGTGGTGGTCACTGGGAAAAGGGCAAACTGCCTGCCCAGTGGCAGATTCAATACCGCAATCTGACTTTTCAAGTAAAACCGATGAACTTTAAGCACACGGGCATTTTCCCTGAGCAGGCGGTCAACTGGGATTTTGCGATGAATAAAATCCGCAAGGCAGGTCGTCCCATCAATGTGCTAAATCTGTTCGGCTATACAGGTGCGGCATCCGTGGCCTGTGCCGCGGCAGGCGCGAGTGTGTGCCATGTCGATGCGGCGAAAGGTATGGTGCAGTGGGGCAAGGAGAATGCTAGAATCTCTGGTCTGGAAAATGCGCCGATTCGTTGGATTGTGGACGACTGCGCCAAGTTTGTCGAGCGCGAGATTCGCAGAGGGCGCACCTATGATGCCATTATTATGGACCCACCCAGCTACGGCAGAGGCCCCACGGGTGAGGTGTGGAAACTGGAAGAAAATCTCTATCCATTCGTGGAGTTGTGTACCAAGGTACTGAGCGATGAACCCCTGTTCGTTATTATTAACTCTTATACAACAGGACTAGCCCCCAGTGTGTTGACCTATATTCTCGAAACACTGGTTTCTCGTCGCTACGGTGGCCATACGGAGAGTGGAGAGATTGGTCTGCCTGTCAGCGAAACAGGTCTGGTCTTGCCCTGCGGTGCAACTGGACGCTGGATTTCCGATTAACCGCTATTTTTTGATAGGATATATGAGGAAAAGTCATGGCCAATATTATTGAAACGCGGAATCTGGAGTTTTCGTATCCAGCAGATGAGGAGGGCATGGCACCACTGGCCGCGTTGCGTGGTGTGAATATCTCCATCGAGAAGGGGAGCTTCGTGGTCGTATTGGGACACAACGGTTCTGGTAAGTCTACCTTGGCCAAGCATATGAATGCAGTCCTGTTGCCCACAGGTGGCAAAGTGTATGTGGCTGGTATGGACACGACGGACGATGCCCTGCTGTTGGAAATTCGTCGCACGGTCGGCATGGTGTTCCAAAACCCTGACAACCAGCTGGTTGCCAATGTCGTCGAGGAAGATGTCGCGTTTGCCCCTGAAAATCTCGGCGTTCCCTCGGAGGAGATTCGCCGCCGTGTGGATAACGCACTCAAGGCGGTCGGCATGGAGCAATTTATGCTCCATGCGCCCCATCAGCTCTCGGGTGGTCAAAAACAGCGCATTGCTATCGCTGGTGTCATTGCCATGGAGCCGGAGTGCATTGTGTTGGACGAATCCACTGCGATGCTCGACCCCGCAGGCCGCCGTGAAGTGTTGGACACCGTGCGCCGTCTGAACCGCGAAAAGGGAATCACCATTGTGTTAATTACGCACCATATGGACGAAGCAGCGATGGCGGACCGCCTGATTGTTATGGACGGCGGTGAAATGGTCATGGACGGTGTGCCTGCTGAAATTTTGACGCGTAGGGAAGAACTGCGTGCCATCGGATTGGATGTACCGCATACTGTGGATTTGCTCCACGGATTACGGGAGGACGGTTTTGCTGTGCCTGTCAATGCACTGTCCGTTGCCGATTGCGCCGAGGCCATTTGCCGTGCGTTGCAGTAAGAGAATGAAAGAGGAAGATGAAAGTGGAACCCATCATTCGTGTGGAAAATCTCACCCATACTTACGGAGTGGATACGCCTTTCTGCCGCAGTGCGGTGCAAGGAATGAATCTCGAAATTCGTAAAGGGGAGTTTGTAGGTATCATCGGTCATACAGGGTCGGGAAAATCCACCCTGATTCAGCACCTCAACGGACTGCTCAAGCCGACCAGTGGTACCATCTATTTGAACGGGCGTGATATTTGGGCAGACCCGAAAAAAATCCGAGAGGTCCGCTTCAAAGTTGGTCTGGTCTTTCAGTACCCTGAATACCAGCTGTTTGAGGAAACCTGTTATAAAGATATCGCCTTTGGCCCGAAAAATATGGGCTTGAAGAGCGATGAAATTGACCGCCGTGTGCGTTCTGCCGCTGCCTTTGCTGGGTTGAGCGAGGAGTTGTTGGAAAAGTCGCCTTTTGACCTCTCTGGTGGACAGAAACGCCGTGTTGCCATCGCAGGTGTCATTGCAATGGACCCGGAGGTGCTGATTCTCGATGAACCCTCCGCAGGTCTTGACCCAAAGGGTCGCCGTGACCTGTTGCGGAATATTCGGGAGTACCACGAACAGCGTGGTACAACAGTCGTCATGGTCAGCCACAGTATGGAAGAGGTTGCGGAAAATGTCGACCGTATTATTGTGCTGTCCCAGGCAGGTGTCGTGATGAGTGGCACCCCGCGCGAGGTGTTTAGTCGCGCACAGGAGTTGGTTGATGTGGGATTGAATGTCCCACAGGTGACACAGATTGCACTGGAACTGCGCCGTCGTGGGGTAGAGATTGATGAAGCGGTGTATACCGTTGCCGACTTGCGCCGTGCGCTTGGCGCGTTGCGGAAAGGGGGACGCTGATGCTCAAAGATATTACACTGGGACAGTATTTTCCGGGAAATTCTGTTGCCCACAAGCTTGACCCACGCACCAAGCTAATTCTGACGGTGCTGTATATCGTGGGACTGTTTACGGCGAAATCCTTTTTGTCGTATGGGTTATTGGTCGCTCTGTTAATTCTCGCAGTTAAGGTGTCTGGTGTAAAGCCGAAGGCACTATTTCGCGGCCTGAAACCTGTGTTACTCATCATCTGCTTTACGGCGGTCTTGAACCTGTTCTATACCCCTGGTGAAGAGTTGGTGCGTTTCTGGATTTTCAAGATTACCAAAGAGGGTATCTTTACTGCATTTTTCATGGTGCTTCGTATTGCCATGCTGATTATGGGAACATTCCTGCTGACCTATACCACTAGCCCCATTGCGTTGACGGACGGCATGGAAACGCTCCTAGGTCCCTTGAAGAAGCTGAAAGTCCCCGTACACGAACTCGCAATGATGATGTCGATTGCCCTGCGGTTTATTCCTACCTTAATTGAGGAAACGGATAAGATTATGTCGGCGCAGAAGGCGCGTGGTGCCGATTTTGAAAACGGCAGTCTGATGGACCGCGCAAAAGCACTGGTGCCCATTCTGGTTCCGCTGTTTATTTCTGCGTTCCGCCGTGCCGATGAGTTGGCCGTTGCGATGGAGTGCCGTTGCTATAACGGCGGTGCGGGTAAGACGAAACTGCATGTACTCCACTACGCAAGTCGGGATTATATCACCCTCGCAGGGGGGATTTTGTCGGTCGTGGCGGTCATTGTACTGGCTTCCTTTGGTTTATAAGGAAAATACTGCGCCGTATCTTCTTGTGCATACTGTACAAAATTGAGAAAAATTTTGAAAAATTTTCGTTTTATCCTTTTCCTGTCAAAAGCAATGTGATATACTACACACATAATTTTCGGAGCTGGTGCGGAGAGAAACCCCGTTTTTGCGCCGTTGCGAAGGAGAATAAGAGATTGAGGGGGAAATGTGTATGCTAAAGATTAAAGTAAGTCAATCAAAAATGGTGAATTTCCTAGGAGTCTTTACAGTAGGATTGGTGTTTGCCTTCTGTGCGTCTGTGGTGTTGATTAACCTCGCCAACGGTCATCTGAATGATGCGTATGAGAATCTGCACAATCTGACTGTGTATACTGATGGGTTCGGTGATGCGTCCGCCTATCTGACCGATGAGGTGCGCGCTTATGCGGCCAGTGGCGAACAGGTCCACTATGACAACTACTGGAATGAGGTCTATACCGCCCAGAACCGCGAAAAGAATGTTGAGGCCGCCAAGGAAATCGGTCTGACCGAGGATGAAATTGCACTATTGGATGAGATTGCCTCTATCTCTGACAACCTCATCCCCCTTGAGGAGGAGGCGATGGATTATGTTGCCGCCGGTCAGAAAACCAAGGCAATTGACATCGTTTACGGCAAACAGTATAACGATGGTGTCGCCAAGATTACGATGAAGATTGTGACCTTGCAGAACTCGGTTGCAAACCGCGAACAGCACAATATTGATGCACAGGCTGGCTTTATCAGCATTTTGTCGGTCATTTGCTATGTTCTGGCTTTCATGGTTGTCTGTGCACTGATTGGCATTGTGGGTTACTTCAAGTCCAATGTCATGGCACCTGTTTTGCAGATTACCGATGCGATGGCTGAACTGGCTGATGGTAATCTTGCGGTTGAACTGGCTCTGGAGCCAGACGACACTGAGATTGGCCGTACCGTCGGTGCTATCCAGAAGCTCAAGCAGTTCCAGAACGATGTCATCGGTGATGTGGATGCCCTGTTGGTCGAGATGGCGAACGGTAACTTCAATATTGGTACCAAAATCGGCGATGCCGCCTATTTGGGTGATTACAAAAATCTACTGATGTCGATGCGAAAGATGAACCGCACCCTGAGTACTACGCTGTCCGGCATTGGCATGGCGGTTGACCAAGTCGACATGGGCAGTGACCAGGTTGCCAACGGCTCGCAGGCTCTGGCACAGGGTACCACCGAGCAGGCCAGTGCGATTCAGGAACTGTCTGCTACCATTGCAGAGTTGACCAACCATGTGCAGAAGAATGCAGACAATGCCATCGAGGGTAGTAAAATGGCTGCTGAAGCAGGTGCTGGTGTGCAGGAGAGTAACCAGTACATGAATCAGTTGATGCGTGCTATGTACGAAATTAACGAGACCTCCAACGAAATCAATAAGATTATCAAGACCATCGACGATATCGCATTCCAGACCAATATTCTGGCTCTGAATGCTGCGGTTGAGGCTGCCCGCGCTGGTGCCGCTGGTAAGGGTTTCGCTGTCGTTGCTGACGAGGTGCGTTCTCTGGCCGCCAAGAGTGCAGAGGCCGCCAATAATACTACCACGCTGATTGAGAGTACGGTGCAGGCTATCAACAACGGTATGCGCGTTGCTGAGGAAACTGCCAAGTCTTTGGATAGTGTGGTGGAGAAGGCAAGTGTCGTCGCCGCTAAGATTGACGAGATTGCCACTGTGTCTGAGGAGCAGGCCAGTGCAATCCAGCAGATTAACACGGGTATTGACCAGATTGCCTCTGTTGTCCAGACCAATTCTGCTACCGCAGAGCAGTCCGCGGCGGCCAGTGAGGAGCTGTCCAGTCAGGCTGGTATGGTCAAGGATATGGTCAGCAAGTTTAATCTGAGAAAGGATACCGCCAATTCTTCGGTAGCTACTTACAGTACCCCTGCTAGAGAAAGCGTAAGTTTCTCCGCAGGTTCCAGTTACGGCGATAAATATTGATACCATTCCTACATCAGTTTCTGTAGGGGTGTCGCGAAAGCCAGGTAGTCGTAATATGGTATGTAGATGATATTGATTTATAGCATCTGTCGTGCGGAATTGTCCCCTAAAACATCATAGGCAGCTTGTATCCATGGCGGATACAAGCTGCCTTTATCTTTGCTGTCGGGAGTTTCATTAGATACTACCGAAATTAACTTCTGACTGTGCTGTGCATCAGCCTAAAACACAAAATCTTGTTTTATTAATTAGAGGATGGTACCACGGAAAACGAGAATACGGTCATCAAAGAGCTTATCCGTGGAACAACCCACGAAGCGGTTGCCAAACAGCTCATCCAGCTTGACTGTCATGGTGAACTCGGGCAATCTGCCGATCAGCTTACCATCGCGGTAGACATAGGCGCACTGCACGGGAGTCGCAAAGTTCCCCTCGTCTGTCCAGTCACCGCCGCTTGCCATACGGATCAGAATAGTATCCTGTCCATCAGTCAGTTCGGCAGCGGTCTGTCCCGTAGATGCCACACGAAGCAGGCAACCGCCCAGCGACGGTGTACCGTCATACGGACTGCCAGCACAGGCGGTGGATTCGGTGCCAAGGAGTGCGGCATACTTCTTATCCGTCATCAAATTTTTGAGCACACCGTTTTCAATAAACGCAACCTTGTCATTCTGTCGAACAACACCTTCATCATCAAAGAAGATAGAGAACGCGCCGTCTTCACCACTGCGGTCACCAACAATGGTGACGCGCTCACTGAACAGCTTCTCGCCCAACTTGCCCTGAAACTTAGACGCACCAACATAGTACTTCTGACCATTCAATGATTGATGCAGAATACCGATACCAGCAAGACCATTGCCACCAGAAGCATCGGTGATGAAAAGATGTTCCTTGCCCTCAGGCATTTCCAGCAGTGTACGGTGCGCCGTCAAAATCTGACGCGCATCAGCAAGGCACTGATCGAACTCAAATTTGCGTCCTTCGTGAATGAGTGCTGAATCAAAAACATTGGGTGAACCGATTTGCTTAACGATGATATACAGGTCATAACCACGACTGGTCGAAATATAGTCTAGACCTGCATCATTGCTCAACCGCTCCTCCTTTTCCAGCATGGTAACCTTATTGGAGAGAACATGGTCGGGAAACTCTTCCGCAAGGATTGCCAGAAACTCCTGTGTCTTTTTCAGAAATTCCTCAGGGGACAGGGTTTCCTCCGTCAAATCGCGGTGGCGCACTTTGCCTGTTTCAGGACCAGGACTGGGAATTTTGCGCTCCAGCGCACGGATGGCCTCGTTCCAGGTTTCCTCCGTTGGCTGGCCCAGGCAGCCTGCAACACCGATATAGCCATCCTCATACACACGACAGCCTGACTTGGTGATATCCTTCTTTCGGACGGAATCTACCCGACCAACATTTACATTAAGACACACCTCGCGGGTGATGTACTGATACAATTCTTTTACCATGATTCCCTTCCTCCTTACTGAACATTCATCGCGGATACGCGCATATAGGGTCCGCCATGAGAAACACGCAGAGCACCCTGCTCCATTTTGCCGCAGCTTGTAAATGCACTGCTGATAACCTCATGCTGATTGGAGAGTCCATCAATGAGATGCAGCGTTTCCATGACATTTCCGGTGATGACCGAAACACGGACAGGCTCAGCGATTTTACCGTCACGGATCATAAACGCCTTATCGGGCGCAATAGTAAAGGTGGACATACCCGAACCGTGGTTGCAGCTCTCAATATATACGCCCTCTTTGATGCTGGCAAACAGTTCCTCCTTCGTCTGCGTTCCCGCGCCGATGCAGGTGGAAGTCATGCGGACGATGGGCTCATACTCAAAGTTCATCGCTCTTGCATTACCAGTGACCTCCTCGTTCAACGCTGCGGCAGTAGCGGAGGAATGGAGCCTTCCTGCCAGCACGCCGTCTTTCACAAGCCACGCGCGAACCTTCTTATTACCTTCATCGTCGTAAGGGGTATAGCCAGAGCCAATATCCTCGCCCTCATCGTAAATATTCAGAATATCGGAGCCGACCTTGGTGCCCAATGCCCACTCCCTGAGCATATTTTCGTCGCCTAGCATGAAGTCGGATTCACTTTTATGTCCAAAGCTCTCGTGGGCAAATACACCGGTGACTTTGGGCGCAAGAATGACAGGATAGGTACCGGGAACTACAGAAACGGCATTTTTCGCAAAATCATACCCCTTTTCGTAAACATCCAGAAGAATTTCGTCGGTAACTTTCAATTCATCAAAACGGTTCGCGGAGAACATTTCAAACTGGTCATACGGGGTAGTGCCGACATTGAGCGTCAAGTTCACGATAACGCCGCAGTGCTGATAGTCCCACTCTACATCACAACCGATGCTGGAAACGATATGCTTTCTGCGGTATTCGTCCTTATACCTGATAAACACCAGCGAAACACCGTCCTTGCCCGCCGAAAAATCGTGGCTGCGGAGAACCAGTTTTTCCTTCTCCTCATGAGGGACATCCTTGATGCAATTTTCCGCGAAACGAATCAGCTTGTCCTTGTTTGCCTGATGGCGCTTCACAACGGGGTCATTTAGAATATCGGCGTTGGGCGTTGCCATAGCTGCCAGACCGTCCAGTTCCTTCTGGATGTTATCCAGATCGGTAGTAGCCGCATAGTACCACATCTTGCCGTCGTACACACGGATAAAAGCACCTGTCTGGCGACGGGTGTTGTTGCTTGTCCAATCGCCTGCTTCATAGGCAATGGTGGTGGAAACAGATTCCTCAATACGGACATCGGCAAACAGATTTTCAGGGAAATGAAACATATCAGTATTGCTCCTTTTTCTTAACTGCGATGAATATTTTGCGCCGTAATCGCTTTGCTCATCTCGCTATGTAGTATAGCACATAAAATTCCCCTTGTGTCATTTTGGTGACGAATTGTCGTTTTTTGGTGACGAATTGCAGATTGACACATCTCGTAGTCTATTATTGGAACATTGTATCAATAAGCTTGTCGAGAAAATCCAAAGTCATCTGTGTGCTCTTTGCATGGATTCCCCAATATGCTTTGATGATACTACGGTGGAGGGGGCTTGTCTATGCTACAACTGGTGTACAAAAGCGACACATCCGTTATTTTGATTAGTTTATCGGAAGAAAACAAGAACAAACACTTGCTCTTTAATGCAAAAAAGTGTATAATGGATACATTCATTCATAAGACTTTGGTGGGAGGGGATACTATGAAGAAAAACAATACCGTAAAAGGACTGAGAATTGGCGTTTTCAACACAGGCATGATTGTGATTAGTTGTCTGGTCTATCTCTGCTTGCTGGCGGCAACTACAGTTGCCTCACAAAATTATGAGCAGTTGGTGTTGATTACTGATACCCATATTCGGATGGAGGATGCGGCAAAGGATATTATGCGTGCCTCAGATTACCTCACCGAACAGGTGCGACTGTACACACAGACGCTCGACTTAAAGTATGCCCAGCTGTATTTCGAGGAGGCCAATGTGACCCGCCGTCGGGAAAAGGCGTTAGAGTTGATGCAAGACACATCGGTGGACCCCGAACGAGAGGAAAGTTTGAAACAGGCCGTACAGCACTCCAACGAGTTAATGATTCGAGAGTTTTATGCCATGAAGCTGATTGCTGTAGCGGAGGGGCATGGGGGCGATGCGTTCCCAGCACAGGTAAATGCTGTCGTACTGGAGGATTCCGATGCGCGTCTGAACCCTGCTGCAAAGATTGACAAGGCGCGTGCCCTGTTGTTTGACCAGTATTATCAGGATATGAAAAATAAAATCTATAGCCATCTCGACTACTTCACACAGGGCGTGTTAGATACGACGGAGCATCGTCTAGTGGATGGACTGGATACCCTCTCCCATTCGATTCGTACCCAGCGTTTGTTGCTTACGGTTCTTGTTGCCCTGAACGGTATCACTTTTTTGGTGATTACACTGTTGGTCGTCAAGCCACTCAAAATCTACTTGCAGTGTGTACAGAAGCGCACCCTGTTCCAAATTACGGGTGCGTATGAATTTAAGTATCTTGGACAGGTGTACAATGAGGTCTATGCGCGCAGTGACTCTCTCGCCGCGAGTGAGGCGTTCTTGCGCGAGCAGGCGGAACACGACGCGCTAACATCGATTTTGAATCGCTATATGTTCCAGCAGGTCAGTAAGCTATTGAAAGATAGTCCTGCCCCTATTTGCTTAATCGTCTTAGATGTGGATAAATTCAAAGATGTCAACGACACCCATGGCCATATCGCTGGCGACCAGGTGTTAATCCGTGTGGCACAGCATCTGATGGCGTGTTTTCGAGAGACGGACTATGTGTTCCGTATTGGTGGTGACGAATTTGCTGCCATTTTGCCAGCTGTTAATCTGAAAAAGGCGGAGCGTATCCGTGATAAGTTGTTGCGCCTGAATTACAAATTGGCACACCCAGCGGAGGGAGAAATCCCCGTCACCTTGAGTATTGGTGTTGCATTTTCTCGCGCTGGATATCAGGAAAATCTAATGAAACAGGCGGACCAGGCGTTATATGTCGTCAAGGAAAACGGTCGCAACGGCTGTATGATTTATACGGAGGATATGGGTACGGTGAATACTGACCAGTAAGCCCCTATTTTTATGGTTTGCGGATTGACATAACTGGGCTACTTCCGTATAATAAACAAGGTGTGTATTGTGACAGGAAGTGTCCTTGTCACAAAGACAAGATATAGCAGAAAGGCGGAATAGAGTTATTTTGAAGAAACAGTTTACAGAAAAGTTTCGAGAAGCGGTTTTGGCGGTAGCCCCCGTAGTTGGTATTGTGTTGGTGCTGTGCCTGACCATAGTTCCGACAAGTGCACAATTTATCACAGCGTTTTTAATGGGTGCTGGTCTGCTCATTCTTGGCATGATTTTTTTCACATTGGGTGCTGATATCTCCATGATGCGGATTGGTCAGACCATCGGTTCCCATCTGACCAAATCCCGAAATATCCCCATGATTGCACTGGTATGTTTTATTCTCGGTGTGATTATCACGATTGCGGAGCCAGACTTGCGCGTGTTGGCGGAGTCGGTCCCCATTGTGGAAACTGGGGTTATGATTATCGCCGTGGCAGTGGGTGTCGGCCTGTTTTTGACGGTTTCGTTTTTCCGCGTTCTGTTGCAGGTTAGATTGTCCTATATTTTATTTGCCATGTATGCGGTGGTATTTGCGCTGGCTCTGTCACCGCTGATTCCCAACGATTTTGTTGCGTCTGCCTTTGACTCAGGAGGCGTGACCACGGGACCGATTACCGTTCCGTTTATTATGGCACTGGGTGTCGGTCTTGCATCCGTCCGTGGCGATAAGACCTCGGCGGAGGATAGCTTTGGTCTAGTTGCCCTGTGTTCTGTTGGCCCGATTCTCACGGTGCTGATTCTCGGCGCATTCAACGATACCTCTGGTATTGTCGCTGGGTCGGAAGCTCTGGTGCAGTATGAAACTTTCGGTGCGGTGTTCCGTGCATATCTGACGGCATTTCCCCACTATATTGAAGAAGTTTTTATGGCACTGTTGCCGATTATCGCCTTTTTTGTGGTGTTCCAAATCTTCTCACTGAAGTTGGAACGCAACGAGGTGACGAAAATTTTTGTCGGTATGGCCTATACATATGTCGGTCTGGTCCTGTTCCTTACAGGTGTCAATGTTGGTTTTATGCCCATGGGTACTTTCATCGGACAGGGTTTGGGCAGTTCCTCGTTTGCTTGGGTGCTGATTCCGATTGGTGCACTGATTGGTTGGTTTATCGTTTCCGCAGAGCCCGCAGTCCATGTGCTGAAACAGCAGGTGGAGGATGTGACCGAGGGCGCGATTAAGGGAAAGACGATGGGGACGGCACTGGCTATCGGTGTCGCGTTCTCGGTCGGCTTGGCCATGCTCCGTGTGATTAGTGGTATTTCCATCTGGTATATGCTGATTCCTGGCTATCTGTTCTCCATTGTCATGACCTTCTTTGTACCTCCCATCTTTACAGGTATCGCCTTTGACTCTGGCGGTGTTGCATCGGGTCCTATGACGGCAACTTTCCTGTTGCCGTTGGCGTTGGGTGCGTGTGAGGCAGTCGGCGGTAACGCGCTGACCGATGCGTTTGGTCTAGTGGCATTCGTCGCCATGACACCGCTGGTCACGATTCAACTGTTGGGTCTGGTGACAAAGATTAAGGGTGCCCGTGCAACGAAGGCTGTTGTTGCCCAGATTGTGCTGTCTGATGAAATTGTCGAGTTCGATATCTATGAGGGGAGTGGCGTGAATGGGTAAAAAGATGCGCGCGGTCTTTTCGATTGTCGATTATAGCAAGGCCGATTTGATGGCAGAGATTTATAAAAAAGAGGATGTGCCCGTGTTCTTCTCTACCCACGGCAATGGTTCCGCCGATTCCGCAATGCTGGAACTCCTTGGTTTTGGAGAGAACAAAAAGAGTGTGATGGTTTCCGTTTTGGATATTCCGCGCTCGGAACAGATTTTTGCCGCGGTTGAGAAAAAAATGAACATCAGCAAACCCGGTAAAGGCATTATGTTCTCCGTGCCCCTCACAGGTGCAACCGCATTTTTAGTGGGACTGATGGAGAGTGGGCAGAGCAACACAACCGCTACGCAGAAAGGGCGTGATTTTGACATGGCGGAACATGAATATGAGCTGATTATTACCATCATTACCAAGGGATATTTCCCTGATGTCAAGGCGGCAGCCAATGCCGCTGGTGCGCGTGGCGGTACGCTTATCCACGCGCTCGGTATGGGTGGCGAGGAGGCACAGAAGTTCCTCGGTATCGCTATCCAGCCTGAGAAAGACTTGATCTTTAATGTTGTTCGTCGCGAGGAAAAAACCAAGATTATGAAGGCGATTGCCGAGAAAGCTGGTATCAATACCAAGGGCAGAGGCATTATCTTCTCCCTGCCTGTGGATGCGGCGATGGGATTGAGCTTGCCTCAGTTGGACGAAGAAGTGCAGAAAGCACAGGAATAATACCTGCATCATAAAAAGATTGCGTGCTGTGGCATTGACTACAGCACGCAATTTCTGTTTACTGGGGAGTATTTTCTCCACCATCTGACGGGTCAGAGGGGGGAGTGGTTTCTTCTTCTGGTGGGAGTGTGGGTTCCTCACCTGTATCTGGTGGTGTGGTATCGTCGGGGGGCGGTGTTTCCGTTTCAGGATTTTCTACTGGTGGTTGTTCCAAAGGAGGTTCGTCCGTCGGTTGTTCCGTTGGCGGTTGCTCCACAGGTGGTTCGGGTGGCTGTTCCGTTGGGGGTTCTTCTACGGGAGGCTGTGGTTCACTCGGCGGTTGTTCTACAGGTGGTTGCTCAGGTTGCTGTTCTGGCGGTTGTTGGGGCGGTTGCTGTTGGGACATGGGGACAACTGGCACAACCGTAAACGGAGGAATATCGGTCTGCATTGGTTCGGTCGGCAGTTCCAAGGGGTACTCCGTGCGCTTGTGTTGGGAGAAGTAACTCCAACTGTAAAATTGGTTGGCCTCTAACAATTCGCCGTAGTAGTATGCCATCAGTTCACTGACCGTCACCAATTGGTAGCCCTGCTCGATGAGCCACGGTACAACGACCTCCATTGCCTCAGCGGTGGTTGCGTGGATGCTGTGCATCAGAACAACCTCGCCGTCCAAATCACCGAAGTTCATAAAGTAGTCAATCAAGGTCTGGGTGTTGCGGTGTTGCCAGTCCTTCGTATCGGCTGTCCACAGCATCATGGCGCGCCCACTCTCGTACTTGACCATCTGGTTGACTGCGCCGTAGGGGGGACGCACTAAGGTGGGCATGGTGCCTGTTGCCTCAAAAACAATTTGGTCTAATTTTGCCAAGTCGGTCAACATGGCATCTCGACTGAGGGTGGTCAAGTCTTGGTGGGTATTGGTATGGCTGGCGATTTCACAGTCCAGTTCCACCATACGGCGCAGAATATCGGGGTAATACTGGGCATTGTAGCCGACCTCAAAGAAGGTAGCGACTGCGTGGTACTGTTCCAGTACATCGAGAATCTGTATGGAGTATAGTTCATGTGGGCCATCATCAAAGGTGAGGGCAACCATAGGTGCGGAGGGGTCAATGGTGCGTATGTACGGCTCGTCGTTCTCCTCTGAGGGTTGCTCGGTGGTCTGTTCGTCGTCTGGGCGTGCGTCATCCCCTTGGTCATTCTGTGGTACACTGTCGTCAGAGGGGGGAGGCGAGGGGGGCGTAGGGATGTCCGTTGTAGTGGTATCGGGCGTATCGGAGGTGTTTGGCGTGATAACTGGTTGAAAAACTGGGATGTTGATGCCAGCGTCACTATGACACGCGCACAGCGAACATAGTAGGCTGACAGTCACCAGGAGAGAGAGCAGGTGTTTCATAGAATAACTTCCTTTAGTTGAAATATACACAGATTATCCTACGATACGAAAAAGATTGCAAGCGATAAAAGTAACAATTCGGTTGACAAATAGTAACAATTTCCGTGCATCATTTCTCATTGCGTCTGTGTAGCTTTTGCGTTGAATTGGGACGCGTGGTGTGATACAATAAGGCGAGAACTCAAAAGAAAGGTCGATGGCGTATGATTGATATTTTTGATATTATTGGGCCGATTATGGTCGGTCCCTCCAGTTCTCATACCGCTGGTGCGGTGCGAATTGGTCGCATGGCGCGTACCTTGCTGGGGGATGAACCAGTTCGTGCGGCGATGCATATGCACGGCTCTTTTGCGGAAACTGGTGTCGGACACGGTACAGATATGGCCATTGTCGCAGGACTGCTGGGCATGAAATCGGACGACTACAATATTCCGCGCAGTTTTGCCATTGCAGAGGAGCGCGGTCTGACTTTCTCCTTCGATGAGATTGACCTGCGTGATGCCCATCCGAACAGCGTCTTGCTAGAAGTGGAGGGCGCAAAAGGGGCAAAGTTGAGTATGCAGGCGTGTTCCGTGGGCGGTGGACGCATTATGGTCAATAAGATTGACGGTGTTGCCCTGAACTTTACCGGAAATTATAACACGCTCATCGTACATAATCGAGATGAGCGAGGTGATTTATCCAATGTAACACAGGCGTTGACGATGGCGCGTGTGACGATTGCCAATATGAGCTTCAACCGCAATACACGCGGTAAGAGTGCCATCATGGTCATTGAAACGGATGAACCAGTACCAGAGATTATCTTGAACCTGTTGGGAAATCTGTCTGGTATTACGCATATCACCTATTACGAAAAGGAGGTCTAACGGAATGAACTTGGACTCCATGAGCGAAATTATTGCGGTTTCACTCCAAGAAAATAAACCGATTTGGGAATTGGTTATCGAAACAGATTTGGAAAATCGCAGTGTCACGCGGGACGACACCATCGAGAAGATGACGAAGGCGTGGCAGACGATGCTCGAAGCATCGGAAAACTATGACCCGGAACGGCGCAGTAAGAGCAAAATGGCAGGTGGTCAGGGCGAACAGATGCGCGCCTATGCTGCCAAGGGTAATACTATCGGCGGCGATTTTACTGCGGAAGTGATGTATGAGGCTCTGGCAATGGGCGAGAGCAACGCCTGTATGTGCCGTGTGGTTGCCGCCCCGACAGCAGGTGCGTGTGGTGTCATGCCTGCGGTTTTGATTCCCTTGTACCGCAGAGAGAATATCTCCACCGAGCGCATGGTGCAGGCGATGCTGGTCGCCAGTGGTATCGGCTCCGTGATAGCGTATCGCGCCAGTATCTCTGGTGCGGCTGGTGGCTGTCAGGCGGAGATTGGCAGTGCGAGTGCTATGACAGCTGGCGCACTGGTGACACTGCGCGGTGGTACAGTGGAGCAGGTCGGCCATGCCGTGGCGATGGCACTGAAGAACCTGTTGGGATTGGTCTGTGACCCCGTGGCAGGTCTGGTCGAAGTACCTTGCGTCAAGCGCAATGTTATCGGTGCGCTGAACGCAATCGCAGCGGCGGATATGGCGTTGGCTGGTATCGAGAGCCGTATTCCTGTGGATGAAGTCATTGACGCGATGGGCGAAGTAGGTCGCCGTCTGCCTGTCGAGTTTCGTGAAACTGCGTTGGGTGGCTTGGCCGCCACACCGACAGGTAAGGCATTCAAGAAAAAGCTCCGCAACAGTACGAGTAAGACACTCAGCGGAAATAAGTAATAAAAATGGGGAGCGTTGCACGGATGGCAACGCTCCCTTGGTCGTTTTGCAATATGGGATATCAGCACTTAACGGAAGTACCCGTATGACCTGCGATACCTTCACGCGCCTTTTCCAACAGCGTGATGAGTGCTTCGCGTCCTTTCTTGGACTCCGCAAACTTGACAGCGGCCTCCACCTTGGGAAGCATAGAGCCAGGGGCAAACTGCCCGTCGGCTGCGTGCTTGCGTGCCTCCTCGGGGGTCATAGAGGAGAGCCACTGCTCATTCTCCTTGCGGAAGTTAATAGCGACCTTTTCCACGGCAGTCAAAATGATAAGCGTATCAGCGTCGAGCTGTTCTGCGAGCAATTCGCTGGCGAAGTCCTTGTCGATAACGGCACCAACACCGACCAGATGGTTGCCCTCGGTACGGCTGACGGGGATACCGCCACCACCACAGCAGACAACAAGCGCACCGCTGTCTACCAGTGTACGGATGGCATCAATCTCTACGATGTGCTTGGGCTTGGGGGAGGCAACATAGCGTCGCCAGCCGCGTCCTGCATCCTCTTTGACGATATAGCCAGTTTTCTCGGCGTAGACCTTGGCATCTTCCTCGCTCATAAACTTGCCGATGGGCTTAGTGGGGTTCTGGAATGCCACATCTGCGCTGTCCACTTCCACCTGTGTGACAATAGAGCAGACGGGCTTATTGTTGATGCCACGGTTCAACAGCTCCTCGCGCAGAGCGTTCTGGAGGTCAAATCCGATATAGGCTTGGCTCATAGCACCGCAGACGGGCAGGGGAGTAAAGCCCTGTGCAGGGTCCTCTTTCTGCAATGCGCTCATAGCGTTGTTGATAATGCCGACCTGTGGGCCGTTGCCGTGGGCGACGACAACCTGATTGCCGTCCTCAATCAAATCAACGATGGCTCGTGCGGTGATTTTTACGGCTTCTGCCTGTTCGGTGAGTGTATTGCCCAGAGCATTGCCGCCCAGAGCGATAACGATGCGCTTGCTCATTACAACATAACCTCGTATTTTTCATAATTTTTAATAGGGACGGAGCGTACGATACTCCGTCCCTATGTAAACTACTTGCCATTATACTAAGTATTTTGTGGATTGTCTATAGTTTTTCCAAAATATTTGCAATTATGTATTCCGAACAGATTCCTCTGCATGAGGGGGAACAAAGCGCGATTCATACTCCGCCTCTCTTTGCATGGTAAGCAAACTATGACGCATCATACGGCGATTCAAACGAAGTATTTGTTCGGAATTGAGGGAGATACCGCTGTCGAGCAATTGGTTGGCGCGCCTTCTACCGCGGAGAATATGGCTCCAATGGTACTCGATGTTGGCGGCCAACAGTGTGGCGTGTGCTTTTTCATGGAATTTCATAGGGGGCCTCCTTTGTGTTACCCATACTGTCTGCTAGATAGTTTGAGTATACACCGGATGCCATGTCAAAGGTTGCTGTTTTTTGGCGGAAAAATAAAAAAAGGAGAGTTTGTGTTGATTTCACATGAAAAGTAGCAAGAAAGCAAATTTTGCACGAAGTTGTGCAGTTTTTTGTTGGATAACGGCAGGGAATAACGGGTCAGCGTTCTATAATGAAGTGGATGGACCTATCCCAAGAGAGTTTCGCCATCTCACAAAAACTGTAGTAGGTCTGGAAGTTGTGGAACATATCGTCGTACACTTCCAAGGTACAGGGGCAGATGTTGCTGAAAATATCGTGAAGTTTGTAGGAGTCCTCGCGTAAGAATTCCTTGGCACCGACTTGGATGAGGATACTGGTATGCTGCAAGTCGTGATAGTTGCCGTAAATGGGGAACAAGTCCTCGTTGCTTTTCCCCTTGCCCATATGGGTACAGTAGGTATCAAAGCTGACGATGGACAGGTGGTTGGTCCGAAAAGCGATGTCTTGCTCCAATTGGTTCCTGTCATTGGGGTGTCGCTCTCCCACGGGGGACCAGAGAACGACCTTGCCAGGGGCAGGGAGGGACTGTTTGCTGATGGCCTGCATCGCTTGCAGTGCGGTGGTACATCCAGAAGAGTCGGCCAGAATCGTGATATTTTCGGCGCGATATCCACAATCTGATAGCAAATATTGATATGCTGTGATGATATCAGCAACCATTTGGTCGAAAGTATACGCAATGCCAACACGGTAATCGGGACTATAAACAGGCTGTCCTGTGTGCGCACAAAGTCTTTCTGTTGTTTTCAGGTTGATATCGTTCAATCTGCGCTGAAATGCCGCACCGTGTACATACAGGATGGCGTGGTCAGAGGGTACCAGAGGGGCTAATATTTCACAGTATACCATAACACCGTCGGGAGAGGTGAGGGGAACACGGAAATATTGCAAAGGGAGGGACGGTACAAATCTGGTGAAACGCTCGCCAGTTATGGGGTCATAATTTTTCTCGTGCTCAAGCATTTCCTCGTAGACAAACTGCTCGATATCAGTGTTCATCATCAACACCTGTTTGCACATCAAGTCAAAGTGTTCGGCAGTCATTGTATTGGCAATGTGCGTTATCATGGTAGCTCTCCTCTTATTCGTCCAGTTTGAGGACGGCCATGAATGCCTCACTGGGCAACTGTACGGTACCCAGATTACGCATCTTCTTTTTACCTTCCTTTTGCTTCTCCAGCAGCTTCTTCTTGCGGGTGATGTCACCGCCGTAACACTTGGCAAGAACATCCTTGCGCATTGCCTTGACGGTTTCACGCGCAATGACGCGACCGCCGATAGCGGCCTGAATGGGGACTTCAAAGAGCTGTCTGGGGATATTCTCCTTGAGCTTTTCGCACAGACGACGGGCACGGGGGTAGGCTTTGTCGCGGTGGGCGATAAAACTTAGGGCGTCGACTTGGTCGCCGTTGAGCAACAGGTCTACCTTGACCAAGTCGCTAGGGCGGTAGTCGGTCAACTCGTAGTCAAGGGAGGCGTAGCCCTTGGTGTGCGCCTTGAGGGTGTCAAAGAAGTCATAGATGATTTCATTCAAGGGCATCTCGTAGTGCAGTTCGACCAGATTGGTGTCGAGATACTGCATATCCTTAAATTCACCGCGTCGTTCCTGACACAGGGGCATGATGTTACCCACATAGGCATTGGGGGCGAGGATGGATACCTTGACAAAAGGCTCGCGCGCCTCGCCAATCGAGGCAGGGTCGGGGTAGTTGTGCGGATTGTCAACCAGCACCTCTGTTCCGTCCGTCTTGGTGACTTGGTAGATAACGGAGGGGAGCGTGGTAATCAAATCGAGGTCAAATTCGCGCTCCAGACGCTCCTGAATGACCTCGCTGTGGAGCATACCGAGGAAACCACAGCGGAAACCGAAGCCCAGTGCCACGGAGCTTTCAGGCTCAAAAGTCAGAGAAGCATCGTTCAACTGCAACTTTTCCAGTGCTTCGCGCAAGTCGGGGTACTTACTACCGTCCTCGGTGTACACACCGCAGTAGACCATCGGCTGTGCCTTGCGGTAGCCGGGGAGGGCCTCGGTAGCAGGATTCTCTGCGCCCGTGATGGTATCACCCACTTCGGTATCGCGCACATTCTTGATGGAGGCGGTCAGATAACCAACCTGACCAGCGCGCAGTTCGTCACAGGCCTCGTAGCCGAGGGGACGCAACAGACCACACTCCAAGACCTGATACTGTGCACCACTGGCCATCATGCGGATATTCATACCCTTTTTAACGGTACCCTCCATAATACGGAAGTAGACGATAACGCCCTTGTAAGCATCGTAGTAGCTATCGAAAATGAGTGCTTTCAGCGGTGCCGTGGCATCACCGAGGGGCGCAGGGACATGCTTGACCACATCTTCCAAGACGGCAGGAATGTTCAAGCCGACTTTTGCAGAAATTTCGGGTGCTTCCAGGGCAGGGATGCCGATAATATCTTCGATTTCGTGCTTGACGCGTTGGGGGTCGGCGGCAGGTAGGTCGATTTTGTTGACGACAGGGCGAATCTCCAAGTCGTTGTCCAGTGCCAGATAGGTGTTGGCGAGGGTCTGTGCCTCAATACCCTGACTGGCATCGACAACCAGAATAGCACCCTCGCAGGCGGCAAGAGAACGGCTCACCTCGTAGTTGAAGTCGACATGGCCAGGGGTGTCGATGAGGTTCAGCGTATAAGTTTCGCCGTCCTCTGCTTGATAGTCGAAAGTGACAGCGCGGGCCTTGATGGTAATACCGCGCTCTTTTTCCAAATCCATATTGTCCAACAGCTGACTTTCCATATCACGCTCTGCGACAGCACCGCAGGTTTCCAGCAGACGGTCGGCAAGTGTGGATTTACCGTGGTCAATATGGGCGATAATACTAAAATTTCTGATATTTTCCTGCTTCATATCCAAGGATTCCTTTTCCTATTACTTTTGCATTTCACGAACCTGCTCATCTACCGTGTGGAGTACCTGCGTAACGGATTGGCTAAATCCTGGATACTCCATGGCGAGGGTCTGTGCGTCTACGACGGGGAATTGGTCGGCAAACTCTCTGTCCTCGAGGGCACGTGCATAGCGAATCCGACTGAGCGTCATCCCAGCAGAAACCATGTCCATATCGAAAGCACGGCTATCCGTGGAGAAATAGTTGTCGTTGCCACCTGCCTGTCGATAGAACAGACGATAGAGCTGATACAGTGCGGAGGAGAGATATGCACTGGCATGGGTCACAGCCTCTCGATTCCCCAGTTTGGCCAACAAGTCAAAGAGAACACAGACAGAATTGACGAGCAACTTTTTCTGTAGCTTTGCCAGAATGTTGCCACGCAGACTCTCTGTTGCTTCGGCGGCATTGGATACATCCTCTGCCGAGATAACCGCGCCGTCGCGGGTGAGGGTGCGCCCCAATAGATAATCTGCCGATACCTGATAAAAGTCACACACTTTCACCACAAATTCCAGACCTGGTTCACGGATTCCGTTTTCATAATGACTGAGCAGTGCTTGGCTGATGCCGAGTTCGTTTGCTGCTTTGCGTTGGCTGATGCCCTTTTCCTGACGCAGCAACGCCAAAACACGGGAAAAATTATCATTCATAGTTGTTTCTACCTCTTTCTCGCTGCCTCAGAGTACAAATTTTGATAATAATGGATACTATAGTATATCAAACGGTATACGCATTGTAAAGATAGATTTTTTGAAAAAATTTTAGAATATCGTCTTTACTTGTTCACAATTGGACACTACAATAAAGACGATATATTCTGGAGAAACGAGGTTTTTGTCGTGCGTAATTTCTTCCAAAAGCTACAAAATGCTCTGTACCGTTTCATGTATGGCCGGAATGGCTCCGATGCGCTCAATGTTGCCCTGCTAGTGGTCTATCTGACCTTGTGGTTGGTCGGTAGCCTCATCGCGGCGATTTTGGACAGCGGTATTGTGCATCTGGTGGTCAATTTCGCAATGACCGTCTTAGCAGTTATCATCTTTTGGCGTATGTTGTCCAAAAATCTCAATAAGCGTCGTGCAGAAAATGCGAAATTTCTCGCGTGGTGGTCTCCGGTGAAAAATCGTATGGCTGGTGCAAAGGCGCGCCGTGCCGATAAAGCACACAAGTATTTCACCTGCCGTTCCTGTAAAACGATCTGTCGTGTGCCTGTGGGCAAGGGGAAAATTGTTATCACCTGCCCGAAGTGTGGCGCACAAATTCAAGGGCGGAGTTAATGTGCCATCCGTGCCAGTAGTTTGGCTCGATTTTCCTCGTTAGAGAGGTAGTGCCAAGTTGCCATGGGGACTAATTCTTTGGTATCCTGCCAGCGTCCCTGTATGACGAGATTGCGTACTTGTGTTGCGCTGACGGCGGTTCCCTCCTGTTCAAAACGGGGAAATTGTACCAAGTCGATGCCGACCTTTGGCAGTGTTTCCGCCATGGCAGTGTTATAAGCGTTGGTAGTGGGGCAGAATGGCTCACTGCCGACAAAGCGTTTGGTAATCCCCAAAGACTGTGCCGTGCGACAGAAAACAGCGATATCGAGCTGTGTCCACACCGCACTGCTCCGACTGGTATCCTTGAGGAAGTAGTCGGGAAAGGTGGCGGAGGAAATGAGATACCGTCCTGTTTCGACCACATGGACATTCGGCAGATGGGCGGTTGCCTCTGCGACAATGGCTCTGCGGTCCTGCGCAGGGACGGCACTTTTGTCCTCGCTGACAATGAACAGGTACAGAGTGTCGCACTGGGCGGCCGCCTGTTCAACGAGGTAGCAGTGTCCCTTGGTCATAGGGTTACAGTTCATCACGGCCGCACCGATACAGCCCGTTGCCTCTGCGACACGCACACTGGAAACCCACGACGCAAAACCACCGCGCCGATTTTCCATCAGCAGAACATTGTCCGTCTGTGCGATTTCGTGAAAGCCAAGGCCACTGAACTGTGCGAGGTTCTCTGGCTTCGTATATAAAAAGAGATGTCTATGACCGCGTTCCAGTGCTTCCCGCCTGAGCGCGGTCATCAATGTTGCCGTGATACCCTCACCTTGGAGTGCGGGGTCAACGGCGACGCATTTAATAACATTTCCCTGTAGCGAAGCACAGGCGACAATCTGTGCATTGCTGTTGCGGATGGCGACAGTATACTCGATGCCGTCGTCATAGCGCAGTGCCATGCGTTCTAAAAATGTTTTGACTTCCTCTAGCGCAGCTCCACGAAACGGACTGCCACTCTGTTCATAATATCCGTATAGCATGATGATAAGTTCTCCTTGTTGTAAAGAGCACCTAATGCCTATCAATGGGCGGGTAGGTGCTCTTCTTTAGTTTTATTCTTCTGTTAGATAATGCCTGCTGTGATTGCAAGTATATTTATTTACCAACTACTTTCCTCAGTCGGAATTTGTATTCCTTACGAATGTTTCCGTTTTCGTCTTTTTCGTCTTCGTAAGTGCAATCTAACAGCGTGAAGATACCCTGATAATAATAATCTTGTGGTGAAAATTTTACAAATAGATGGATTTCTTTACCGTCACGAGTGGCGTTTCTGATAGCGAGGTTACCTCTAGTCATTGTTTGGTTACCGGTTTTACCTTCACCGGAATAAATGTAGTCACCATCGGATGTCCATTTATCATGATACACGAATTTCCCGCTAGATTTACCAATTGAGGAAATCAGGACAACCGTAGTTTTCGTTGGATTGATACCACGACCAAAGCCGGAAATTTTGATGCCAAATTGCTGTTCAACTTGCTGATAGGAAAGAATAGGTTGTCTGGCCAAGTTTTCAACATGATAATCCTCAGAAAACATTTCATCAATACTTCTTAGATTTTTGGCTTTTGAAGACGTAATTATCGCTGTAATACGTTGCTCCTCAGGAGCTTTGTATGCACTTTCCGTTGCATGGCGTTGGTGTTGCGTTTCAGTTTTAATTTTTTGAATCTTTTGCACAATCAAGGCCTGGGTTTCTGCATCTTCTGCCGTAATAAACTTATCAAATGCGTCGGGGTACACAAATTTGCTGGTCTTATCTGCAAATTGCACGGATATGTAATTCCCGTGCTGTTCGGTAACCTCACCGGTACCAAATACTGTGTGCCTTATTTTCATTCCAATTAGATTCATATTTGATTTCTCCTCACACTATCGTTTGCATACTTTAAATAATATCACATTGCATTTTCAAGTTCAACCAGGAGGAGTATTGTTTCTTAACTCACACATTTTGAATGTCATTCATTGGATGTTTTGGTGAATGACATTGTGTAATACGGTTGAATTTTTGCCACAAGTATGCGATAATCTCTCTATCATATAGATAGCTGTCAAAGACCGACCGGGAAGTGGAGGTATGAAAGATGATTGGGAAAGATTTTTTCTGTGCCAATCGGCGCAGACTGTATGCCATGTTGGAGCAAAATTCTCTCCTGCTTCTGTATGCAGGCGTAGAATTGAGAAAAACAAACGATGAGTATTACCCCTTTTTTGCCGAACGCGACTTCGTCTATCTCACAGGTATTGAACAAAAGGAGAGCATCCTGTTGGTTGCCAAGGACCACGCAGGGGCGGTGACAGAACGGTTGTATATCCTGCCGTCGGATGCGATGGCGGAACGCTGGACAGGCAGACGCTTGACAGGGTATGAGGCGGAGGAACTTTCGGGTGTGCATGATATTCGCCGTATCGATGCCTTCGTCACGGATATGCACGCACTGGCAGTCAGTGGACGCTTCGGGAACCTGTATCTGGATTTGTACCGCTGTAGTCCATCCGATATCGACCGACCTGCCCACGGATTCTTACAAATTGCACAGCGGGAGTATCCGTTTTTGACAATCAAGAATGCCAACATCCTCATTCGCAGACTGCGTACCATTAAGCAACCTTGCGAGATTGACGCACTGCGCCATGCGGAGCGCATCACAGGAGAGGGGATTCTCGCCATGATGAAAGCCTCTCGCCCTGGGATGTATGAGTACCAGTATAAGGCGGAGTTTGACTATGTCCTCGGTCAGTATGGACCAGAGGGGCCTGGATTCCCCTCTATTATCTCCGCTGGTGCGAATAATTTCTGCATCCACTACTACGCCTATACGGGACAGGCCCACGACGGCGATATGATTCTCAACGATGTCGGCGCACAATATGACCGCCATATCACCGATGTGTCACGCGGTTGGCCGTGTAACGGAAGATTCAGCGAACGACAAAAATTACTGTACGAGTGCGCCTTGGAAACCAGCAACTATATGTTCTCTATCATTCGCCCAGGGATGAAAATGGCGGATGTGGACCGCACCATCCACCAATATAATGCCCAACTGCTGAAAGACGCAGGGGTGTTAGACAAGGTAGAGAATGTTGGAAAATATATGTGGCATGGTGGCGCACACCATATTGGCTACGATGTCCACGATGTGATTGAAACGCCAGAGATTATTTTCCCCAATATGGTCTTTTGCGTGGATGTTGGTATCTACCATGAGGAGTGGGGCATAGGGTTCCGACTGGAGGACAACTGCTTGGTCACAGAAACTGGCTGTGAAAATCTCTCTGCCGCCATTCCGCGGACGATTGCTGACATTGAGGATGTTATGCGTAAATAAATGGCGAATTCAACTGCATTAGGAATAGAATCATGGAACAAAAAGTTCTCTTTGTAGCAAATACTTATCAACATATCAGACGATTTCATCTCCCCTATATGGGGAAGTTTTACGAGGCTGGTTGGCAAATTCATGTTGCCTGTGGCGATGCCCCCGGTGCGATTTTTTATACTTCGCAGGTGATTACGCTCCCCTTGGAGGAAAAAATCAAATCTCCTGCCAATGTGCGTGCGGGCCATCTGTTGCACCGCAAGTTGGAACAGGAGCAATATGACCTTGTTATTACCCATTCGGCGGTAGCCTCGTTTGTCACCCGTATGGCGATGGCAAAATTGAAAAAGCGGCCGCGCTTTATCCATGTATCCTATGGATACCCCTGTGATACGAAGACGGGAACCTTGAAACGCCGTGCCCTGTTAAAAGCAGAACGGAAAAACGCGCGCTTTGTCGATGTCGTGTTGACAATGAACTGGTACGACTACCATGTAGCACAGCGGTATCGCCTGGGTAAGCAGGTTGTCAGTATCCCCGGCATCGGTGTAAATTTCTCCATTCTGCGGAAACCAAACAGGGTGGAGGTACACGACCTGCGCCAACAACTGCACCTCAAAGCAGGCGATTTTATACTGATTTGTGCGGCGGAGTTTACTGCGCGGAAAAGCCAGAGTGTTCTCATTCGCGCCCTGCCATCCTTGCCCCAGTCCGTCGTCCTGTTGCTGCCTGGACAGGGGCCTCTGTTGGAATCGTGCAGGAAGTTGGCGGAAAAACTCGGTGTGGCGGACCGTGTTCGGTTCCCCGGCTATGTCGACCGCATTGCACCGTGGTATAGTATCAGCAATGTCGTGGTTACTGCTAGTCAGATGGAGGGACTGCCGTTTGGTGTGATGGAAGGCATGTATATGGGGCTTCCTGTGGTGGCGAGTGCAGTCAAAGGCAATGAGGATGTGATTACCGATTCAGAAAGCGGTCTGTTCTACCCCTACGGAAACCACACCGCTTGCGCTGACCGTATTCTAAAGCTATATCAATCCCCCATTCTGTGCGAATTGATGGGGCAAACTGCACACCGCGCTGTACTGCCATATGGTGTAGAGGAGGTACTCCCACTTGTCATGGAGCAGTACGGACTTCCTGTTTCCACAGAGGACGACGAGGACGCTTGACGCACAACACACATCAAATACTACCATCGGAGGACAAGTATGATTTACGATATTATCCCCATGACCAGCGAGCATCTCGACCAAGTAGCGGAGATAGAGAAAATTTGCTTCAGTGACCCGTGGTCACGCCGTATGCTTGCAGAGCATTTGGAAAATGAGTGCGCCGCCACACTGGTGGCACTGGGCGCAGATGGCACGATTCTTGGCTATGCAGGATTGCTGGTGGTACTGGACGAAGGATACATTACCAATGTCGCCGTGCGTCCAGAGTACCGTCGACAGGGTATAGCTGGCGAGCTGTTAGAGGTGTTTCGCCGTTTTGCGGTGGGGCATCAACTCGCCTTTTTAACGCTGGAGGTGCGCGAAAGCAACACCGCCGCCCGTGCGCTGTATGCGAAATACGGCTACCAAGAAGTAGGGGTGCGGAAAAATTACTACGACCATCCCAAAGAAAACGCAATTTTAATGACGCTGGAGTTTCACACATGATACTGCATCACATGACCACCGAGGAATTACGCCGTGCCTATGAAACGGACTTGACTGAGGCATTTCCACCCGCGGAACTTAAGCCACTGTCAGCAATGGAGAACCTGCGTGCTAAGGGACTGTATGACCCACTCTGCTTTGTAAATACTGATGGGAAGGTGCTGGGGTATGTTCTGCTCTGGCGACACGAAGACGGACGGTTTATTCTGATTGATTATCTGTGCGTCCCTGCACGGCAGAGAAACCGCGGTATTGGTGCCAAGATGCTCGCCACCATGCGTGAACACTATCCGTCGGACACGGTGTTTCTTTGGGAGTCCGAAGCACCGACAGGGAGCGAGGAACAGGACGAGATGATTCTGCGTCGCCTCGGATTTTATCAGCGGTGCGGTGCAACCGTACTCGGCTATGACTGCGCCCTGTTTGGGGTACACTTCAAAACGCTCTGTTGCGCCGATGTAATTCCCGATGAGAAGACGATTTTACAAAAACACAGAGAAATCTATCTACACCAGTTTGGACAGGCGCGGTACGACCGCTTTATTCAAATCCCTCTGCATCCTGGAGAACAGCCGTTTCCTGTGACCGACTGGACAGAGGATGAATGACAGATACGAGGAGCATTTCTATGAAAAAGAAGATTGATGTATTTGCCTATGCACCGCATATTATGGAGCATCTGCGCCGTGGTGGAATTCTTGCCACTGTGAAAGCGGACAACAAAGTAAATTCCATTGCGATTGGTTGGGGTACTATTGGTATCGAGTGGAACAAACCGCTATTTCAAATCTATGTCCGTGAGTGCCGTCACAGTAAGTCGATGTTGGACAAGACGGGCGAGTTTACCGTCAATGTTCCCCTCGAACGCAGTGAGCGCACCAGGGAGATTCTGGCATTCTGCGGTACTAAATCAGGGCGCGATGTAGATAAAATTGCCGCACTGGGGTTGACTTTGGTAGAGGGTGAAGAAATCAGCACACCTGCCATACAGGAGTTGCCCTTGACATTGGAGTGTCGTGTGGTCTATGCCACGCGACAGGATGGGCGGAAGATGCCTGCCGATGTCATGCAGAAGTTTTACCCCGATTGGGCGGAAAATCCTGAAGATGTTCACACGGTCTATTATGGGGAGATTGTCGCCGCATATATTCTGGAGTGACACTTTGATAATTTGATAAATGGAAAGACTCGTACTAGGGCGGAATACGATGGTATCCCACTGGTGCGAGCCTTTTTTCATGCCCTGTATGGGGTTCGTATGGTGTTGTATAGGAAACAGAAATTAAAAAAATTTGATAGAGATGTTGTAAGATTTTGCTTCAAAAGTGGTGTATAGAGATGAAAGTGAGGTGAAAGTCGATGGATGATGCAAAGATAGTCCAGTTATACTGGGATAGAAATGAGCAGGCAATCCCTGCTACAGCTGACAAATACGGCAACTACTGTAGTTCGATTGCTAAGAACATACTGGGGAATCGTGAAGATGCAGAAGAATGTGTCAATGATACCTACTGGAACGCATGGAATTTCATACCACCGCATCGGCCTGCTATTCTATCGACATTTCTTGGAAAAATCACACGAAATCTATCTTTGAACCGATACAAACACAATATTGCTGATAAGCGAGGGGGAACTCAAACCGCCGTGGTGATTGATGAAATCGCAGAGCTCGTATCTGGTACGGATGGTGTGGAACAGGAGATGGACCGTAAGGAACTGATACAGGCAATTGATACATTCTTAAGTACTTTGCCTGCTAAAAAGAGAATGGTCTTTATCCGTCGCTACTGGTACTTTGATACCATTTCTACGATTGCCTATCGGTTTGGCATGACAGAGAATCATGTATCGGTGACGCTGAATCGACTCCGCTGTAAACTATACAGCTATCTTTTAGAAAGGGGTTTTGACCTATGAGAAAAGAGGATTTTGCAGAAGTTTTCGGTGACATCGATGAGAAGTATATCCAGGAAGCAGAAACGATGAGAAAGTCTAACCATACTGTCTGGCTCAAATGTAGCGCGATGGTAGCTTGCTTCTGCCTTCTATTTGCAGCGGTAGCGGTAGCTCCTCATCTCTTTTTGAAACCCACGCCGATTCCACCGGACAACAGTGATTTTCCTGTGCAAACCACCCCAGACCAGTCCGAGGATTCGGAACAGAAAGAGGACCAGCGGACTCCCTGGACCGCTTACTTCAATGAGGCGACTTCGCGGTTGGATGCGAACCGCGCGTATATTAAGGGGTATTTTACAGAGCCGTTAAACGACACGGAGTTGGCAGTTCTGGAACCAGAGATGCACTTTGCATACATGAACTGTTCTGGCTATGCAGGATTTGACAACTACGGAAATTTGTTGGAGGTGGTCCTGTCCGTGACTACTTCTCTGCCAGAGAACCCCGTCACCATCGCCATCACCGACTATTTGTTCAGCCCGAGTTATGTGTTGTCTGGTGAGGAAGTGGTGTCGGTGTGTGAACAGGTGGAATACAGGGTCTATCAATATGCGGTGGGCAATACTGTCACACTAACCGCAACTGCTAGTATCAACGACCTCTATTTTCACTTCGCAATGGATATCACATCAGAGCAGTTGGAACAGGCGAAGGCAGACTTCCAATGTGTGCTGGAATGTTTTGCCACCTATGAAGCAGGTAAGCCAGACTTGTCGGTGATTACGCCAGAAGAAATCCCAGAACTGATGGAGCAGATATTTCACACACTCGCTGAGGCACAGGCCGAGCCAGACTTTGGACAGTATATGCCGTCTGCACTCCCTGCTGGATTTGAGGAGAGTACCATCCGTCGCTTCCAGTTCCAAAATTCCAATTATCTCAGTGGTTTGTGGTCAAAGGGTCTGGATGATTTGGCATGGGTGGTTTCTCCCTACGCGGAAGCAGATGCACACCGACTCACCAGTGTGGAGGACAAGGAAAACTATGACCTCGCCCTCTATCCCATCCCACGGGCAGATTCTGTACCAGACGAATTGCGGGAAATTGTAGATAACCCCATCTTTGATGCAGAAGAACTGACACTAGAAGCGGTATATCGCCGTGCATACAAGGTCCATGATGCTGGTGATACCGATGGATGGCGTATGGAATTCAGTGTGAAATATGGCGATGTTGTGGTTACCGTACGCGCAAAGGGCGTTACACCTGAATGGGTATATCAGCAGCTGATGTTGTTGAAGATGAGATAACAGTTTTTAGACCCAAAACGCATAGACTCCATCCTTGGATTGGGTGGAGTCTTTTTCCATTCTATAAATTCTTCTAAATCGCCAATATGGTTGGTCGATAGTGCTATAGGAAAATAAAAGATACTAAGAAGAAAATATTCAAAAATATTGTGACGAACACAATCATTTTGCGAGTAGAGAGGTGAACAGTTCCATTACAAGAAAGGGGAGAATGCCGTGGAAGATACGCATATTGTGGAGTTGTACTGGGCGCGATGCGAGGAAGCGATTGCAGAAACATCGAAAAAATATGGAAAATATTGCTATTCCATCGCCTTTCGTATTCTAGGGAATACAGAGGATGCCAATGAGAGTGTGAATGACACCTATCTAGCCGCATGGGAAACCATACCACCACACCGTCCGACCATACTTTCGACTTTCCTGGGGAAGATAACGCGTCGGATAGCAATTCAAATATGGAGAAAGACGAATACGGCGAAGCGTGGCAGTGGTGAGATGGTATTGGTGTGGGATGAGCTGTCGGACTGCATTCCTTCAAGGCAGACGGTGGAGGATACCATTGAGGCAGCTGAATTGGCGGAGGAACTCAATACATTCTTACAGACGCTTGGAGAGATAGAACGGGATATCTTTGTGGGGCGATACTGGTCATTTCTGTCCATCGCACAGATGAGTATAGTAACAGGATTCGGAGAGAGCAAGATAAAAATGATGTTACTTCGCACACGCAAGAAGCTACGCGCACATTTAAAGAGGAAGGGGTTTATCTATGGATAGGGATGTACTGCTGGAGGCACTTGGAGCAATAGAGGACCACTATATTCTCTCGGCACAAAAACGGTTTGTGTGTGAAACACAACAGGGAAAAGAAGTTGTGCACACAAAGCTCTGGAGTCGAGTGTTTACCAGCATTGCTGTGGCAGTGCTACTGCTCATCGGTTCGCTCGTCACGGCTATGGCGGTAGACGAGGACTTCCGAGAACAAGTATTCTCATTTTTCCATTTGTCGGTGACAGAACTGGTGCCAAATGGGAATGGTGTAGACCGACAGGAAACAAACGCCCACTTGGGAAACGGTGTTTCCGCAGAATATCTCAAACTGGGAAAAGAAGTTACCATGTTGGGGAACGGCACCATGTACGATGCCGAATATACCGAAAATGGTAGCATCTGTGGTGTATCTTTCTATCGAATTGTGAACGGTACGCTGTGGACGATACCGACAAACAGTACGCAATTTCGTGTGAATATGGGCGGTACCCCGATACATGGGACAGCCTATTGGTCTTATGAGCAGGGATGTATTTCTGTAGTTGGTGGCGGTGGCACAGAGAATCGGAAATGGTCGATTTCTCCTATCGCGCCACAATCGGATGTTGTATTGGTATCCATCTTTGGTGGTTTGACCGTTGCATCTGATTTCCATGCGTTTTTGCTACATCTACCGACAGGGACTGTCGCGCCTGTATTCCAAGATACTGGACGATGCCCACTGATGCAGGTGCAGGATATACAGATAAGTTCCGACTGTAACTTTGTACTCCTATTTGGAAAGTCCGAGGGAGAGTTGATTGTTTCGCCGTACCTATATGACCGACAGTCTGGACAGTGTATCTCTCTACAAGAAATGGTTGCAGAAGATACGATATACCACGCATTTTTTGCGGATGACCGCACAGTGCTTTTGGTATCGGATGCCGATAACCGATACACCTGTTGGAGCTACGCAGTTTCAGAGGGGGTATTGAAGAAAACGATTGACAGGATGCCAACAGAGTGGAGCGAAACAGAAAACGAAAGAATCATTCCTCTGAAAAGTCAGTATGTGCTTTGTGTCGATGCAGATGGTAGCGTTGTGGTCCTCAACCAAAAAGATGGTGTGCGTTCCGCTATCATTGCTGGATTTAGTTACGATGACCGCGCCGAAATGCTTATCAGCACAGATAAAACAAAAGCGTGTTACTATGTTTCTACCAAACAGCAAGATAGTCTGAGTATTGCAACACTTGGTGTCATTGATTTTGAAACTGCTCAGTTTACTGTTTTTGACCGCAGTGGTTTTGCAGTCAATCGAGAGTGCAGCCTTAGTTGGGTAGACCATAACAAGGTTGGTATCTCGGTTGCAGGGAGTCAATTTGATTTGTATGTGTACGAGTTTCACGGTGAGAAAGGAGATTGACGATGAAGGACTGTAAAATGAAGGCATGGTTCCTCCTGTTGCTACAGATGTTGGTGGTGCTAACAGGGTGTTCATTACACGCTGGTGAGAACAGCAACAACCAAAGTGTAGCAATTTTAGACGAAGCGACCCGTTGGTTTCAGCAACAGACGACCCACTACGAAATCATTTACGGCGAGGTACATGGCGATACCGTTGTGTTTCTGACAGGGACAAAAAATCCAGGCACCAATAGCTATCAGATGTTGCAGGTGTTTGTGGTGCAGAAACAGGCGGACGGATATGCCGTCACCGCTATGAAAGATGGGGAGCGCGCCATGTCAGCAGGTATATCGGCCCATGTTCTGGTGACGGATATGCTAACCATCGTATTTGGTGACACGGGAGATAGTGTTTTGGATTTCATCAACGATAAGAGAATTGCGGTTGCTTTTACAGCAATCGATGTCTTGCTGAAAGACAATACTACCGTATCTCGGAATATCATAGGCAATCAACCATACCTGTTGGTTTTTACAGAAGAAGTGGAGATTGTTGACCTCGCCTTTGTTAGTTCTGATTTGACGGTCAAATATTCCAACTTTTACGGCGACAAGCTGTTAAAAGATACGGCATCGTATGATGTATCAGCCATCTTTGCATAAACGAAAAAAGAGTGCGCTACAGTCTGGAGGAATCCAGTTTTGTGTAGCGCACGCTTCTTTATTTCATTGTAACCAGTTCATCCAGTGTTTTGCGTTTCTTGGTACGCAGAGCGTCCCCCTCTTTGGCATAGCCAAGCGTGATAACAAGGCGCACCGTACCGTCGATACCGCAGAGTTTGCGAATCTCCGCATCATCGAACCAACCGAGGATACAGGTGGACAAGCCCTGTGCGGTTGCCTCGGCGGTCAGATAGGCGGCCACAATGCCGATGTCGATGGAACGGTAGTCGTTGCCTTTCACTTTTGCGCCCATTGCTGCACTAGCGACATACGGTTTTTCAGAAATCACGATTTGCACAGGGGCATCGGATGCAAATTTGTTCATGCCCATTCCCATCGTGGCCTTGGCGACTTGTTTTGCCAGCTCTCCGCGACAGACAGTGAGATGATATGGCTGACCGTTGCAGGCCGAGGGAGCCAGCCGTGCGGCCTCCAGAATGGCGTGGAGTTTTTCCTCCTCCACGGCGCGCTCCGCGGCATAGTTACGGCAAGACTGACGCTCCTGTGCAATTTCAGTAAAATTCATGGGTGTTTTCCTCCTATGACAACGAAAGTCTATATGATACACCCATTGTAGCGTAGATTGTGGGGATGTGCAAGAATCATTTTGGCAACTGTTATTGTTATTGGGATAAGGCGGTTTCCAATCTACGAATCTCGCGGTGGATGCAGTCAATCGATTCGCCTGTTGTTGCGCCCCAATCTTTTTCGGCAACTTCCAATTCCAGTCGTCGTGCCGCAATAGCACCCTCAATATCGCCATCCATTTCGCAGACTTGCGCCAGAGAATCAATGGGGTCTGTGTAGCGAGGGAACTGCATCAGCGTAATCGCTTTCTGATAGTGTTCTTTGGCGGTGGTATATTCGCCAGCCATTGTCTGCAAGTCACCAACCCAGTGCTGTACACTCCAATTGTCGGGGTATTCGACATCCAACTTTGTCCACAAATTTCTGGCGGTTTCCATATCCCCCGACGCAATCGCCAACTTTGCCTGATGTACCATGACAAAGTAGTGATTTCCGTGTGCTACCTCCATGCGTTCACAATATCTCTTAGCTTCCGCAAGGCGGTGGTCGTCAATCAACTGTGTGACAAGCGCACCATACACCTCCATGTCGTCGGGATATTTTTGCAGACAGTTCTTGTAGTGTGCAATGAGAGCAGGATGGGAGTTATGTCTGGGGTCGATGCGCGCACCGCCCATCGCTTTGGCGAGATACACACACCCAACACCCGCACCGTTGTCCCGTGCAATCACCTCTAAGGCATATTCCTCTGCACGGATACAGTGTTCCTTAGCCAGATGCAGTTCCAACTGGGCAAGCATACAGTGGGGGTCACCGTTACGCGGTTCGCGGCGCGCCTTTTCCAATAAAAATTGCCGTTCGTTCTCCACATCCGCTGGGTTCAGGAAGCGCACATCCCAAATCATATTCTGGATGCGCTCTATCCGTACCTCATCCGAGAGAGCAAAGAGTTCATCAATACTGACTCCGAAATAGGCGGACAGCTCTGGTAACATCCCGATGTCAGGGACAGACTGCTCCGTTTCCCACTTGCTGACCGCCTGTGCAGTGATTCCGAAATGCTGTGCCATAGCCTCCTGTGTCACACCGCGCCGTAGGCGCAGTGCTTTGATTTGCTTTCCAATGTGCATGGTCATTCTCCTAAATTTGTTTTGCCATCGATGGTGGTTTCATCATAACGCATCTTTTTACACAAAACAATGGCGGTGTACGCGACATGGTACAACTGCTAGTTGAGAGAAATGTCCCCTTGACATACCTCGACAATCTATGTATAATATACCTAGATAATCTAGGTAAAGGGGGAATACCATTTGAAAGTAGAAAAAAGTCTGTTGTCTGGTAGTACGCCGTTGTTGCTCCTCGCCCTGTTGCGCGACCGCGATATGTACGGCTACGAGATGGTCACGGAGTTGGCCAGACGCTCCGATGATACCTTTCAGCTCAAAGAGGGAACGCTGTACCCCTTGCTCCATGCGATGGAGAAAAACAAATGGGTCAGTGCTTACACGAGCCAGACACCGAGTGGGCGTGAGCGCAAGTATTACCATCTGACCTCCACGGGGAGAGCGCAATTAGTCGAAAAAGAGGAAGAATGGAAAGTTTTCTCCGAAAAGGTGAATCTGGTTCTTGGTCTTGCAGGCGCGTGAGGGGGTGCCTATGGATACATATAAATTTGAGCAGTGGTGCAACCGTGCCGTGTCGGAAATTGTCTTTCCGCCTGATAGAAAGGAAGTGGCGGAAGAGCTCCTCGGCCACCTGTGTGACCGCTGTGAAGCACTGATGGCGCAGGGATATGACGAAGATACTGCTTGTGACCGTGCCCTCGAAGCGATGGGAGATGCCGAGGAAATCGCGCCCCAGCTCGCCGCGATTCACCGTCCGTTTTGGGGCTATTTTCTCCGTGCAACGCGGATACTTCTGGTGGTTCTTCTGCTCTTTACGCTACCTTCGATTCTCAATTTTACAGCAGGGTATTACGGCTCGTATGCACAGTATACCAGCGGTCGGTATGACCTCTACGAAGATACCTATGTATCGGATGAGATAGGTGTGACGACACGGGTCATGTATCAAGAACCGCGACAGCAGTTTACATCGAATGGGTACACTTGGGAATTGACACGGGCAGTATGGACACATACGAAATTTGCAGATGGGAGTACTGACGATTTGGATGCGTTTTACTTCCAGATGGAAGTGAAAGATGTCTTTCCCTATTGTTGGGCATCGCCAGATTTGATAGAGTGGATATGGGCGCAGGACAGCGAGGGGAGAACTTATGCCCCCTGGAACTCTGGAATCGCTGACAAATATTTGTCTGGCAATGCTTTTCTCACAGGACCGTTCACTTGGACACTGGATATGTGTATCAATGGATTTGCGTCACAGGATGCCGACTGGATTGACATTTGCTACACGCGTGATGGCCGTGACTTCCGTTTTCGGATTAACTTACCAGGGGGTGCTACGCAGTGAAACAGATAAAAAAGATATACAGGCAGTGGAACAGGATTCCTCGCTCCTATCGGTCGGTGTGCAACATCGTTATCGCATTGGTTATGGTGGGAATATGGTATGTCAGTAACGATTGCCCTGCGCTTTCACATCTCCATCACTTCCGCCGCATGGAGCGCGTCAATTTTGTTGGCCCATCTACGGTTCTATTAAACGAGAAAGTAGAGGATGGCGGCTATTGTTATTCATACATCATTGTGGGGGAGACGGAGCATGGTGTTCTGACTTCTACTGATAACTTTGGCGGTGATTTAAATTATTTCAAAAAGACAGGCGATATTACTATCGTCATTGCTCCGAAATCTCCTGCTAGCCAATCCTGGGGAGCAGATAATAAAGCGGTCAAGTTGCCAGTCGTTGTCGTGGACAACTATCCTGATGCAGTCTATGCACGGTTGGAAGTGTCAATAGATGGTTTTATGTATACAAACCAGGATATTCGTTTAGACCACACTTTCTCGGCGGAAGCTACACGGAAATACGACGGGTGTTTCTTTTTCACATTCGATTTACCGCACCTCGATAATCAGCGTGAAGATGGTTTTCCCAATCCGTTTATTCGCCACGGCGCGGAGGGATATGCACTGGATGTTCTGGGATTTACCTTTACTAAGATGGGGCATCGACCCTATGAAGTCACCATTACTGCTACCGTTCGGCTGTATGACGAGGACGGCATTTTACTTATCGAGCAGGAACAGGAATTAGACCCCGATACGCGCTACTGGGAGCCATAAAATTCACCATACAAAATAAGAAAGCGGGACGCACCATGTCCCGCTTTTTCCAGTCGTATATCTCGTATATCGAAAAGAAAAAGACAGCCTTTCGACTGTCTTTTGGTGCGCGAGGCGGGACTTGAACCCGCACGCCCGTAATGAGCACTAGAACCTGAATCTAGCGAGTCTGCCAATTCCACCACTCGCGCGCATACAATATGTAGTTTAGAAAGAAAAGTTGGTGCGCGAGGCGGGACTTGAACCCGCACGCCCGTAATGAGCACTAGAACCTGAATCTAGCGAGTCTGCCAATTCCACCACTCGCGCGCATCTATTATCTTTTCTGTTGGCTTCCGAAGGGAAGTGGTGCGAGTGACGGGACTTGAACCCGTACGTCTGTCGACACACGCCCCTCAAACGTGCCTGTCTACCAGTTCCAGCACACTCGCATATCGCGTCTACCGCAACCAACAGAACGAATTATAGCAAAGGATTCTGCATTTGTCAACTATTATTTTTAAATTTTTTCAATTTTTTTCAAAAAGATAAAAGGAGATGGGAGCCACGCCTTGCGAAGCTCCCTATCTTGTGCTACATTGGTACTATATCTGCGACAATACCGCACCGATGGGGGCGCAGATGGTGAGATTTGCCCCTGTTTCAGGCAGTTCCGTCTTATTGATAACGACCAGTTTGTTTCCGCGATAGTACCGCACCAGTCCGGCCGCAGGGTAGACGGTCAGCGAAGTACCACCGATGATACACACATCTGCCGCACGGATGGCAGAAATCGCACGGGCGATGGTGTTTTCGTCCAAATTTTCTTCATAGAGGACAACATCGGGCTTAATGATACCGCCACAGTCGCAGTAGGGCACACCACGGCTCTGCTGTATCGTTTCCACGCTGTAAAACTTGCCACACTTGCGACAGTAGTTGCGTAGGACACTGCCGTGCAGTTCCAACACATTCTGACTGCCAGCTTGCTGGTGCAGTCCATCGATATTCTGTGTGATAACGGCGCGCAACTTGCCCTCGTGCTCCCACTGTGCCAATTTGAGGTGGGCAGGGTTAGGGCGCGCATCGGGGCACAGCATCTTAGCCCGATAAAAGCGGTAAAATTCTTCGGGGTGTGTACAGAAAAAGCGGTGGCTCAAAATCGTTTCGGGTGGATAGTCGTACTGCTGATGGTACAACCCATCCGTACTGCGGAAATCTGGGATGCCACTCTCTGTACTGCATCCTGCGCCGACAAAAGCTACAATATTGTTGCTTGCGTCCACCCATTCGCGTAAAGTTTGGATTGCCTGTTTCATCATGGATACCTCCCATCTAAAATATCGTCAAAATGAAGGAGTTTTTGCTATGAATGTTCAAATTTTTGGTTCTTCTAAATGCTTTGACACGAAAAAAGCAGAGCGTTGGTTCAAGGAGCGACGCATTAAGTACCAGTATATCGACCTGCCCAAAAAGGGATTCTCACTCGGCGAGTACCGCAGTGTGCGCCAGAAACTCTCTTTTGAGCAGTTGGTCAATACCAAGTGCCGCGCCTATGAGGACCTCTATATGGCGTATATTACCAAAGAGGCGGCAGAGGAGAAGCTGTTTGACAATCCGCAACTGTTCAATACCCCCATCGTCCGCAACGGAAAATTTGTCACCATCGGGTACTGTCCAGAAGTCTGGGAAAAGTGGGAATAATCTATGCGATAGAGCAGAGGGAGTGTAGCAGGTCATTTGCCACACTCCCTTTTTTATTAGCTCTGCTGTTTTGCCAACTGCTCCTTGCTGAATTGCAGGGTGTACAGATGGTGGTAAGCACCCTTCTTTGCCAGAAGTTGCTGATGGTTGCCCTGCTCTACAATTTTACCGTGGGACAGGAGAATAATATTATCGGAGTGCTGGATAGTAGACAGACGGTGTGCGACAATCAACATCGTACCGATATTCTTCATCTTTTCCAGAGAGTCCTGAATGAGAATTTCGGTTTCGGTGTCGATGTTGGCGGTTGCCTCGTCCAGAATCATCACGCTGGGCTTGTGGATAATGGTACGAGCAAAGCTGAGGAGCTGACGCTGACCAGCGGAGAAGTTGTTACCGCGCTCACGCACCTCGTCGTCCAAACCTGCTTCCAGTTTGCTGATGAAGCTATCCGCATTGACATAGCGACAGGCCTCCCAGACTGCGTCATCGCTGACACCGTCCATACGCAGGAGGATATTACTGCGGATGGTACCAGAGAATAGGAACACATCCTGCAACATCTGACCAAAGTGACGGCGCAGAGAAGAAATCTTGATTTTCTTGATATCGATGCCATCAATCAAAATCTGACCCTTCTGGATATCATAGTTACGGCAGATGAGCGAGAGGATTGTGGACTTACCAGAACCCGTAGAGCCGACAAATGCCACGGTCTGATGGGGCTTGACATGGAACGATACATCCTGTAGCACCCATTCGTCCTCCTTATAGGCGAACCAGACATTCTTGAACTCGATTTCGCCACGGATATCCTTGAGTTCAATGGCATCGGGGGCATCCACCACCTCGGGTGCCATGTCCATAATGGTGAAAATCTTTTCAGCGGAGGCAAAAGCGGACTGCAACGCATTGAACTGCTCTGCTAGGGTCTGGATGGGGTTGAAGAACTTGGAGATATACAGATAGAAGGTGACAACGGTACCAGAGGTGATAACCTGCCCTAAGAAAGCGGTGTCCCGAATGTAGCCCTTACCACCGAAGTACAGCAGGCACATGACGGAGCTGACATACAGCATATACACCATGGGGCGGAAGATACCAAACACGAACATCTGGTCCTGCTTAGCGCGGCGGAGCTTGGCACTTTTCTCGACAAACTCCTCATACTTGCGCTCCTCGCGGTTGAAAATCTGGGTAATCTTGATACCAGACAGGTTTTCGGAGAGGTAGGTATTGATGTCCGTGGTGCAATCCTTCACACGGCGGTAAACCTTACGGCTAAACTTACGGAAAATCACCGTGAACAGTGCCACGAACGGCACGAAGCACAGCACCATGAGGGTCAGTGCATAGTTCAGCATCAGCATGGCAATCAAGATACCGACAATGACGAACACATTCTTGACCATCGTGACCAGCACATTGGTAAACATCATGGAGATGGCGTTGGTATCGTTGGTGACACGCGTGACCAGCTTACCGACAGGAATCTGATTGAGCTGACTATGTGACAGACTTTCAATATGGGTAAACACATCCTGACGCAGGGAGGACAGGATTTTCTGTCCCGTTTTCTGGAGAATCAGGGACTGGAAATAGGTGCAGGCGAGGGACACCAGCAGAACGGCCGCATATACGGCAACCCAGCGGAACAGGACAGACAGCTCGAAATCGTCCTTGACCATTTCCTCAATACGGCCGATGATGAGAGGGGAAATCAAATCGTAAGCAATGGACATTGCCATAATGACCAGCACCAGGGCAAAGGACTTCCAATGGGGTCTGGCATACTGCAACAGGCGCGTAATCAGCTCGCTGTCTGCCATGTTGCGGTCGAAACCGATGGCCTCTTTCTGCTTACGGATGCCAAGATAGGCGATAATGAAAATGATGGCAAATACGCCGATGATGCCGCCAACAATCAGAACAGGCAAAAACTCATGCATTGTTAGACGCGCCTCCTTCCTCTTCCAGCTTCTGCAAGTCGACCATACGCTGATACTCCTCGCAGGTCGCATAGAGATGTTCATGTGTACCGACAGCGACAATCGCACCGTCATCAATAAAGATAATCTTGTCCATCTGCTCAATGGTGGAAATGCGGTGGGCAATCAGAATCGTGGTTTTGCCCTTACGGGAGGCACGCAGATTCTCCAGAATCTTACGCTCGGTCTTGGTGTCAACCGCGGAAACCGAGTCGTCCAAAATCAGAATCGGTGCGTCCTTGAGCAGGGCGCGTGCGATGGAGATACGCTGTTTCTGACCACCAGAAACGGTCACACCGCGCTCGCCCATCATGGTTTCAAAGCCGTCGCGGAAGTCCATGACATTGTCGTAGATATCGGCTAGACGCGCCACATTTTCCACATTGTCCTCGCTGGGGTCGTCCACACCAAAGCCGATGTTGCGGGAAATGGTGTCAGAGAACAGGAAGTTATCCTGTGGCACATAGGCGGACGCGGCACGAACCTGTCGGATGGGCATGGTGTTGACATCGTGCCCATCGATGAAGATGGTGCTATCGGGGACATTGTAGGTGCGGAGTAGGAGGTCCACCATCGTGGACTTACCAGAGCCTGTCTTACCCACTAGACCAACACTCTCGCCAGCCTCGATGTGGAAGGAGATATTCTTCAGACAGTCGTACTCGCCGTCGGGATAGCGGAAAGTGAGGTTTTTGAATACAATGTCACCGCGCACCTGCTCGACTTCCTTGACATTCTCGCGGTCGAACACATCCTGCTTGGCATCCAACAGCTCGCCCACGCGCTTGAGGGAGGCCTTGCCACGGGAAGTCATGTCAATCAGCTCGGAAACGGCCATGATGGGCCAAACCACGCTGTTGAAATAGCCGATAAACTCAACCAACTGGCCTGCATTGAAGGCACCAGTATAGACCAGATAACCACCGTAGCCGAGAATCACACAGATAACCGACTCGACAAACAGAGAAACTAGAATACGGAACAGAACAGAGGAGCGTGTGTAGTCCACATTGGCAACCTCATTCTCCTCGTTGAGCTTCTTGAATGCCAACAGCTCCTTAGACTCCTTGACAAATGCCTTGACAACAGCGATACCAGAGAAGCTCTCCTGGCTGAAGTCGGACAGGTTGGAGAATGCCTCCTGACGACGCGCCCACTTAGCAGTCAGTCGCTTACCGACAATGGTAGAAGCCGCCAACAGGAATCCCATCGGAATCAGGGAGAGGGCAGTCAACAGCAGGTCCATCTGTCCCATCTTGATAATGGACATCAGACCCAGACAGACCACATCGAAGAACATGAGTAGTCCCCAGCCGTAGCACTCTTGAATGGTGTCCAAGTCGTTGGTGAACAGACTCATCAAATTACCGACTTTATTCACCTGATAGTACTGCTGACTGAGGTTCTTTGCGTGGTTAAACATCTTGTTGCGTAGGTCGGTTTCCATACGGATGGCCGCACCGAACAGACACACACGCCACAGGAAACGGCCAAATACCAGCGATAAAATGACAAAGACGAACGGCATACAGATGCGGTCCAACAGAAAACTCATGTTGAACTCCTGCATAACACCGTCCACCAGAACTTGTCCATCATTCATGCCGTTGATGACCATTTGGTACAGGTTTGGGATGATGAGCTGTATGTAGTCCACAGCGACCAGTGCGGCCAGTCCCAAAACCAGCAATGGGAAGTACTTTAGATAGTACCCGTTGATGTGCTTTCCAAATATCATGGTTTGCTACCTCTCTAACTCATTTTTTCAACGGTAATTTTAGCACACTAAATATTCCTTGTCAATAATATCCAATGCTCCGATACAAACAAAAACTCCGCCCCTCGTTGGACGGAGAAACACCCATATAGTTCCGAAGATAGACAAACATAAGAATAACCCTTGACTGCATAAAGATAAAAAACAGCCAAGGGTTATTCCTGTTCATTCTTGGTATCTAACATCCTTGATTAACCTCTCTTTCGTTAGATTTTACGATGCGACTTTCTAAAAGGATTTGTTACTGTTGTTGTTTTGTTTGACGAAACCGATTTTCCAAATGACACCGACATCTATATAAAATCGAAAGCCTACATCGCGGGAGAATTACCAAATAATTTGGTATCATCTCTTTGTGAATATAATTTACCACTTTAAATCAGAATTTGCAAGTGGTAAATTATACAAAACCAAAAAAATTTTTTGTGCAATTACACTGTACAAGCCAATTTTCAGAGCGATTACTTGCAAATGTTTCTTTTCTATGGTAGCATGAAAAAGTAATACATTCCTGATGTAAGGAAAAGGAGGGTTCCTATGAAAAAGCTAGTTCATCTGGTAAGTATGGTACTGTTGTCCGTATTCCTCACGATATCGGCCAGTGCAGTGGATGTCTACATGGACGGGGTACCCGTCGTCTTTGACGACAACACAGGATATCCCTTTATCAGTGCGGAAAACAGGACGCTCGTTCCGCTTCGCGTAACAATGGAGGCGTTTGGTGCAACCGTGCGTTGGGATGCGGAAACGCGTACTGCACTGGTCACGAAAAACGAAACCACCGTTGCGGTCAAAATCGGAGAGAATCGTATTTTCCGAAATGGAACAGAGATTCCAAATGATGCCGCGGCTGTGATTGTCAACGGTAGAACATACCTGCCTATTCGTGCTGTGCTGGAAGCACTGGATGCTACCGTGGGTTGGAACGGCAGTGTACTCATCACCAGCCCTGGGGCTGGTACGCTGATTTATGAGATTGAAAACAGTGGTCTGACCGTGGACAACTACTGGGCGGCTTGGGAAAATGCGATGGCTTTGAAAGACGCTGGTCAGTATGCAGAATGTGTCGAGAAGATGAGAGAACTTGCCCCTGTTTTCCTTGAAAAGAGTGATTATAACAGCGATGCGATGTTCTATCACCATCTTGGTTACTGCTATGACCAGTTGAACCAAAAGGCGGAGGCGGCCGCCTGCTATACCAGAGAATCCGAGCTGTGGGAACTGGCAGGACTGCATCAGGAATCGCTGGATGCGGCACGGCGTGCCTCGTTTAGCAATAGTACCGTGCAGATGTTCGTGCTGACAAATAATGCGAAGTATTCTGCTAGAAAGCAGTTTGGCGCACTGTATGAGCCGTACAATGGGGTACAGTTTGGTGTGACCCTAAAGGGCAGTAGCCACACCTACATGACGGAATTTACCCAGTATGCAGAAAAAGAGGCAGCGGCCTTTATTCTGTACGGTGGATTGGATACCCCGATTTCCACTTATCGAGAGTGCTTCGCCGCCGCGAAACAACAGGATAAGATTATCCAGTACGCACTGCAACCGAATAGTTTGAACGATTTGTTGAGCATTACGGCGGACGATGCCAGATTGATACAATTGGCGAAGGACTTACAGGCGACTGGGGCAAAGATTCTTATTCGTTTTGCTTGTGAGATGAACGAAATTAGTTCCAAGTGGTATACCGAGGACTATGCCTCTTATATCAGAAGTTTCCGCTATGCCGCAGATATTTTCCATACCTATGCGCCCAATTGTGCGATGGTGTGGTCGCCCAACTTCTACCCAGCGGACAATATGGAGTACTACTACCCAGGGGATGCGTATGTGGATTATGTCGGCATTTCTGCCTACTATGAGTACGCACCCGAAACAGACCCACTCCAGCAGGGGGTGGATAGAAGTCGTTTTGAGGCGGTTCTGGATACCATCGTAGGTCTGTATGGACACAAGAAGCCGATAATTATTTCTGAGGGTGGTGCGTCGTACTACCATGTAGCCAGTGGCAAGGATATTACCGAATTGGCCTCTCAGCAGTTGCATCATTTCATTACCTATCTCCCGATTAAGTATCCGCAGGTTTCCGCCATGTATCTCTTTGAAACGGTCGATGCAGGGGGACGAAAGTTTGAGCTGAATAAGAATGAGGCCTACCGCAAAGTATTTGTGGAGGCAATTAGCAGTGAATTCTATGTGTCGCACACCAAGGAACAGACAGAAGGACTGCGCTATAGCTTTGAGTTGGGCAATAATGTGCGTGTCGGTGCAGAAACCGTGACACTGTGTGCCTATTTCAAGACTTTTGCCAACGATTTCTCCTATGCGGTGTATGCCATCAACGGCGTAGAGATTGGTCGCGTCAGTGAAGTGCCGTATGCACTGACGGTAGACCTCTCCGCATATCAAGGGCAGACGATTACCCTCACTGCAACCGCATATGATTCCGGTGGTGCGGTATGTGCCTCCAAGAGTTATGCTATTGTAGTGGAATAAAGAACATAAAAAGTGTGGGCGCGTTGTTTTTCGCAACGCGCCCTTGTTCTCTGTATGGTGTCATTTATTTTTCGCAGGACTCCAGATAGCGCAGGGCAGTCGTGGCGGCCTCTGCCCAAGTCATTGCATCGGTGGGACGGAAAGCAAGTCCCTTGGCATGGGAGAAGATACCGGAGGCGACACACATCTGTACACTTTGGAAGGCACTGCCACTGATAGCATCCAAGTCAGTGTAGACGAGATAGGCGAGTGACTTATCGCTGATGGCTTTTGCAAGCAGTTTTGCGGCCTCCTGACGGGTGAGTATGGCATCGGGGTCAGAGGGCATTGCTAAGCCACACAGGGCGGCAAAATCGCCCCGTGTGATGGTGCGCTGGGGAAAGACGCTGTTTTGGAACACGATACCGCGCTCCTGTAGGGCGAGGAATGAAGATTCCGACCAGTGGCCAACAACACGGGAGAGGGGATTGGCTATCGTGCCTGTGGTAATAACCCATCCACCAGCATTGTCGGAGGAGATGTCGATAATATTGTGAAATTCGGCGGTGGTATCCTGTGTCCAGAAAATATCGTAGGTTTCCTCTCCAACAGCTAAGGAATACGAGCCATTGGTCTGTAGGTAAGTGATATATTCCTCATACGACCAACCGTTTTGGTGGACAATTTGGGCGTGGGGAACACCGATGTAGCGGTAGTGCCACGGCTCGGACATAATGCCCGTAAATGCCATCTTAACATCTAAGTAGCGCAGAATAAAGCCGTACTCCCATGCGTGTTCACGCAACCATATGCCTGCGGCGGTGTTGGCAAAGGAGGCAGAGGAACTGGTCCCCATCGAAAAGTCGATAGCCAGACCCAATTGATGCTCACTGCAACCAGCAGGTGCGGTACTCATAATGACCTGTTGATAGGCGGTTTCGCGGTTCTGTCCGTTGGCAACACGCTTGTTCACTTTATCGTTGACCAACTGTTGCTGGTAGGCATAGGAACGGTAGCCAGAAATGACATTGCACTGGATTCCCTCGGCGGTCATAGCACCATACATGGCATACAGGGCATCGAGTGCCTCTTTCCGCAGTCGCTTTCCGTTGCTGGTAGCGGAAAGTCCTGTCAGTTCCACCAGTTCGGGGACATAACTGGCAGAAAGTGCGTGTGACTTATTTACCAGATACAGCAGTTTAGAGTCTTGCGAAGTGTCGAATGCGGTGGCAACACTGCACAGGGTGGACAGGCACAGCAACAGGGAGAGTAATTTTCTCAGATGTGTCATGGGGAGTCGTCCTTTCTGTTTGAATAACATATGGCAAAAGGAAGCACCCGAACGAATGCTTCCTCTCTTTCTTTTTTATGTAGCATCGCTCGGAAAAAACAAAAGACACCGCAACTGCGGTGTCTTTCATTCCTTGGAGCGGGCGACGGGGCTCGAACCCGCTACCTCCACCTTGGCAAGGTGGCGCTCTACCAGATGAGCTACGCCCGCGGAACAATACTAAGTATAGCAGAAAAACTGAAAATGTCAATACCTTTTTTGAAAAAAATTGAAAAATTTTGAAAAATTTTTCTGGGAGTGTTGCAGAGCGTTTTGTCGCAACACTCCCAGCGCAACTTATTTGAGGATAATCGTGACGATTTCGGCGGTATTTGCGTTAGGATAGAACAAAATCTCCCATTCACAGGGGGGAAACACGATGGCTGGCATATCACTTTCTACAGGGGACTCCTCGGATGGTTTCTCAGGTTCTTCTGGCGATTCCTCCGGATTGCTGTCTTCGCCATCAGAAATCGGTTCATCTTCCTCACCGGTTCCCGCGGTTTTGTCTACAGGGGGATTGAAGTAGCCACTTGCCTCTAACTCTGCCAGGTAGAGTTCCTGCCACAGGTTATCTACAGCGGTTGAAATTTCATTGCGGGACAGCTTAGAGATAAATTGTGCCGTGACGGAGTCGTGTTCTTCTCGCACTGCAACGCGCAACAGGTCTACCAATGATTGCGTATCCGAGAGTGCCATCAAGGTGGAGATATCCTGTGCGTCCGTGCGGTAAGACATACTGTAGGTGAGTGTGCAGTAGCCGTTGTTGTTCGTATAGGCGAGGGTTAGCGTATCCAGTAGATAGGAACCGAGGAGCGTTTCGTTCTGCACCTCTTGTTTGGCACTGACGGCCTGTGCATAGGTGTTCGTTCCCTCTGGCGCGTAGTAGCGGATAACCACTTCCTCACTGCGCTGTTCAATGAGCATGAGGAGAGAGTTGACTAAGTCTTGATAGCTCTCTGCCTTCAATGTGTCCTCTGCGCCAGAGTCCCAATAGCGGTCGGTGTAGGGTTCGACACTACTATAGGAGCGTTCTAAGAGGGAGGCACAGCCACACAGCGATAGACAGAGGGATAACATCAGCGCGACAAATTTTCGCTTCACACGCGCCACCTCCTGTATCCTATCGCTTCGCTGTTAATAACCCAGTTCCTCGTCGATGAGAACGACTTCCATATCCATCGAGCGAATCTTCTTGTAAAAGACGACCAGTGCATTGCAGATGCGCTCGGGGGAGTTGCAGTTGTAGCACTTATCTGCGTTGACAGCGCAAGGGGTGTTGCGCTTTAGACGCTGTGCATTCTTAGGAGCGACCACATTCCGCAGACGGAACAGTGCGCTCTCGTAGTCGGGAGAAATCTTGTTCTTACCAGCCACGAAGTAAACCTTCTTATGACCGAACAAAGAGGAGGAAACACGGTTTCCAGTACCATCGATATTCAAAATCTCGCCCGTATTTTCAGCGATAGCGTTGGCGGAGAGCAGATAGGTATCGGTCGTCATTGCCTGACGAATGACTTCCTCCGCATTATCGCCCGTATACCAATGGGAACGGAGTGTGTTGTGTGCCGCCAGACGGTCAGGCAACCCAAGCTGTGCGATGGTCATAGAGCCACCGATGCCGATGGTCTTGCCGTCAATCTCGCGGTCGAGATAGTCGGCGGCCTCCGCACCCGTAGCAAATACGGATACGGTGAAGCCGTTGGATTCCAGACGCTGTTTTAATGCTTCAAATGCCATGATAGAAACCTCCTGAAATATGTATCGAAAAAATTTGATTACAGGTTATCGGGGGAGTACTCGCCAAAGCCTTCACCGAGGACTTCGTGTGCCTCGCAGACAATAATGAAGGCGGCGGGGTCGATTTCAGTGACAGCGGCCTTGATGGGCACAATCTGGTTGCGCTTAAAAGCACACAGGGCGACTTTTTTCTCGTCACCAGTAAACGCACCCTTACCAGTGAGCAGGGTAATACCCAACTCCATGTTCAGCAGACGCTTGGTGATTTCGTCGCTGTGGTTGCTGATGATGTAGGCGACCTTGGCATTGTTGGAGCCGTAGACAACGACATCCACAGCGATGCTGAACACATACATGGAGATGATGCCGTAGAGCGCGTTGTCAACACTCTTAAATACCAGTGCGTAGGCGATAACGACAATGACATCGACGAACAGGCACAGCTTACCAATGGACAGGCTGGGCATCGCGTACTTGAGCAGACGCGCCAACAGCTCCGTTCCGCCTGTGGTGGCACCTTTGAGCATCAGAATACCGACTGCGGCACCAACGGCAACACCGCCGTAAATGCCAGCCAACAGCTGGTCCATCGGGGGGAACATACCAAACGCATAGTTCAGACCGTCAATCATCAGAGAACTGGCGGTGATGGCGTAAATCGTACCAATCAACAGCTTGGGACCCTGCTTTTTCCATGCCAGAAACAGAATGGGGATGTTCATAACCAGTGCGGTGGTACCGATGGGGAGTGCGGGGAAGAAAAAGTTCAAAATCTGTGCCACACCAGTAAAGCCACCGACGGAGAGGTTGTTGGACTGGTAGAAGCAGTTAAAGCCAAAGGCATACAGGGCGCAGGCGAGGGTGATAAACATATAGTCCCACAAAATACGCAGGACAGGATTCTTAAAATTGCGATTCATACGATAGTTCTCTCTTTCTTATTTTTTCATAGCAATTTCATCTGGTCGCTGTCGTCTTCTTTTAACAGTGCGCCAGCGGCTGGAATGGCACGGCAACGGTAACGGCTGAGGTTGGTGATAGTACTCTCCTGTAGGAGGCGCACTTCCTCTACACGGTATTTGGGTTTGAGGGTCATCAGCTGGACACCGACCGTGGTGCGTGTCGCCTTGGGGGTGAGCAGTGCGGTATTGAAAATAAGCGCGCGGACTTCGCTGGAGTACAGTACCAACTCCTGTTCCTCTTTTAAGTGGAGCAAAGTGACCAGTGGACTTTTATCACTGTACGCACCTGTGAGTTTACGGCGGTTGGAGGTGGTGGCATAGCTGTTCAAATCCACACGCGCTACTTTGCCATTCTCGAAGAAGAAGAACGCAGCACCGCTGTAGTCACCAGGAAGAAGCATGGACATGACACGCTCTTGGGGGTCCATGCCGAATTTCGTCGGCAGATAGTCGCCCAAGGCACTGGCTTTGGTGTCTGCAAAGTCGTGTAGACGACATTTGTACACCTGTTGCTTATCGGTAAAGAACATGACTTCCGCCTTGTTGGTGGTTTCCAAGGTCTGCATGAGGGAGTCGTCGTCCTTATACTTCTGGGTGTCCGCCATGCGCAGGGATTGAGGCGTAATCTTTTTGAAATACCCCCCCTTGGACAAAAAGATGGTAACGGGGTAGTCGGGGATGTCGTCTGCCTCGTCGATGGCCTCTTGCTGATGCTCGTAGAGGATGGTCGTGCGGCGCGGTACAGCATATTTTTTCTTGACCGTTTCCAATTCCTTGATGATAAGCTTACGGATACGGTTGGCATTTTCGACCAAGTCCTCCAGGTCGGCAATCTCATCGCACAGACTTTCTTCCTCCTGTACACGGCGGAGGATGTATTCTCGGTTGATGTTCCGCAGTTTGATTTCCGCGACATATTCCGCCTGTATCTCGTCGATGCCGAAGCCAATCATCAGGTTGGGGATAACTTCGCTCTCCTCCTCTGTGTCACGGATGATTTGGATGGTCTTGTCGATATCCAACAGAATGCGTTTCAGACCTTTGAGGAGGTGCAGTTTCTCCTTCTTCTTGTTCAGAGAGAAATAGATGCGACGGCGAACGGATTCTTTGCGCCAAGCACACCACTCTCCCAACAGTTCACGCACACCCATGACACGGGGCATACCACCGATGAGAACATTAAAGTTACAGCTGATGGAATCCTGTAGTGTCGTAGTTTTGAACAACTTGGCCATCAACTTGTCGGGGTCGGTGCCACGCTTGAGGTCGATGGCGAGTTTCAAACCAGAGAGGTCGGTTTCATCGCGCATATCGTTGATTTCTTTGAGTTTGCCAGCCTTGATTAACTCGGCAACCTTGTCAATAATCGCCTCGGTGGTGGTGGTGTATGGAATTTCGTAGATTTCAATGAGGTTTTCTGATTTGAGATAGCGGTACTTACCACGGATTTTAACGGAACCTCTACCCGTGTTGTAGACATCTTCCAGTGCGTTACGGTCGTAGAGAAGCTCGCCACCCGTAGAAAAATCGGGGCCGAGGAGGGTGGCGGAGAGGTCACAGTCTGGATTTTTCAGGTAGGCGATAGTGGTGTCGCACACCTCGCCCAGATGGAAGCCACACAGTTGGGATGCCATACCGACTGCGATGCCCTGATTGGCACTCACGAGAATATTGGGGAAAGTCGTGGGCAGAAGGGCAGGTTCTTTCATCGTGTTGTCGTAGTTGTCGATGAAATCCACCGTGTCTTGGTCGATGTCACGGAAAATTTCCGCGCAGATGGGGGAGAGCTTGGCCTCTGTGTAACGGCTCGCCGCCCACGCCATATCACGTGAGTAGACTTTACCGAAGTTACCTTTGCTGTCCACAAAGGGGTGGAGCAATGCGCCATAGCCGTGGGACAGACGCACCATCGTATCGTAGATGGCGGCATCACCGTGGGGGTTCAGACGCATGGTTTGACCGACAATGTTGGCGGATTTAGTGCGGCCGCCAGTGAGTAGACCCATCTTATACATGGTGTACAACAGTTTACGGTGGCTCGGCTTAAAGCCGTCAATCTCAGGGATGGCGCGGGAAACGATAGCCGACATCGCATAGGGCATAAAGTTCGTTTCCAGTGTACTGGTGATGGGCTGTTCCAGTACCTCGGCGCGCAGTCCCATTACATTGGGGTTGTTGACCCGTTTTGCTTCCCCCTCAACGGGGGCCTTTTTTCTTGCCATAGTGATTATCCTTTACGAAATATCCGCGAGGTCGAGGTATTTGAATCCCTCGCTGGAAATAAATTCTTTTCTACCCTGTAGGTTGTCCCCTAACAGGAGGTCGAACATACGGGAGGTACTCTCTGCATCCTGTGGCATAACCTTGATAAGTCGTCTGGTTTCGGGGTTCATCGTTGTCAGCCACATCATCTCAGGGTCATTTTCACCCAGACCTTTGGAACGGTCAATCTTGATTTTCTTGTTCTTACCAGAGAGCTTTTTGACAATCTCATTCTTTTCGCGCTCGGAGTAGGCGAACCAAGTTTTTTCTCCGCAGTTGATTTCAAACAGAGGGGACTCCGCGATATAGACATAGCCCTGCTCAATGAGGGTGGGGCAGAGGCGGTAAATCATGGTGAGGATGAGGGTGCGGATGTGGAAACCGTCCTCGTCAGCGTCGGTACAGATAACCACCTTATTCCAACGGAGGTTGTTCAAGTCAAAGGCACTCAAGTCCTTAACATATTTATTCTGTACCTCGACACCACAGCCGAGAACTTTCATCAAGTCGGTGATAATCTCACTCTTGAAAATACGCGCATAGTCCGCCTTTAGACAGTTGAGAATCTTACCGCGCACGGGCATGATACCCTGAAATTCGGCATCACGGCTGAGTTTGACACTACCCAACGCAGAGTCACCCTCTACAATGTAGATTTCGCGCCGTGTAACATCCTTGGTGCGACAGTCCACAAATTTTTGGACACGGTTGGCAATGTCGATAGAGCCAGAGAGCTTTTTCTTGAGGTTCAGGCGCGTCTTTTCCGCATTCTCACGACTGCGCTTGTTAATCAGCACCTGTTCGGCAATGCGTGTAATATCGTTGGGGTTTTCAATAAAGTAAATTTCCAGACGGCTTTTCAAAAATTCCGTCATGGCATCTTGGATAAATTTATTGGTGATAGCCTTTTTGGTCTGATTTTCGTAGCTGGTCTGGGTGGAGAAGTTGTTGCTGACCAACACCAGACAATCCTCGATGTCGCCCCAAGTAATTTTACTCTCGTTTTTCTGATACTTATTGTTCTGGCGCAACCACGCATCAATGGCACTGACGAATGCGGAGCGTGTCGCCTTTTCGGGAGAACCACCGTACTCCAACCAACTAGAGTTGTGATAGTGTTCTATGACAGCGGTGCGGTTGGAGAAGCAGCAGGCGACAGACAGCTTCACCTTATAGTCGTCCTTGTCCTCGCGGTCGCGCCCACGCTTTTCTGCCTCCCAGAAAACAGGCAGGGTCAGGGATTCTTCGCCAACTAACTCCTTGACATAGTCAGAAATGCCGTTTTCGTACAAAAATTCGGTAGTTTCAAACTTTCCAGGGGTGGTTTCGTTGCGGAAACGGAAAGTGATACCCGAATTGACCACCGCCTGTCGCTTCATCGTGTCGAGGAAATATTCCGCAGGGATGGCGATGTCGGTAAATACTTCGAGGTCGGGCAACCATTTGATGCGACTGCCCGTGCGCTTTTTGGTCAGCGGTGTTTTCTGCAACTCCTGCCCCTGTTCTCCCACAGGACTGCCCTTGCGGAAATGCAATTCATACTCAAAGCCGTCGCGCCAGACGGTGACATCCATATAGCTGGAGGAATACTGCGTAGCGCACGAGCCAAGGCCGTTCAGACCGAGGGAAAATTCATAATTTTCGCCGTCGTTGTTATTATATTTTCCACCTGCGTACAGTTCGCAGAACACCAGTTCCCAGTTAAAACGCTGTTCGCGCTCGTTCCAGTCCAACGGACAACCGCGACCGCGGTCTTCGACCTCGATGCTGTGGTCGAGATAGTGGGTGACGGTGATGAGCGAGCCGTGTCCCTCTCTGGCCTCGTCGATGGAGTTGGAGAGGATTTCAAAGACTGCGTGTTCACAGCCCTCCAGACCGTCCGAACCGAAGATGACACCGGGACGCTTGCGGACACGGTCGGCCCCTTTCAGGGAACTGATGGAATCGTTATCGTAAATAGGCTTTTTCGTTTCTGCCATGACTGCCTCCGTATGGTACTACAAATGAACATTCAGCATTACTATAGCAAATTCTAAACTAGATAGCAAGAGGGCGCGAACGGATTTTGGTGTGGAGAAATTTTTGAAAAACTACTTGACTGCTACGCTGCGTCATAGTTTATACTCGTGGACAGGGAGGTGGTCACAAATGAGATGGACAACAAAGCAATTTGCGATGGTAACAGGTGTCAGTGTGCGTACGCTACACTATTATAATGAGATTGGCTTGCTGAAACCAGCTTTTACGGACGAGCAGAACGGATACCGTTTTTATGATGGGATATCCTACGGTCGGATGAAAGAGATTATGTTTTATCAGGCGTTTGGTCTGACGCTGGACCGTATTTGTGAGATGTTATCCACATCCGAACAGGAAAAACGCGCGGTACTGCTCGAACAAAAAGCAAAACTTCTTGCAAAAAAGGAGCGGTTGGAGAAATTACTCTCGCTGTCAGAACAGATTGAACAAGGGGATACGATGGAAAAAATTGTGGACAGCTTTGTGAAAGAAACGGCTACGCTCGACGCTGGAATTGTTGCATTTTATGACCTTTTTGCAGAGGCGGACAGGATACTGGAAAATGATACGGTTCACGAGGAAGTTGTACTGGTAAAAACAGCGAAGGGGAATGTCTACCATATGTTTCAGAGTATGTCCGCTTACGAGCCAATGAAAGATATTGCCTTTATGGATAGGTTGGTGGAGGAGAAGGACACGCACACCAAATATCTACTGGTACTGATAAATCCCAAAGCGGACACAATGTTATTACAAGATATGGGGGAGCAGTATTACCCAGAGATGCCAGGGTGGTGCCTACGGCGTGGACTGTTGGAACTCGCACCAGAAAATAAGGATACGCTTCTGCTGTTATCAGCAGGAGAGATATTTACTATCAAAACTTTGTACAGTGTTCAACCACCGCAGACAGGATTAGATGCGGAGTGGAAGCGCATCTGTGTGCTACGGGGAATAGCGGACTAAAAAATATAGAAAGACTGCGTTTGCCACACTTTCCTCTGGTAAACGCAGTCTTACTTTTGTGTTACACCGTTAGGAACGGCTGTTCTCGCCGTCGGTGAGGATGCCATCCGTGTCGTGGACACGCGCATTAGAAATCATCTGTTGAAAGCTGGTGGGGTCGGCGTTGTTGCCAGTTGCATTACCGCCCGTGCCGTTGTTGCTGTTGGCACTGCTACCCGTGCCATTGGTGTGGTTGTTGGCGTTGCTGTTGTTGCCTGTGTTGTTGTGGTTATCGCCACCCAACAGGTCATCGACAGCGTTGCCCATGTCGTCCATGGCGTTGTCGAGGTTATTGCCGATTCCGCTGTTTCCATTGGTACCGCTGTTACCGCCCATGTTGTTGCCGCCAGTGTTGCTACCACCCATGTTATTACCACCGTTGTTTGTACCGCCGTTGTTGGGGCGTTCGGGGGTGGTCGTACCTGTGCTGGGACGCGTGCCACCGTTCTGCGTTGTGCCAGTGGAGCCGTTGTTGGTGGCGTTGCGGTCTGTACAGCCACAGGCCACCAGAGAGGCCACTAATACAGCTGTCAGAAGCATCGTTGCAAGTTTCTTCATCCGTTCTTCCTCCTTCATCAAATTTTGCGCGAAAATTGCGCCGATGCTAGTATTTGCGCTTGCCACCGTTTTACCACTGGCGATTTTTTCAAAATGATACCGTCATATTTGCGGTATGGATGCAGATACTATCTCCAAAACAAGGGGAGGAAAGCATGGAACGACTGAGCGGAAATTTACAGACAGACCGACAGGAATTGGATAACTTGTTGGGTGTCGGGGTGAATTATGATGTGATAAACCGTGATATCGAGATTGGAGGGCGACAGGGACGGCTCTATGTCATCGATGGATACGGCGACGACGGCGTGATAGAGCGCACAATATCCTTTCTGTTGGGGGAAGGGGCACTGTTGGCGACAAAGGCACAGACGATGCAGGAGCTGACCGACCGCTGTATTAGCTTTTGTGAAGTGAACTGCGAGAGCCAAATCGACCAGATTGTAACAGGCGTTTTTCTTGGCAAAACCGCGTTGGTGTTGGACGGCTTTTCCCAGTGCGTTCTGATTGATGCCAAGCAGTACCCAGGGCGCAATGTAGAGGAACCTGCGGATGGGAAAGTATTGCGTGGCAGTCACGATGGATTTACGGAAACTTTGGTCCAGAATACGGCACTCCTGCGTAGACGGATTCGGGATACACGCCTACGATTCGAGAACCATAAACTGAAAAACCGCAGTCAAACAGATGTTGTTATTGCCTACCTCGATGGGGCGGCGGACGAAACACTCCTGCGTGAACTGCGACAAAAGATTCAAAAGATTGATGTCGGGTCGATTGCAATGAGCCAAGAGAGCGTCGCGGAGGCGATGATGTACCCACAGTGGTACAATCCATTCCCTAAGGTGCGCTATACAGAGCGACCCGATGCGGCGACGGCAAGCATTATGGAGGGCAGTATCGTCCTATTGGTGGACAATTCGCCTGCTGTGATGCTGTTGCCGACTTGTTTTTTTGACTTTTTCGAGGAGGCCAATGACTACTATTTTCCACCACTGGTGGGAACATATCTCCGTTACTTGCGCCTTGCGGTGCTGGTGTTGGCACTCTTTATTACCCCTGTGTGGTATTTGATTGCCAGAGAGCCAGGGCGATTGCCTGATGCACTGGGGTTTATTGCGCCGCAGGAACCAGGGAGTGTGCCACTGTTACTACAACTATTATTGGTGGAATTTGTCGTCGACCTGTTGAAATTGGCATCCCTCAATACCCCTGATGTACTGAGTAGTTCGTTTAGTATGTTGGGCGCGTTGATCCTGGGTGATTTTGCAGTGCAGGCGCGTTGGCTTGTGCCAGAGGTTTTAGTGTATATGGCATTTGTTGCTATTGCGAACTTTGCACAGCCGAGTTTTGAACTGGGGTATGCCCTCAAACTGATGCGTGTGACGCTGTTGCTCCTGTCGGCCCTCTTGGATGTATGGGGGTTGCTTGTGGGTGTTGTGCTGTTTATCGTGCTACTGTTGACCACAAAACCCATCGTCGGGAAGGGGTATCTCTATCCGCTGTATCCCTTTGACGCGAAAGCGCTGAGAAGGATTCTCCTGCGCCAACCCATTGATAAAAAAAATTCGTGAGTTTTGAGTGTTCCAAAGTCTACAGATAGCATAAAAAATCCTCCCCTTGTGAACCAAGGGGAGGTGAGTGTTTTCACGCCGGAGCAAGTTCGGCCCGTTTTTTCTGCAATTTGCTACAGGTTTTGCGGTAGCGTTCTGCGATAGGGCCTGCATCCTTATAGACAGCGAGTTTGCCGTTCCACTGCGCACCCTCGCGCTGTGCAGTAATGGCGAGGTACAGACGGCGGTGTTCTTTACAACGACTGCGTAACACCTGTTCGGTGGGGGTAGTACGCACCCACCGTCCACCGCTCAACGGCTCACCGCAGAGAGGACAGGTGGGACGCAGAATCTCCTCCCGATTCTTACAGGCCCATCGTGTATCGAAAGTACCCAGTTCCAATTCCCAAAGTGGCGGTAAACCACGCTGTTTGGGTGGTTTTTGAAACAAGGTGAGGTCGGCAAAGGTGTCCAGCATGGTCTGATAGACCATCACGGTGTAATAAGTATCGTTCCATGCGCTGTGGAAGTCGAGGTCGGTGTCCATGCCCAGTTCGCAGACTGTCTTTTCCAACGAGGGTTGACAGCCAAGGTCGCCACCGTACAACTTTTGGTACATATACTGCAAGTCGAAGTATTGGCACGACCAGTCTTTGTCAAAGGACAGGCGGTGATACTCGAAATTTTTGAGTAGAACATCCACATCGTTACTACCCCACTCGATAAAAATCGGGTTTGGGCCGCACCAGTGGAGGAAATCGGGACCGAGATCGAGGAAAGTGGGGGCATCATCCAACAGCTGACGCAGTTCTTCACGGTCGTAGGGGAGCAGTCGGTAGGTGCGACTTTCGATGCGACGGCTGACCTTGGGGTGGACATAGCTGTGGAACGAATCCACCATAGCACCACTCTCTTGCTCAACCTTGATAGCGGCGACTTCAATCAGTTCGTGGAAAGATACACGCTCCCCCTCGCGGTTGCGGTAAAAAGTGGTGTTCCATTCTAAATCAATAAAAATCAGTTCAGCCATGGTCAAAGCTCCAGTAGTTGTTTCATATCTGTCGGTAGTGGGGCAGTGTATTCCAGTAATTCCCCTGTGACGGGGTGGGATACAGAGAGAAAAGCGGCGTGTAGCGCAGGGCGGTCAATGAGTGCGTGATTCTCCGTACCGTATAGCCAATCCCCGACAAGGGGGTGGCCGATTGCCGCCATATGGACACGGAGCTGATGGGTACGCCCTGTGTAGGGGGTCAGCTCCATGAGAGAGAACTGCGCCGTGTGGGAGAGGGTGCGGTAGGTGGAATGTGCCGATTGTCCAGTAAGGGATACACAGCGCGCAATGGCACTGCCCTCCTTTCTGGCGATGGGGAGCGTAATTTCTCCCTCGGCAGGATGGGGAAACCCCTCACATACCGCTAAGTAACGGCGCATAAAAGTTTCGCTGTGCAAGGCGCGCTGTAGTTGCGCGTGGATAAAGCTGTTTTTGGCGACAATCATCAACCCTGTGGTACTGCGGTCCAGCCGATTGACAGGGTGGAAGGAAAAAGTATCACCAAGATAGTGAGCGAGGGCATGGGCGAGGGTCGGTTCATCGGGGGCGAGGGAGGAGGGAATGACTGCCAGCGGTGCGCTCTTGTTGAGCAATAGCAGGTGTTCGTCCTCGTATACAATATCGAGAGGGAGTGCAACAGGCTCTATCTCGGTCGGACGCTCGGCGGCGGTGAGTTCTACCGCCAACACATCACCGATAGCCAGTATCGCGTTGGTAAAGACGCGCTCGCCGTTTCGCGTGATACCGCACTCTGTGCGTTTCAGACGGTTGATACAGGAGGTGGATAGGTTCCATTCGTTTTTCAAAACAGAACGGACAGAGTGCCCCGCCTGTTGCGGTGCAACGGTCAATGTCAAACGCGCCATCTTAACCCTCCCAAAGACAAATCAAACGCATTATACTATAGTTAATTTTCCTTGACAATAGAAAAAATTGCAAAAATGGGGAAAGATACGGCAAAAGGGTGTGTTGCCAAAAACAACACACCCTAATGGAAAATCGTCATGGAAAAAGAATGGGGTCGGGGAGGTGCATGATGCTGACCTCGTATGCGGTGCGTTCTGAGGCGATACCGTCGAGAACTTTGGTATACCGTCTACTCTGGACACGCCCCTCCAGCGTCAGTGTATCCCCCACGCCCATCTCGCCAGTCAACATGGCAATCTGTCCCCATGCAATGCAGGGCAGGTAGTCTGCGCGCCCATAGCGACGGTTGACTGCGAGCATCATGTCACAGATACAGCGTCCCAAGGGAGTACGGCGCAGAATGGGCGGTTTGCAGAGAATCCCTGTGAGTTGAATGAGGTTGTAATCTTCCTCGTGTGTGGGTTGTAGTGTGTGCGGAAAAACGGAAATTACCAGTTTACTCCCTGTGCCACTCTTGTTGTTAAATGAGCGCAGTTGTCCCTCTACTGCTAAACGCTGTCCTGTCAGTGGTAGGAGTGGAGCGAGTAATTCCTCGGTTGTGATGACGGGTAAAATATCATCTTGCCCCGAAAGACGGCGGACAGAAAGGGGAAACCGATAAAATTTCTGACCGTGGTTCTCATGGGAGTACAGTGGTTCGCTGTGTGCTGTACCGCGTAAAAGTAGTGTGTTGCGTGTTTCGTCCATATGTAATTCCACCTCGTTGGTAGTCCGATGGGATGCATCGGCTGACGGTAGAGTATATGAACGAATACAGAAGGATATGCGTTTCTTTTACTGGTTACTCACGGTACAGCATACCGTAGAGGTATTCGGACTGGGTACCGCTGATGTAGTTGATACCATGTTCTTCGGCAACGATAAATCCACATTTTTTGTGCGTGGCGAGGGATGGAATGTTTTTCTTATGTACATTACAGCGAATCTCAACCTTACCTCGTGTACGCAATAGGGCAATGACTTCCTGTAGTAGTCGGACCGCATAGCCTTTTGTACGGTGGGCTTCGGCAGTTTCCAGTGCTTCTAAATAATAAAAATCTTCGATGTGGGTCAGACGCAAAGCACTGACCCATTCCCCATTTTCTTCGAGAATGTAGTAGCGGTTGCGTTCCTCGGAGAGAAATTTACCGATAAATTCCAGAAATCCCTGCTCTTCCTCTGCGATGGCGGTGGCAAGCGTAGTGCCCTCTGGATGTCGCTCTGGCTCCTGCGCGTTTTCACGGCAACCCTCACTATAGATGGAGCGAATCATGTGCATGGCATCGGTATCGCTCATGGTGGTAAATTCCAGTAACATATAGACCTCCTAACACGGCTCCCCATAGAGAGGAGCCGACAAGTTAGAAATCGTAGATTAGTGCTGATATTCAAATTCCAAATTGTACATGGACACCAAATCACCGTCCTGAATGCCCATCTGCTCCAGACGGTCAAACAGTCCACTCTCGCGCAACATCTTGTCGAACCACATACGGCTCTCGTAATCGCCAAAGTTGGTGTTGGAGATAAGACGCTGGAGCCACGGACCTTCGACAAGGTAGACATTGTCCTCCACAGTAATCTCCAGCGGTTGCGACATATCGACCGTGGTGGGACGCTTGACATATTCGGGCTCGTAGACCTGCACAGGGGGTAGTTCTTTCAGCTTTTCAGCGATAGCCCAAATCAATGTCTGTGTACCCTGATGGGCGGCGGCGGAGATGGTGAGCAGTGGATAACCGCGCTGTTCCACATGGGCACGGAGCTTTTCCAACATGGTGTCGTCTTCCATAATATCCGTCTTGTTGGCGACAACAATCTGGGGACGGGTGGCGAGTTCCGCGCTGTATTGTTGCAACTCGGCGTTGATGGTATCGAAGTCCTCGACAGGGTCACGACCCTCACTGCCAGAAACATCAATCACATGGACCAACAGACGGCAACGGTCGATGTGGCGCAGGAAGTCGTGTCCCAGACCAGCACCCTCGCTGGCTCCCTCGATGATGCCAGGAACATCCGCCATGACAAAGCTGACACCCTCCTCGACATATACCACACCGAGATTGGGATTGATGGTGGTGAAGTGGTAGTTGGCAATCTTGGGCTGGGCGCGACTGACCACGCTCAGCAGGGTGGACTTGCCGACATTGGGAAAGCCGAGCAGACCGACATCTGCCAACAGTTTCAGCTCCAAAATCACATCGTGGCTCTCGCCAGGCATACCACTCTTGGCAAAGTGGGGAGCCTGACGGGTGGGGGTGGCGAAGTGGGTATTGCCCCAACCGCCCTTTCCGCCACGGCAGAGAATGAACGGCTCATCGTCGGACATATCCTTGATAATTTCGTTGGTTTCTGCGTCGCGTACCAGTGTGCCACGGGGGACGGAGATGGTGAGGGAAGCACCGTCCTTGCCTGTTCTACGGGCACCAGAGCCGTCTGCACCGTTTTCGGCGGCATATTTGCGCTTGTAGCGGAAGTCCATCAGGGTGGAGAGGTTGTCGTCCACTTTCAGAATGATGTGACCGCCGTTACCGCCGTCGCCACCGTTGGGGCCACCAGCTGCGATATATTTCTCGCGGTGGAAGGACACGCAACCGTTGCCGCCGTTGCCTGCGCGGACAGTAATGCGCGCCTTGTCGATAAATGTGTTAGCCATAGTAAAAAGCACCTCCAAATGTAGTGTGCCGCAAATCAGTGAATCTATCAACTCTCCTCCATCAGCTCACGCAACCGATGGAGAAGATGACCTGCGATGTAATAGGTAGTTTCGTAGTGGAGAAAATCTAAAGTGTTGCCGTCCCAGAGAATCTGTAGACTGGCAGGAAATTCCTCGTCTGCGTTCCAAAACTGGACACGGACAGGGAAAAAGGGGAACAGATTCACGCGGTAGGCGATATCGCCTTTGCCCTCAGGGATACCACCAAGGGCAAGAAGAGCCTGTTCCAAGCGGTCGGGATGTTCCGCAAAAAAACGAGCGCAACCATCGAAAATGGAGCCACCGAGCTGATTGGTGTGGTAATTTTTTGCCACGGAGTTGATGGGGGCAAACTGGTGCGAGAGGGTACAGTTCGGCTTGGCGTAGCAGAGGATATCGTAGATGGTGGCGGCGACATCGAAATCGGCCTCGTGCGATATGCTATGCTCGTCCAAATAATCCACCACTGCGGTGGTTCGGTGGATACGGTAATCCCTCCCGACACAGGAAAGGTAGAGATAGGTGTTGTCCGCGTGGAGGGAAAATTTTTCTATCATAGGCGGTTGTGCATACCGCAGAAAACGCGCACGCATATCTAACAGCATACGCTGATAGTTCGAGAGGGACATACTAATCTCCTTTGGTCAATCGGTATCCGTTGTTAGTGGTGGATGTACAGTCTGGATAGTTCGCTCTCACCGTCACACTGTACCATACACAAAAATTCCCAGCCGTACCTCTCGTAAAAATTGGTGTGGTCGGTGACGAGATACAGAGGGGCAATACCCTTGCCTCTCATGTCTGCAACGACCATATTCAGGAGCTGTCCTGCGATACCGCGGTTGCGGTAGGCTTCCTCGGTGTAAACGGCGCAGACATTGGGGGTCAAGTCCTTGCGGTCGTGGAAATCGTTGGCGATAACACCTAATCCGCCAATGATGGTGTTACCATCAAAGCAGAGGTACCAGCCATATTCTGTTTCACCGCACAGATACGACTGCATACAGGCGAGGTAGGCTTCGCGTGGTACGCGCCACTTGCTGTGAAACCATGTGGCGGCGGTGTCGATAACCGTGGGACATTCACGCAAGGTCCGGTAGGTGTAGTGGAGCATACGCTTACTCGATAAAGACTGCGCTGTACCAGTTCTGGTCCTCATAGTCACGGCTGGGGAGGGTTTGCAGGGGCAGTCCCATCTGGTTGACCGTCTTGAAGACATCAATGCCGACGCTGTGGAACGCAGGGCGCGCCAGCTTCACATTGCGACAGTCCTGACAGCTTGCCGCGGCACACTCCTTGCACAGGCCACAGTCGGACAAGGACATGGCAAAGTAGTAGTTGTCGTGGAATGCGGCACTCTCCAGTGCGAAAGAAATTTTTTGAGAGAGCTTCTTCTCCTTAGTATGGATGATGATGCCCCACTGGTAGCGGGAGAACATCTCGCGCATCTCTGCCATAGAGGGGTTGCCAGGACGGGAGGGACAGGTGTGATTTTTACCCCAGTCGTCACAGCCGTACATACATTTCAACAAGGTGCGACTGTCCCAGCAAATCTGGGGAGCTTCAAAGAGAACTGCGTCGGTGGCACCCATTTCCTGTGCCAGCGCGATATATTTTTCGGCTTTCTCCACGAGGGAGGGGTTATATTCGTATGCCATAGCGATAAAACTCCTTACTATAAAAGTTTTCAAACTACAGCATAGCAAAATTGTCGGAAATATGCAAGAATAAACGCGAGGTTTGGTGATGTTTTCAGTTTATATGGTATCTTTTTGTCATAACTGACAATATCCAATATAGTAAAAATTTGCTAAAATAACATATCCATAAGGCGATAGTTAAGTGTTTTTTAACAGAAAGGAGATTTTATGAAAAATAAAAAAACAAGTGGTCTGGTGGCGGCATTCAAATTTGTGCCGTTGCTGGTATTCGCACTACTGGTGATTGTGTTTAAGATGGATTTGCTGTTGGCGGCTCCCATTGCAACTTTTTGTGCTGTGATTGTCTACATGATTACAGGCAAAGCCAAGTTTGAGGAGGCATTTGAACAGGGCTTGACGGCGGCGAAAAAAATCGTTGTGGTGCTGTTTATCCTGATGTTTGCCTACGGTACCGCAGAGTGCTTTATGGCCACGGGTGTAGGTGCCGCACTCATCAATCTGGCATTGGAACTGGGTGTTACGGCGCGTACCGTTGGCTTAGTGTCCATGATTGTGACCTGTCTGCTCTCTACGGCAACGGGTACTTCTTGGGGTACTTTTGCCGCCTGTGCTCCGATTTTCCTGTGGCTCAACCATCTGGTCGGCGGTGATGTGCTGTTGACGGTGTGCTGTATCGCAGGTGGTTCCTGCTTCGGTGACAATATCGGCATGATTTCCGATGTCACCGTGTTGAGCTGTGGTATGCAAGATGTCAAAATTATTGACCGTTTGAAGCACCAACTGGTGTGGGCTTTCGCTTGTCTGGTGCTTGCGTCTGGTGTCATTCTGGCGGTGAGCTGGTCCTTGCCCAATACACAGGGCGATGTGTATGCCGCAATTGCACAGATTCCGCAGGAGGCGCGTGATGCACTGGAGGCGGAGCGTCCCTCTGCGCTGGCTCTGCTGGAGCAGGTGGAACAGGGGATGCCTTACTACATGATTATTCCTCTGGTTGTGGTCATTGGCTTGTCCTTCTTGGGTCTGCACACGATGATTTGTCTGGGAGCTGGTATGGTTAGTTCTCTGGTGTGCGGTATGATTGCTGGCACGACCGATTTCTCCACTTGGCTGAATGACCTGCTGTATGCTGGCTTTAGCGATGCTGGTAGTTGGGTTATCGTAATGATGCTGTGGGTGTCCGCCTTCGGTGGTATTATGAACAGCATGAATGCCTTTGAACCGCTGGCGAATTTGGTGGTGCGTATCTCCAAAAATGTGCATCAGCTGATGGGTTGGTGCGGTGTTATGTGCTTGGCAGGTAATGTGGCACTGGCAGACGAGGCCGCACAGGTGGCAACAATTTCCCCCATCATCCGCGATGTAGTGGAGAAGAATGTTGCGTGTTCTGATGAAAAAGCCGCCTATACCCTGCGCTTGCGTCTGGCGACTTTCTCCTCTGCCATGGGTATTTATGGCTCCGAGTTGGTGCCTTGGCACTGCTTCCCTGTGTTCTTTGCCGGTATCGCCAGTGCAGTCTATCCACTGCGTACATTCACCACGATGGATATTATCAGCCAGAACTATATGAGCTTTATCGTGGTTGGCTCTGCACTGCTCTTGACTTTTACTGGTTGGGACCGCTTTATTCCTGGGTTCCGTCTGCCCGACGACAGCCGTATCAAACTGCGTAAAAACGAGGGCGCGCACCGATAATGCGTGACTGACATACCAAAAGCAACGACCGTTAAGGGGCACCGTGCGCGGTGTCCCTTTTGTAATATTCTGTTACAGAACATCTGTTTGATAACAAAGCTGGCAAATTGTCACGAAAAATTGCAGTTTTTGACGAGAAAAAATTGGAAACTGCCACTTGCAATTCTCGGTGGGATACCGTATACTATTTGATGAAGAGGTGTCGAATGGTGACATCACACACAAAGAAAATCTGGCGAATGCCGTGGAGGAGCAAGGGCTACAATGGAAAAGGATTACGGACATAAGCCGGTTTTGTTGGAGGAGTGTCTGGATGCGCTGGCTATCCGCCCAGACGGTATCTATCTGGATGGTACGCTGGGGCGCGCAGGACATTCCCTTGCAATTTTGCGCCGTTTAACCACAGGCCGTCTCATCGGTATTGACCGCGATATGACGGCGATTGAGGCGGCACGGGAGCGTCTGGCGGAGTTTTCAGACCGCGTGACACTGGTACACAGTAATTTCAGCGAGTTGGGCTCCGTCTTACAGCAGCTCGATGTGGATGGCATTGACGGGATGCTCTTTGACTTGGGTGTTTCTTCACCCCAGTTGGACGAGGCACAGCGCGGTTTTAGTTATATGCAGGATGCACCGCTGGATATGCGTATGGATGCCACCGCCACACTGGATGCCCATGCGGTAGTCAATACATGGAGTGGCGAGGAACTCAAGCGTATTTTGCGCGACTACGGCGAGGAACGATATGCCGCGCAGATTGCCCGTGCTATCGTGCGTGCAAGAGAACAAAAACCGATTGCGACCACTTTGGAGTTGGTGGAGGTGATTCGCTCTGCCATGCCTGCCGCGGCGTTGCGTGAGAAACAGCACCCTGCCAAACGCAGTTTCCAAGCCATTCGCATTGCGGTCAACGGCGAATTAGACGCACTTCCGCCCATGTTGGAGGCGGCAACCAAGGGACTGCGCCCTGGTGGACGCTTGGCGGTGATTACCTTCCACAGTCTGGAGGACCGCATTGTGAAACAGACGATGCGTCAGCTGGCGACAGGGTGTACCTGCCCAAGTGAATTTCCCGTCTGTGTGTGCGGGAATAAACCAAAATTGGAACTGGTCAGTCGGAAACCCATTGTGTCGGGGGCGACAGAACTGGAAGAAAACCCCCGTGCAAGAAGCGCGAAACTACGCGTAGCACAGCGCACAGAGTTTTAACGCGAAAACAGCGGAATTGTCAATACATCAAAAGAAAGGACTCCCAAGGGCCTTTGTGCCGTGTGGGGGGGAGGGTCGATTATGCCTGCAAGTAATAGACGCAATACAAAATCATATCATACACCTGGCGTTGTCAACGGAAATCTGGCCCATGATGTAAGAAGACGCGAATGGGAGCCAGAACATAGTGGACATCTCGATTTTGAGGAACACTATCAACATAGGCAACAGCAGGAGAGCCAAGCGGACAAACAAGCGCGCCAGCGGCAACAGCGTCGTGCGGCGGTACGACAGGCGCAACCCATTCCAATCGCAGCGGTGCTGTGCTGTGGTGTGATTGCGTGTTTGGCAGTGCTGGTCATTGCCTGCCATGTCAAGGTCAACGCCATTTCCAACGATATTGTCGCTATGAAACGACAGATTGAGGTGTTGGAACAGGAGCAGGTCGCCCTGCGTACCCGCTATGAACAGGCCTTTGATTTGACGGGTGTGGAGGAAAATGCAGAAGCGACTGGTATGACACAGCCCAGTGAGGGACAAGTTTTCTATATCAACCTGCCTGGGCAGGACCAGACAGTGGTATACCAGCAGACAGGGGACGGTGTACTGGGCCGCACATTCCATACGGTGATACAGTATATTCGCTCCGTTCTGGAATATTTCAGATAAGTGACAGTATAATCAATGGTGAGAACGCTGCCCGATGATTTCGGATGAGGGAGAACAATGCAGCGACCGAACGGGGAGTAAGGGGACACATCCCTTGCTCCCTGCTTGCCGTTTTGTACCTTTGTTAAGGGGGATTCTATGACTAAGAATGATAAGAAGAAAAAAACGAGTGACACCGTACAGCGCGTGAGAAAGACAATTGAACTTAGAATATGGTGTTTTCTCGTCCTTTTTGGTATTCTTTCGTTTGCAATCCTGTTTGTACAGCTGTACGATTTGACCATCAATCGCCATGACGAGATGCAGGAACGCGCCGCCAAACAGCAGACCCAGAGTACAACCATCTCCGCATCGCGTGGCACGATTTATGACCGCAATGAAAAAATCTTGGCTGTGTCTGCCACGGCGGATACCGTTTTTCTGGACCCACAAGCCATCCAGAAACGCGCCGCAGAGATGGATGAACTGTACGCCCAGAAGATGGCAGAGGGATTGAAAGCAGGGGAAGAACAGCCGCTGACAGGTGAGGAGTATAAAGCCTTAATTGCAACCACCCTAGCCCCTCTGCTGGAGGTAGAGGAAGAAACGATTTATAAGGCCATGGAAAAGACATGGTCGCAGTATGAGGTTTTGAAAAAAAGGGTGGATAGAGAGATTGGCGACCAAATCCGCACCTTTATTACGAACAAGGTTGGAGGCAAAAATATTCAAGGTATCCACTTGGAGAGTGGTGCCAAGCGATATTATCCCTACAGCAGTTTGGCATCCCATGTGCTGGGGTTCCTCAGCGATGACGACCAAGGAGCCTACGGTCTGGAGGCCATCTACAATGAGGAACTGGAGGGAAGCAGTGGTCTGGCGATTACGGCAAAGGATGCGCGCAATCAGGAAATCCTGTTTCAGTATGAACAGTTCTATGATGCTGAGGACGGCAACAGTCTGGTGCTGACCATCGACAGTACCATTCAGTACTATGTGGAGCGTGGATTGGAGGATATGATTGCACGGTACGGTGCAGAGAGTGGTGCGGCGGGTATCGTCATGGATGTCAACACTGGTGCATTGCTGGCGATTGCATCCAGTCCGAGCTACGATGTCAATGCACCGCGTGAGTTGTATGATACACGGTTGGTGGAACAGCTGGCCGCCGCGCAAAGACAGCAGAGTACACAGACGGCAGAAGATGGGGAAACCAACACCGAGAATCCGGTGACATTGGGTAGTCTGCAACTCAAACAGTGGAGAAATAAGGCGGTCAACGACACCTATGAGCCAGGTTCCACCTACAAAATTATCACCCTCGCCGCTGCTCTGGAGGAAGGCGTGATAACAGCACATAGCACTTTTGAATGTGGCGGTTCCGTCGTGGTGGACGGTTGGACGATGAAATGCTCCAAGCGCACGGGACATGGTCTACAGGACTTGGCAACTGCAACCGCGAACTCCTGTAACCCTGCGTTTATCAATATCGGTCTGTCGATGGGGACAGATACCTACTACCAGTACATGAAGGATTTTGGCCTGATGCAGACTACAGGTGTGGATTTGCAGGGTGAAGCTGTCGGTGTCGCCGCCAGCCAAAAAAATTTTAAGACGATTGACTTGGCATCATATGCGTTCGGACAGAACTTTACTGTTACCCCGATACAGTTAATCGCCGCACAAGCCGCCTGTATCAACGGTGGCTACCTGTATGCTCCCTATGTGGTGGATAAGATACTGGACGAAGATGGCAATGTGATTGCACAACATGATGCCACACCCGTGCGACAGGTTGTGAGTGAGGAAACCTCCGCTGTTGTCCGTGGGATTCTCGAAGGGGTCGTTGCCAATGGTACTGGTCGTAACGGACAGGTGGCTGGCTATCGCATCGGCGGTAAAACAGGTACGGCTGACCAAGGTAAAACAGGTAATGTCGTTGTTTCATTCCTGTGCTTTGCACCAGCAGATGACCCGCAGATTATTATGCTGTTGACACTGGATACCCCTGCGCGTGACACAGGTACTTATGTGTCTGGTGGTAATATGGTTGCACCTACGGCATCGGTTGTCATGTCGGATATTCTGCCGTATCTCGGATTTGCCCCCCAGTACAATGAGGAAGAATTGGCGGCGGCCGACTGTACAGTACCATATGTGGTCGGTTTGAATGAGGCAGAAGCGGCGACAAAACTGCGGGACTATGGGTATGAGAGCTACCGTGTCGTCGGTGATGGCGATGTCGTCACTGACCAGACCCCTGTGGGTGGTGCTATTGTCCCTGCGAGCGCGCAAATCATTCTATACATGGGCGAAGAAAAATCCAACGAGCTGTGTACCGTGCCGAATTTGCTCGGTTTGACCACCGCGCAAGTTAATAAAAAATTGACCAATGCTGGTTTGATTATGCGCCTGTCAGGTGCATCTGGTGATGCCATTAAGGTCATTGCCCAGTCCCACGAGCCTGGTACACAGGTAGAAGCTGGTACGGTGATTACTGTGCAGATGGGACAGAGTTCGACAACGGCGGACTAATCTTACGCATTTTTTGCATGATTTTCGGCACTTTTTCTGGTTTACAATGCGGATAGTAGCGTGATACTGTCTGTGTACTGCCGTTTGTGGCGAACCAACGACGAAGAATGGAGAAGAAAAGCATGAAGCTGAGTGAATTGTTGCAGGATATTGCGGTACAGGAGTGCAATGTCGATACAGAAATAGAGATTTCTGGAGTAAGCTATGACTCCAGAAATGTCCAAGAAGGCGAACTGTTCGTTGCGATGACTGGCTACGAAACAGATGGCCACCGCTATATTCCTATGGCACGGCAAAAGGGCGCAGTGTGTGTCCTGTGCGAGAAAAAAGTGGATGATGCGCCCTGTGTGGTCGTGGCGGATAGCCGTGCGGCTCTGGCGCAGTTGGGGCGCAATTGGTACGGCGACCCTGCCGCATCCATGACAATGCTGGGTGTCACGGGCACCAATGGTAAGACCACCACCACTTATCTGCTCAAGGATATTCTTGAAAAGACGCGCGGCGCGAAGGTCGGTCTGATTGGCACGAACCAGAATATGATTGGGGATGAGGTGCTGCCCACCGAGCGCACCACGCCTGAGTCCTTTGAACTGCAGGGGTTGTTCCGCCGTATGCTGGATGCTGGCTGTACGCATGTGGTGATGGAGGTATCCTCCCATGCACTCACCCTCAAGCGCGTAGCAGGTATCCGCTTTGCTGTCGGTATTTTCACCAATCTGACACAGGACCATCTGGATTTCCACAAGACGATGGAGGAGTACTGCGACGCAAAATCTCTGCTGTTCCACCAGTGTGCAGTGGGTGTCTATAACGCAGAGGACCCTTGGGCGCATCGATTGATTGCAAATGCTACCTGTCCGCTGGTGTCCATCGGAGAAAACCGTGCGAAGCTCCGTGCAGAAAATATTGCGTTACACGCACAGGGCATCGCCTTTGATGCAGTCACGGAACAGGAGCGTCAGCATATCACGGTTGGCATCCCTGGTGGGTTTATGGTGTACAATACGCTGGGTGTACTGGCGGCGGCACAGGCAGTAGGCATTTCTCTGGCGGAGAGTGCGGAGGTGCTGGCTAAGACTTCCCATGTCAAGGGGCGCGTCGAGGTTGTTCCCACGGATGGGGACTACACCATTTTAATTGACTATGCCCATACCCCCGATGCGCTGGAGAATGTGCTCCGCGCTGTGCGTGGCTTTGCAACGGGGCGTGTGATTGCGCTGTTTGGTTGTGGTGGCGACCGCGACAAAACCAAGCGTCCCATCATGGGCGGAATTGCCGCACGACTGGCGGATGCGGTCATTGTCACCTCCGACAATCCGCGCACCGAGTCCCCCAACGCCATCATCGCCGATATTGTGGATGGCATGATTGGCACGGAAACACCGTATGCGGTAATAGAGAGTCGAATTGAGGCTATCCACTTTGCGATAGATCACGCACAAGCTGGCGATGTCATTGTGTTGGCAGGTAAGGGCCATGAAACTTACCAGATTATCGGCAGAGAGAAACATCATCTTGACGAGCGTGAGGTGGTTGCCGACTATCTGAAAGAGAGAACGCGCAACTAATAGATACAAAAGATAGGGGAGATACGCTATGGAAATGGTAATCGCGTTTGTGGTGAGCTTTGCGGTGACAGCACTGGTGGGCGGAAAGGTGATTCTGCCCATGTTGCGCCGCCTAAAGGCAGGGCAGGCTATCCGCGAGGAGGGACCGAAGTGGCATATGAGCAAATCTGGCACGCCGACGATGGGCGGTCTGATGTTTATGCTCGGTATTCTGGTGGCGATTGTGGCCGCTGGATGGGGTGCCATGGTGCAGGGGGACTATACCCATCTGTATGTTTTCCTGTTTGCTCTGGTATTCGGGGTCATCGGTTTTCTGGATGACTATGAAAAAGTCAAGAAAAAGCAAAATCTTGGTCTGACCTCGCTCCAGAAGTTTGTGTTGCAGTTAGCAGCGGCTGTGGTGTTTCTGATGCTGATGCGCTACGAAGGACTGCTCTCCCCGAATCTCTATATTCCTTTTGTCAATGTAAGTATCCCCCTCAATTGGCCTGTATATATGGTGTTTGCCGCCTTTGTTGTGGTCGGTGCGGTCAATGCAGTCAATCTGACGGACGGCTTGGACGGTCTGGCTACCTCCGTCACGGTGCCTGTGGGTCTGTTCTTTACGGGCGTTGCAGTCTGGTGGGGGTACATACAGCTGGGTGTCTTTGCTGCGGCAATGCTCGGCGGATTGTTCGGCTTTCTGCTGTTTAATGCCCATCCTGCTAAGGTATTTATGGGGGATACTGGCTCGCTCTTTTTGGGCGGTGCGGTAGCAGGTCTGGCACTGGCATTTGATATGCCGTTGATTCTGTTGCCTGTGGGTATTGTGTACATCGCAGAAACGCTGTCTGTGATTTTACAGGTTGGCTATTTCAAGCTGACCCACGGCAAGCGTCTGTTTAAGATGGCTCCCATCCACCACCACTTTGAGATGTGCGGATGGAACGAAGTCAAGATTGTCACCGTCTTTACCCTAGTCAGCGCGGCTTTCTGTGCGCTGGCTCTGTGGGGTGTCATGGGGCGCATGGCCCCCTAATCGTTCGGTTTTGAGAGGAGGTAGGATATGACCCGTGAGGAACAACAACGACGGAAACGCGAGCAACAGCGCGAACAGCGTCGCCGTCACCATGAGCAACGAGAAATCGCAAAAGGGCCAATCGACCTCCCGTTTCTGCTGTTGGTGATGATTCTGTTGTCGGTCGGATTGATTATGTTGATGTCAGCGAGTTTTCCGTCGGCGCAGGCGCAAGGAAATGCCTTTTCCTACATCATCAAACAGGTACAGTGGGCTGGTATCGGCTTGGTTGGTATGTTCGTCGTCGGAAAAATCGATTATCAGCGTTTTCGTGGCGTGGCGACGATTGCATTGTTGGTGAGCGTTGTGCTGTTGGCACTGGTCTTGGTACCTGGCATCGGTATTACGCGTAATAATGCGACGCGCTGGTTAGGTATCCCCAACACAGAGATGACCTTCCAGCCGACGGAGATAGCGAAGTTTGGTGTCATCGTATATTTTGCCGCCAGTATCTCGAAGAAACGAGAGAAAATGCGCACCTTTCAAGAAGGCATCCTGCCCTATGTGGTGATTCTGGGTTTGGTGGCAGGTCTGGTTCTCTTGGAGCCCCATATGTCTGGTGCCATTTTGTTGCTCGGTATCGGCGCGGTTATGATGGCCGTGGGCGGTATCCACTGGGGTTGGTTAGCACTTGGCGGCGGTGGCGGTGCCGTAGGTGGATACCTGTTGCTGTACACCGACTTGATGGAAAAAATCGGCTATAACTCCCACCGTATTACGACTTGGCGCGACCCGTTCTGGGATATGCAGGACAAAAGCTATCAGATGGCACAGAGCTTTATCACCATCGGGTCGGGTGGCTTGTGGGGTGTTGGTCTGGGCAAAAGTCGTCAAAAGTTCATGTTTCTGCCCGAAGAACATAACGACTTTATCTTTGCGGTTATCTGTGAGGAGCTGGGACTGATAGGGGCAACGCTGATTATGTTTCTGTTTGCTCTGTTGATTATGCGCGGTTACTGGTTGGCCATCCACGCCCGTGACCGTTTCGGTAGCCTGTTGATTGTCGGTGTTATTACGCAGATTGCCTTGCAGACTTTCCTGAACATCGCGGTTGTTTCTGGTGTTATCCCTGCCACGGGTATTTCTCTGCCGTTTTTTAGCTACGGCGGTACGGCACTGGTGTTCCAATTGGCGGAAATAGGGATTGTGCTGTCGGTTTCACGACAGATTCCAGCACCAAAAAATAATTAGAAAGACAGTATTTTGTGAGTTGGTTGCCGTCTTGGGCGGCAGAACGGATGGTCGATATGAAAGTGATTTTTACCTGCGGTGGTACGGCAGGTCATGTCAACCCTGCACTGGCACTGGCAGGTCTGATTCGAGAGCGACAGGCAGGAAGTGAGATTTTGTTTGTCGGCGCACGGCGCGGTATCGAGCGTCGGCTTATCGAGGAGGCTGGATGGCCATTTCGTGCGGTCGAGGTGTCCAGTTTTCATCGCTCGTTGCAACCCAAGGAGATTCGGCATAATCTTATTTCGATTAAAAATTTAATTCGCTCCCCAGCGGAGGCACGACAATTGCTACAGGAGTTTCCAGCAGATTTGGTAGTGGGAACGGGCGGATATGCCAGTTATCCGATGATTCGTGCCGCCGCCAAACAGGGGATTCCCACCGCTATCCATGAGTCTAATGCGATTCCCGGTCTGACCACCAGACTGCTCGAAAAGCACGCAGATTTGATTATGGTGGGCTTTGAGGAGTGTCGTAAGAATTACCGACAGCCAGAAAAAGTATTGGTGACAGGAACCCCTGTGCGCGGTGATTTCTTCACATTGAGCCGCAGTGAGGCGAAGAAAAAGCTCGGCATGGATGATGGTCGCCCCTTGATTGTGTCGTTTTGGGGCAGTCTGGGTGCATCCTCTATGAATCGACAGATGGTGGATTTCCTTGCGCTGGAAGCGAAAGAACGGAAATTCCATCATGTCCACGGTGCGGGTGTCGTGGGGTGTCGGGCGATGCAGGAATACCTCAACACGGCAGGAATACAGCTCGCGCATACTCCTGAGTTGGAGGTGCGCGAGTATATCAACGATATGGGGACACTGATGCGTGCGGCAGATTTGGTGATTTGTCGCGCAGGCGCAAGTAGTAGTAGTGAGTTGACAGCACTGGGTGTCCCAGCGATTATTGTTCCCTCGCCCAATGTGGCAAACAATCATCAGGAACATAATGCGCGTGTACTGGCGGATGCTGGTGGTGCAGTGATGATAAAAGAACAGGACTGTAGTGGTAAATTGCTGTATGATACCGCCTGTGCGATTTTAGACGATACCGCACGGCGCGAGGCGATGGGAATAGCGATGTCCTCGTTGGGTACGATTGATGCGTCCGAACAGATTTACAGTGCAGTGATGGCACTGCGTAAAAAGCGTGTGAAGTAGCACTGTTGCCCCAAATGCATAAGATGGGTTAGAAAATAAACCATCTGCGGAGGGGTAGCTATGAAAGAAACGAGGGAAATTAAAATCGAAGGCCAACGGCGGTTGGAGGGAACGCTGGCGATACAGGGGGCGAAAAATAGTGTGCTACCTGTTCTCGCGGCGACACTGCTCCACGCTGGGCGGAGTGTGTTGTACGGTTGTCCACATCTGCGCGATGTAGAGGCGAGTATTCAAATCCTGCGCCATCTGGGGTGTACCGCTGGATGGGAGGGGGAGACTCTGGTCGTGGATGCGACTGCGCCGACGCGCTGGGATATCCCTGAGAAGTTGATGCGTGAAATGCGCTCGTCGATGATTTTTCTGGGGGCCATTCTGGCTCGCATGGGGCGTGCAGAGCTGTCTTACCCGGGAGGATGTGAATTGGGTCCGCGTCCTATTGACTTACATCTGTCAGCCCTGCGGACATTGGGCGCGCAGATTGTGGAGTACGGTGGTGTGTTAGACTGTGCAGCGGAAGAACTGACAGGGCAAGAGATAACACTGGCGATTTCCAGTGTGGGTGCGACAGAGAATGCGATACTGGCCGCCTGTGGCGCACAGGGAGAGACGCTGATTCTGAATGCTGCGCGCGAGCCCGAGATTGTGGATTTACAGGCGTATCTCAATGCCATTGGCTGTGAAGTGCGTGGGGCAGGGAGTTCGACCATCCGTGTGTTGGGACGACAACCGACCCATGATGCCTCGTTTACGGTGATGCCAGACCGCATTGTGGCGGCGACTTATCTTTCGTGTGTGGCGGCAGTCGGCGGAGAAATTGAACTGGTGCGTGTCGACCCACGCCATTTTTCAACGATTACATCGGCACTGCATGAGGCAGGATGCCATATTGTCAGCGAGGAAAACCGCGTGATTTTGCGGAGCAACGGACGATTACATGCGATTGGGACTGTCCGCACCGCACCGTATCCCGGTTTTCCGACAGATGCACAGGCTATTTTGATGGCGGCTCTGCTCAAAAGTCGCGGAGCGAGTGTATTTGTAGAGAACATATTTGAAAACCGCTACCGCCATGTGGATGAACTACGGCGCATGGGGGCGGAGATTAGCGTAGCAGACCGCGTGGCTGTAGTTACAGGGGTGGCACAGTTGCACGGCGCACCTCTGCGCGCGACGGATTTGCGCGGTGGTGCCGCCCTGTTGGTGGCGGCTCTCTCTGCACAGGGGGAGAGCGTCATTGGAGAAACCCAGCATATTTTGCGTGGGTATGAGGACCCTGTCAGGGACCTGCAACAACTTGGCGCGCATATTCAATGGGGCGCAGACGAACAATAGAGAGAAAAAGGGGAGTGAGTACTGAAATGGCAAAAAAAAGAAACAGCCGTCGACGGGCGAGAGGGCGACTTGTTCCGTTGTTACGGGTGCTGTCAATCTTTTTGACGGCAGTGGTTATCGTGGCCGCACTCACTCTCTTTTTCACGGTACAACAGATTTCTGTAAGTGGAAATGACCGCTACAGCACGGAGGAAATTATTGATGTGTGCGGTGTGGTGCAGGGTGATAATCTGATTCTGCTCGATAAGTATGCAATTGCACAGCGTCTCTACACGGAACTGCCCTATATTACCGATGTGCGTATTAACCGCGCGTTTCCTGACGGACTGACCGTGGAGGTCACGGAAACACGCGCCACGCTTGCTGTGGAAGGGGATGGTGTGTGGTGGTTGGTGAGTGAAACGGGTAAGATTGTCGATAAGACCGATGCCGAGGAAGCGGAGTACTATGTCGTGTTGCACGGTCTGACGGCGCAGGATGGTGCGATTGGCGCACCCCTCACGCTGTCGGAGGAGGGGAGCATGTCGACAGAACGACTGAAAGAACTGGTCACTGCATTGGGGAAGCGTGGAATGTTGGACAAAACACAGAGCATTGATGCGAGCGACCCTCAAATTTTGGTGCTGAAATATGCACGGCGATTTGATGTTGAATTGTACTATACTGCGGATTTTGCGTACAAACTTGACTGTCTGGATGCAGTGGTCAAAGAACTGGAACCAAACGAAACGGGTATTATTCGCATGACGATGGACGACGAGAACGAAGTGCGCCTGATTCCGTATCACAGACAGGAGGTTCCCCCCGCATAATTTTTTTGAAAAAATCGCAAAAGAACTATTGACCAAATCAGAGAAAACCAATATAATGAACTGTAACTTATGAATTTGTCAGTGGGAGTGTTGCTGGCTCCCCTAAAAATACGCCGGGTAAAACCTGCGCGAGGAGGATTGTTATGCCTTTTGAATTGGTAACTGCGCCTGATAATGTAGTTAAAATCAAAGTCATCGGTGTCGGTGGCGGCGGAAATAATGTAGTCAATCGCATGGTGCGCGCTGGTGTGGACGGTGTGGATTTCATTGCAATCAATACGGACAAGCAAGCGTTGAATAAGTCCAGTGCATCGTACAAAATTCAGATTGGTGAAAAGCTGACGCACGGTCAGGGTGCAGGTTCTAACCCCGAAGTGGGCCGCAAGAGTGCGGAGGAGAGCCGGAGCCAAATCACCAAGGCACTGGAAGATACCGATATGGTATTCATCACCGCTGGTATGGGCGGTGGTACTGGCACTGGTGCGGCACCTATTGTGGCGGAGTCTGCCCGTGAACAGGGGATTCTGACCGTTGGTGTCGTGACAAAGCCCTTTGCTTTCGAGGGTGCGCGCCGTATGCGTCAGGCAGAGGCTGGTATCAAGGAACTGCGCGACAAGGTTGACTCCCTCGTTATCATCCCCAACGACCGCCTGAAGCACGCAACCGACCAGAAGATTACCTTTGCCAACGCTTTTGAAATTGCAGATGATGTGTTGCGTCAGGCTGTGCAGTCTATCTCCGACCTGATTCGTGAAACTGGCTTTATCAACTTGGACTTCGCGGATGTTACCACCATTATGAAGGGTGCTGGTCTGGCACACATGGGTGTAGGTCGTGCCTCTGGAAAGGGCAAGGCGGAGGAAGCCGCCCGTATGGCAATCTCCAGCCCTCTGCTGGAAACTTCTATCCACGGTGCGCGTGGTATCCTCATCAATGTGACCGGTTCTCCCGACATCAGTTTTGAGGATGTTGAGCAGGCCGCTTCTCTGGTGCAGGAGGCAGTGCATCCCGATGCCAGTACCATTTTCGGCGCAACTTTTGACGAGAGCATGGAAGACGAGATTCGTGTGATTGTCATTGCAACGGGCTTTGACGAGGAAGCGAAGATGAAAGCTGTAGAGGCCGCCAACGCCGCTGCACAGGCTAGACGCATGGAGCAGGCACACGCACAGCAGGCGGCAACACAGACTGTCCATCCTGTTCCCCCTGCACCTGCACCCTCGGCTTACACAATCGACCCGAATATGACTGCAAAAGAGCAGTTTGATACGCTCCTGCGTGGTCAGCAGGCACAGCAAAACGAGGAAAAAGCCTACTTTGACGATATCCTCAAGCTGTTCAATGGTGGCTAAGTAAAATTCCATATTTACCGCAATTTGACAGATGCCGCAGACTTTGGTCTGCGGTGTCTTTTTTTCTGCAATTTAGAAAAATATACGGCGGTTAAGGAGCCGAAAAAAGAGCAAAGTAATCGTGTCGGTGAAAATTCGACAGAAAAAATTTTTTCGGAGGGGAGTGATGTGATGGATGAAAAGGAGTGGAAAGAGCAGAGCAATTACGGCACTTTTTTTCAGTGCGCTGTTGGCAGTGCAAGGACTATGGGGGACCCCTGCGGCGGCGGTGCAAAAAACACCAGAACGACTGGTACCCGTAGGGCACACCATCGGTATTAAACTGTTTGCAGATGGTGTGGTGGTCATCGGTCTGGCACAGGTGGAAACTACACACGGATTACGCGCACCAGGCGCAGACTGTGGCCTACAAGTAGGCGATGTAATCGAGGAGGCGAACGGCACACAGGTCGAAAGTAGTGAACAGTTCGCTCGGCTGTTGCAGTGTGGTGGTGTGGTCGAGCTGGGGGTCAACCGCGACGGCGCAGAATTGACGCTTTCTGCAACACCCGTTGCTGATGACGATGGCACTTATCGGCTGGGTGCGTGGATTCGTGACAGCATGGCGGGTATCGGAACAGTGACCTTTTATGACCCACAGACAGGACAATTCGGTGCGCTGGGGCACGGCGTGACCGATGGCGACACGGGGCTGTTACTGCCTCTGTTGAATGGTTCCGTGATGGCATCCAAAGTCAAGGCGGTCAAGATAGGCAGTGTCGGCGCACCTGGGCAGTTGCGCGGAGAGTTTGACTTGACACACGACATGGGCACCGTAACTGCGAACACCGAACAGGGCGTATTTGGCTGTATTGAGAACTGTGACATGACCAATAAACCAGCAATTCCAGTCGCCACGCGTGACGAAGTGCGCGAGGGAAAAGCGGTGATTTATGCCAATGTCAGTGGCGACCAAGTGGAAGAATATGACATTGAAATTGTCAAAATACTCGACCCCACAGGGGCACAAAATTTGCTCCTGCGTGTCACAGATGAAGCGTTAATCGCGAAAACTGGCGGTATCGTGCAGGGGATGAGTGGTTCGCCCATCATTCAAAATGGGAAACTTGTGGGCGCAGTGACCCATGTGTTAGTCAATGACCCTACAAAAGGATATGGGATTTTGATTGAAAATATGTTGCAGGCGGCGGGGTGAGGACGGATGCAGGAACGAAAAACAACATTTCCTGTCGGCGCAAGTACCGCGTTGATGCAGAGCGTGGAGAGTATGAGTAGCTATATCGGTGTTACACGCGACCAGAAACGACAAATTTTAACCGATTCCCTTATGGACAGTCAACAGACCGCCCTCCAACATGAGGAAACCAAAACAGAATAAAAAGTATGACAGGGGTGTTTTGCCCCTGTTTTTTTGCGGTTATCTTTGATAATATAAAATTGCAACCTCAAGTTGCGAAAACGCAAAAACAGGTTGGTAGTATTTTACTAATTTTTATCTTAAAGTAAAAGCACCAAAGGAGGTGCTCATATGAGTTTTTCAGAAAATCTAAAACAAATAAGAAAAGAACACCATCTGTCGCAGGAGGAGCTGGCAGAACTGCTGGATGTAAGCCGGCAGGCTGTTTCCAAATGGGAGCAGGGGCAGGGATATCCGGAAGTGGAAAAATTGCTGTTGCTTTCTTCTAAATTAAATATTTCGTTGGATGCGCTCATGTCTGTTGAAGTGAACCGTGACGCAGTCGTAAAAAACGAAAACAGGTCAGGCTTGATTGTGATTACTTCTCCTCATGAGAATGTGATTGCAACCTGCAATAAGGTAGCTGCATCCGGCAAAATACGTGGCGGGAAAAATTCTCCGCAGTATATATTGTTCGGTGTTGATCGGGGCGGCTCGAATTTCTGGGGAGAACCGACGACCTTTCTGGGGTGGTATGCCAGCGAAGCGCAGATTTCCAAAGAAATAGAAGAAATACACAAAGCAATTTTGAAAGGAATTCCATCCTATATGCTGCAGTTTAGCGCAAAAATGTAGCGCCGCTGCGCATGTGTAAAAAACGTTGAAGAATGATGAAAACTGTAGAGAATTTGAAATGTCAGGGCAAATTGGCCCTGTCATTTTCTTTTTTCTATGCTATAATCAAGAAAACAGGCCATATAGGAGGCAATATGAAAAAGCTGTTTACTTTACTGCTTGCTATTGTACTATTTGCATTACCTGCCTGCACCCAGGACCCGTTCCTGGCAGAAGATGATATCGTTGACAGCACGCAGGATATTGTAATCGATTTTGATGCGTTTGTGGAAGAGCGCAATGCC
>JAZOVU010000040.1:0-39062 GCA_045658885.1 Candidatus Pelethomonas sp. | reverse complement strand
GATCCGACTTAAGGATTTTCATAAGACTTGTGATTCTGCTTTTTCTCATAAACGGACTCACAATCAGAACTTCGCTTTTAGCATTTTGCAAATCATTACAAAATCCGTGATAAAAAGATTTTCCGTCATAGATCAAGTCAGGAGATGCATTGGCATTTGACAAAAGCTTTGTTTTATATCCAATAGCAGAATAACTTTTCACACGCTTTTGATACATTCTTTCAAGTACAGGAATATGGATATCCACATAATCATAGACCTGCACCTCGGTTTTGCCTTCATAATTTCTGTGGAGTCTGCCGACATACTGTGCGACTTTACCCTTCCACGCAATCGGCAACGCAAGGAATAACGTATCCAACCGAGGATAGTCGAAGCCTTCTCCTACGTATTTACCCGTTGCAACTATGACAACCGATTCATCACTGGGGATAGCTTCAAGCCTTTCCATCGTTTCTCTGCGCTCCTTTGCGGAAGCGGTTCCCACGAGTTGAATAATGTTTTTGCAATAACAGGAAAGCCGTTCCGCAAGCAACGCAACATGCTCTCGGCGTTCGGTCAGCACAATAGGATTTCTTCCGTTTTTCGATGCTTCAACAACATCGAAAACAATCATATTGTTTCGGAGCTCATTTTCAGATAATTTCTTGTAAATATCCGTGATGCTCGGCTTACCCTCGCCTGGGCAGCGCGTATTGGTAAACCTCGGCACGAGATAATGCTCAAAGCTTCGCTTCTCAGCTTGCTCCTTAGCATCTACGCGGTATCGGATCGCACCGCATTGCATAAATATGATAGGATGATGTCCATCTTGCCTTGTGGGTGTAGCGGTTAGTCCATAAACATATTTTGCATTGACGTGCTTGAGTATCATCTCAAAATTGACCGCAGAAACGTGATGGCACTCGTCAACAATAATCATTCCGTAATTACGAACAAGCTCTTTTACCTCATCACCGTTAATAAGTGACTGCATAACAGCAATATCGACAACGCTGTGTAAAGTATCCTTCCCTGCGCCGAGAATGCCAATGGGAGACCACACCTTCCTGCGACCTTTGCCCTTCTTTTCCTCGGGCGGTATTATGTCAAACTTCAGAAAGCTTTCGAGAGACTTTTTCCATTGTGTCATCAAAGCTTGTGTATGTACGAGAATCAAGGTGTTTGTTTTTCTTTTCCCGATCATATACGAGGCAATGACAGTCTTACCGAACGCCGTTGTTGCAGATAGAACACCCGTATCTTGTTCCAATAGTGCGTCTGCCGCAGGCCGCTGTTCTTCACGCAACTCACCGTTAAAAGTAACGGGTATAATCTCTCCTGAATTGGTTTTATCTTCGATTGCATATGATACGTCTGCTTCATCGAGCAGATTGCAAAGTGCTTCCTCGCAACCGCGCGGAATGGCAATATAATCTTCTGCGATGTCCGCTGTGCATATGATCCGCGGCTTATCGTATATTGGTAATCTCATTGCCTGAGCACGGTAAAAATCGGGATTTTTAAATGCCGCAAGACGTTTGATCTGATTCTTCGCATTCGCGGATAAATCTACCGTAGGAATATAAAGCATATTTGCACGAACAACATTCAGCATCATAGGAAAATCACTTCGTGTAATTTTGATCTTCTTTTTAGTTTCCCACGGCTTACTTTCGGATTCGCTAATGAGTTTACCAAGCTCACCATCCTTACCGAAAGACATAACCAAAGCTTCAACCGCATCTGCACTCAATCTTTTTACAGCAGAAAGATACGCCCATTGATCTTCATATGGTTGAAAATACTCATCAACAAAAACACTGTTTCCACTTTTTCTTGCCAGTCCTTGTAAAGGCAAAGCAACAAGATTTCCAAAACCACCGTTAGGCATTGTATCTTGGTTTGGAAACAATCTGTCATACGACTTGAATGACAACTCTCCGCGCTTCTCCATCGCTTGGGTCAAAATACCACTTCCTAATTTGCGTGCGGTAGCGGCAGCAATAGGCGACTCGAAGAATATCCATGAATGGGCGCCATTTCCGGAGCGAGATCGTTCCACGTACACGGGTATCCCTAATTCCTTACAAACCTCTCTGAAAGCGGAAACATCCATTTCAAACAAGTCATCATCAAAGTCGGCACACAGGAAATGGCAAGTTTCATCCTGCAGCATAGGATAAATTCCTATCACATCCCGAGCAAGAGCATCCTTTCCCTCAAGATGCTTGTAAATATCTTCATCAGTTAAGGATTTTAACACTCGATTGGGACAGTTTGCGCACTTATATTTTCTTTTATCGCACAAACCTTCCGCCCATTCATTTTCACACACGGGCTGATATCCGCTTTTTCCGATCGTCGTGCTTTGCCACCGTCTCGCAAACGCATCTTCCCTGCCACAAAACAACGAACGGAATAACTCGATCTTTTCCTTTGAAGAGCTGTATTTGTTGACAGAAGTGGGGGCGATTGCTAGTATCTCAGTATTTTCATTGAATGCATTCGCAAAGCCAAATTGCAGTCGCAACCGCGCATTTTCCTCCGAGAGCCGCTTATTTTCACCCTCTAATGCGTTGTAACGTAGCAAAAGCTCACGATATAGCTTCTCATACATTTTACAGCCTCTTTTTATATCAATTTATATTTCGTCTTGTTCCCATTTCCGACCTTTATAATCAAGCCTTTATCAATTAAAGCTGATATTGTTACTATCGTAGTCGTTTGCGAAAAGCCAAGCGCCTTTTGAATTTCAGGACGCGACTTAATTCCTTCTTTCAGTACAGAAAGCACGCCTTGCTCGTTTTCGGTCAACTCAACCTTTGTTTCTTTAACAGTCGCATTTGTATTATTAGGTAACGCAATTTTAAATGCATTGGCCGATATTTCTATATGTGGCACAATTCCGTATTCTTTATAAGACTCCATGATTTTGGGCATGCCTGTGCCGTAAGCCTCAATCAAATGCAAACGATAGAACACATCTGCGAGCTTTTTATTTCGAGCAATTGAGATGCCGAGCAATATATCACTTTGTGAAATACCGTGTGCAAGTCCACCTATGGATACGAACTCTATTCGGTTATCAAAAATACTGATTAGTGTGCTCGCTGAAAAGCTATATTCTCTGTGAACAATAGCGTTCAAAAGTGCCTCTCTGATTGCTTCCGCAGGATATGCTCTTTTATCAACACGGTAAAGACCTTCCGTATGTGAGTGTGTATGATTAAACTGATCTATAAACTGATACGCATCGTTAAGCTGCTTTAACAGCGAACCGCTAAATTCTCGTCTATCCTTAAATACCGTCTTTTGCTCGCCTTCAAAAACTGCAATTTTTACAGTATGAGTACACTGATCGGAAAGCAACAACGCAAGATTGGTATACGTTCCGTCCTCGCCAATCAAGCCAAGGCTTCTCTTCTGTGCGTCTCCGAAAGGAATTTGCTTATTTTCAAAAACAATATTTGCTTCATTGAAGGTTAATTCCTGAATAAGCGAGCGCGCCTCCTCATAGCTATCCCCAGCTGTTTCTCGTATCATAGAAAGAATTGCACTCTCGGAAGCAGGAACGGATGATGCCCCCTGTCTCACATATACACCTTCCGGACGAATACCTTTAGCCGCCAAATAATAAGGACGGGCAGTACCGCGATTGACGGTGATTTTGACAACCTTTTTGTTTTGAACGGTTTCCACAGTAATATCGCAAAACATTGCAAGATCCGGCTTGATCGCATCTCGGATCACGTGTGGTATCTGTAATATAACACCGTCAAAATTATTGATTTCAACAGCATTGCCGTCATCGTCAATTCCGATATAAAGATTACCACCATCAGTATTTGCAAAAGCAACAAGCGTGTTTTTTATATCCTCAACATATTCCCTTTTAAACTCGATATTCTTATCTTCCAACATATTTTGCCTCCAACTTCGTTACTAACGGTTACTAACGATATTATATCAGTTATTAGCGTTACTGTCAATAGATTCTATTAAATTATCTTCATTTTTTCGTCGACCTTTTTCGTCGGTTTTTGCGCCCCCAATTTTGGGGTACGGTAAACGAAAAACGAAGCCCTGTGTATCACAATAAACGGATACGCAGGACTTGTTTTTTGACCACATGCTTGACCACTTCGAGAAGTGGACTACATGGAAACAGTAGTACACGAGAGCACGAAAATATACACTTTGGTTGACAGAATAGCACCAATAAGCACTATTTAGCACTAGAAAAATATAAAAATCGGTCTTGGGGTGGTAGGGTGAGCAACTAAAAACCTTCTAAACGACGGTTTTTACGCCGCGAAGTCAACAAAGCAAGGAGAAAATGGCAAAAATCTGCGATTATTTGTCGTTTTTGACTATGCGACTTGACCGGGTAGCGCAAGTTCTGTCGCCTGCGACCTCGCTCTGCCGAGCGAGAAGTCTTGTTTGCTACTCGGAGGGCGGACACGCCGAGCTTACGCAAGGTTCCACTCAGACCAAAAAGGAGATTCACAAGAATCTCCTTTTTTCGCTAAATTGAGATGCTAATATAAAAATCCGATTAGGTTTCTTGCGACTCCTAATCGGATTTTTTTATTATTGTTTAATTGTTTTTTCTCGTCCAACCAAATAGTCAATGGTTACTCCGAAATAATCTGCGAGTCTGCAAAGCGAATCTATATCCGGTTCACGCTCTTCTCTTTCATAACGCGAATATACCAGCGGAGAACAACAAATAAACTCAGCAACTTCCTTTTGTGTTGCTCCCTTTTCTGCACGTAATTCTTTAAGCCTCATCATCTTCCTCCCAGCCGAGGATATCGCAAAGCATATCATAGGCAACAAGTTTTTTACCTTGTTTTTTTGATGAGCAATCTCTCCACCAATAAGTATCTCTTCCGCTTACATGACATTCACAATGCCAAATTGGATTACCGTTATCATCATATGCTTCCGAAAAGTCATACCATGGCTCACCTATATATTTTTTTTGATGAAGTTCTTGCAATTGATTGATTGCTTTTGAAACATCAGGCTCTCCGATTTCATCGATAGGCAGATAAAAAAGATTGTGTTCCCTTAAATACTTATACGCCAGAACGCAAGCGTTTAGTCTTGCCCTTTTTTTGCTGTGCCCCAAAGACAGAAATTTTTTATCAAAGCTACCAAGTTTCAAAACACACGCATGTTTTTCATCGTACCCGTGATAATTATAATCATCAATCGTATCATACTCACCTCGCGCACGCCAAATGTCGTTTTCTTCAATGAATATATACCGTGGCACACATTTATACTTTTTAGAAACCCATTCTTGAATTAAGCTTACATAATTTTCTTCTTTTTCATCATCATTATCTTGAGCATCCAAATACTCATCTGGGTTAAGCATAATGTCGACGACTTCTTGCATCTTTTCATTATCCCAAGAACTGTCGAGAGTAACAGCACCAATGATAGCCTCAAACAAATCTTCTTTTACTGAAGCTTCTTGATTTGCGTTATTGTCTTCATCGCCCTTTCCCATGATCAAGTACTCCGCAAATCCGAATTCATCAATTCTTGACGCAAGAGTTTCTCTTTTTACTAAATTCTTTTTTAATTCTGTGAGCTGCCCCTCGTCTCGTTCGGAAATAAATTCGTTGCATTCTTCTTCGGGATCATAATCATCGCATTCACTCGCAAAATACCCATATCTTTCTGTAAGTATTTTGACGACAATAAAATCAAGCGCGGTATCACCGATAAACTCTAATACTTCGTTATCTTCACCACCGTTTTCATTCGCATACGAACGTCTTGTAAAAGCTTGCACCAGCAAATCTTCGTTTTTAAATTTATACCCTATTTGTTCTTGGATAAATTCCAATGTTTCGTTGTTCATAATAAAAACAACCTCCTTATAGTAATTTCTACAAGAAGGTATAAGTATAGCCCGACAAAGCCCACGTATCCCGTGCGCTTTCATCGGGCACAAATAGTTAAAATGCATTACATAAATCGCTACCATTTGAAATTAACCACTTGCATAGTTAAAATCAAATATTCTCATTTTATGTCCAGCCGTTTAAATATTCATACCGCCTTCTTGTGGTTTCATTATATCATGTTCTGCTCGTTTTGTCAATCACCTTGAACTATCCTTTTTGGCTACAAATTTTGCAATAATTTTTTAAAAAACAACAAAAAAGAACTCCGTTTGGAGTTCTTTTTTGATTAGTCAACGAATTTTGCGAAGACCTCGTCGGTGAAGGCGATGTCCTTTTCGGTCATGAGGTGCTTATATTTTGCGTAATAGGCCTTGAGGGCGTCCTTATTGATTGGCTTTGGCGAGGTGCCGACGCGACGCTCAAAGTTTTTATAGGTAATATCCTCTATTGCCTCATCGGGGAGACACATTCCCGACTCGTATCTATCGGCAACGCCCTTTACGATATCGGGGCTTGACAAAAATCTATAAACTCTATCCACGCGCCACATACTGCTCTCGGTTTTGCTTGGAAAGTCGGCGTCTGTACCTAAAACAATCCTTTTGGAATACCTTGTAAAGAAGTCCTTAAAATATTCCTTATTATCGTAAAACGAAATATACATTTCCCAACCGGGAGTCAAATCCACGCACACGTTGGGGTACTTTTCAAACAAATCTATCAAATCCTGAGGCTTGTCGCCCTTGAAAAAGAAGTGAGCAAAGGTTGCGCACAAATTTGGATGCTTTTCCAAAATTGCGTACACCTGACGGTAAAGCTCCTCGTGGCTTGCGTAAGTGTCATCTCCGTAGTAATCGAGCCCCTCGGTTGTCCAAAACTCCTTTGGGTCGTTTGCGTGGAGAACGATATGCGTACCTCTTTTTTCAGCCTCGGCAAAGAATTTATCGTGCTCTAAGTTCAGCAAATTCTTGCCGATTGTCCTATGCATTGTCGGCTTGCCCTCTATCATTTTAATTCCATCAAAACCGATTGCCTCGAGCTCGTCAAGCTGAGTTATAAAATTCATTTCGTCGGGTAACGTGTCGCCCATTGGGTATTTATCGTAAAGAAGTCCTGCGTGGGCGAAGGTGTCCTTGTTTATTAGCTTATACACCGCACACATAAGATTACTTGTAACGTCGCTTCCATAGCCCGAGGGGAGTGCGCAAACGTTTATAGCGGACAAGCCCATTTCCTTTTTATAGTCCTCAAAGCAATGAAAAAAGTATTCTCCCTCATCGTTTTGCCAAGTGTATATATGTAGGTGAGAGTCGATTGTTTTATGCTTAACCTTTGGGAATTCTTGACTCATAGTATCTCCTTTGGGATTTCAAGTAGCTCTCCGCCACGCCTTGCCGATTCGGTTGCGATAATGCCGGGGAGTGAAATTCTTATGCCCATATCGACATCGATAAGGGGCTCTGTGTCGTTAATTGTGCAATTTATAAAGTCGCGAATCATCTTTGCGTCAACTCCACCGTGTCCGTAAACGTCATCGGTTTCGGAAAGCTTAACGGGAATTTCGACAAATTTTTCAAAGGTGTCGGGAGTATCGTAAAGCTTCGCAAACGAGTGTGCCTCTTCAAGAGGCTTTGTTTTATCGGTCAGGATGCTTCCCTTCGTGCCGTAAAGGGCAAAGTTGTGGTCGTAGCCAACGTACATACCAAATCCGATAAATATACGGATTACCGCGCCCTTGGCTGTACGGAAGATTGCGATTCCGTTTTCGCCCGGTTCTCTGTACGGATTATACTTTGCCGAATCGGGAACCATACAGGAAACACTCACACAGTAGTCGTCCAAAATGTAAAGAAGCGGTCCTAGATTGTGTGTAAGATACGAGATTGCCGAGCTATATCTGCGCCAATGATTTTCGGGCTCATAGGGCTTGATTTCGTCGGGGTGAGGTGCGTGAAGATATTCGGATTCGGCATACAAGATGTCGCCAAATCTGCCACCCTCGTACATTTTCTTCCACTCCTGAATAAAGTGCCAATAAAAGCAATTTTCGCCTGCCATATATTTTAGCTCAGGGTGGGATTTCACTGCATCACGAAGGATTTTTGCCTCCTCAAGCGTTTCAATTGACGGAATTTCGCTAAGCACGTGCTTACCTGCCTCAAGTGCCATTACCGTATGCTTTGTGTGAAGTGGCTTATCGGTTGCGATATATACTGCGTCAATATCGCTTTTTAAAAGCTCCTCAATGCTATCAAAGCAAAGAAGGTCGGTAACTCCGTTTTTAATATAATCCTCCTTGCACGCCTTCAAGACCTCGGGATTGCTATCGGCAATCGCACGAATGACAACATTGTCGTCTCCTATAAGCGTCCAAGCAACGTATGCGCCTCTTTTAAGCCCTACGACGCCAAGCTTTATTTTCTTCTTTTCCATATTTATCCTCTTACAAATACTTCTCAATTAACGGAGCGAGTTTTTTCTTTTCCCCGTCGCTTATTGCAAAGTAATATTTTTCAATATACGCCTTAAATTTTTCCTTGTTCATCGGCTTTGGCGACACTCCAACGCGTTTTTCAAAGTTAGCAAAGAGGATATTGTCGCTCTTTTCACTTGAAAGACCGAGTCCCTTTAGTTCCTTACCCTCGAAGCTTGTTACGCTCTTGTCCGTGCCAACGAAGGTTGTAACCATATTGTAAAGCCAATCGGCAAATTTCTCATCACAGCCACGGCTACGGTCAGTGCCGAAGATAAGTCTTTGATGATATTTTTCAAAAAAGTCCTTGTAGTAGCCGTAATTTCTTTCGAATTCCACATACATCTCGCCACCTGGGGTCAAATCCACGCAAAGATTTGGATAAAGGGCAAAGAGCTTTTCCAAAAGCTCGGGAGTCTTGCTACAAAAGAAGAAGTGCGCCAGGGTAAGTGAAAGCCTTGGATAATCCTCGAGAATTTTTATTGTTTGTCTTTGAATTTCCTCGTATGAGGCAAACGTGCCGTCGGTATACGTCCAGCCCTTGTCAATTGCCCACTGTGGCGCTCTATCAAGGTCCCAAAACTCGTCGGGGTCGTTTACGTGCATAAGAAGGTGCGTGCCGTCCCTCTCCATTTCGGCGTAAAGGGCATTAAGCGACGGATGATTTAGGTTTCCGCCTACTCTTTTGTGCTCGTTTGGCTTGCCCTCTAGCATTTTTATTCCGTCAAAGCCTATTTCCATTAGCTCTCTATACTGCGTTACCGCGTCCATATCGGACGGCATATTGTCTATTGGAATTTCAAGAAGCTCTATTCCCGCGTGAACGTATGTGTTAGGACACGCAAGCTTGTAAAGACCGAGCATAATGTTGTTGCTTACGTTCGAGCGCTCAAACGGAACGGAGCAAATATTTATAGCGCTAAGCTCGTTTTTCTTAACGTAGCTGTCAAAGCAGGAAATAAAATCGCCCTCGCGCCAATTGATTATATGAAGATGGCTATCGATTATTTTTCTCATTTTATCTCTCCTTTGGTGGGAAAATCATTCCGTAGTCGCCACTTTTGAGAATTCTCACCAGGTCCTCGGTTGATTTAATTCTCTCTTTAACCATAATTCCACCGTAGCCAACACGGTCCGACGAGTGCGCATCGGCACTCGAGGTTCTGATAAGATGCGGATTTGCCTCGGCAAGAGCCATCGCCTTTTTGTTCATTTCCTCACTTGCGTTGCCTGAGTTATAAACCTCTATGCCGTCGATTAGCGTGGGAGGCAAGGGTCCCGGTCTTGAAATATACGATGCCTCTCTGAACGGATGAGGCTGAATTAAAACGACACCGTTTTCACGCATTATTTTAAGACACTCCTCGGGTGAGCAATTTCTTAAAGCGGGGTTATCGTAAAGAATTTTTGGAGTTACACCGTAGCACAAAATCTCCACTCCGTCGCCAAGTCCCTCCTCGACTGAAAAGATTATATCGAGGTCGTACTTTTTTGCCTGCTCAACGCATTCAAGATAATCGTTTTCATATGCCTTAACAAATTCGTTCCACGAGGTGCGCTCGCTCCTGTCAATTCCCGAATTTCCGTGATAGAAATGGTTTGTTATAACTGCGCCCTGATAGCCGTTTTCGAAAAGGGCTCTACAAAGCTCCTCGGGAGTCATAGCCCCACACTTGGAGCATGGATATGTATGTAAATGTAGCTGATATTTATACTTACTCATAATTCTTACTTTTCCTTTTTATTCTTTAAAACCATTTTTATTGCCCACAGCTGAAGGCGCTTTGGAAGCGCGTTAAGAAGGAGCAAAAGTGGATTTCGATTGATGGTGTATGCGAATTTGGTAGAGCGCCTTGACAAAATCTTGGCACTCTTTTTTGCGATTTTTTCAGGTGGAACGCACCTTGCCTCGACCTTTTCGACTATACTCTTAAAGCGCTCTGCGTTACATAAGTAAAGCCCTGTTTTTTGGCAAAACTTATCAAGAGCATTGGTCGATGCGCCGAGCATTCCGGTATCGACTGCGCCTGCGCGAAGCACGCTCACGTTTATTCCGAGAAGCTGAAGCTCCATTTTAAGCGAGTAGGCATATTTATCAAGCGCGCCCTTGGTAACGGCATATATTCCAGTAAACGGAAGTGGGTCAAGTGGGGCTAGCTCACTTGTGGTGATAAGAATTCTCGAGCCGTTTTTCAAAAGTGGCATAAAAAGCTTATTGATTAAAAACACTCCACGAACGTTGACATCAAAAATCTTATCGAACGCACCCGTGTCCATTTCTACAAGAGAGTCAAGCATATATACGCCTGCGAAATGCACGATTGCATCAAGGGAGTCCGTGTGCGCCCTTACCGTATCAAGCGCGTCCTTGATGCTCTTTTCGCTTGTGATGTCCGCCTCGATTGGAATTATGTTTTCCTCGGCATCCCTTACTTTTAAATCAAGGGCGAAAACAGTGTATCCCCTGTCGCGCAAGAGCCTTGCCGTTGCATAGCCCATTCCACCGTATGCGCCTGTTATAAGTATCGTTTTCATATCTACTCCTAAATTGCACAAAGAATGTGAAGATTGCGAAGCGTTGGGTCGGTGATTTTATCGTTTACAGAGTATGCGTGAGGCTCGAGGTCAAGCGTGTCAATACAGGTTAGCTCCTGTGCCTTAAGCTCCTCTATTATCTCTGAGCAAATTTCCTCGATTAACGCTTGCTTCTTCGTTGCCTCGTTTCCTTCATTCGAGCTTGTCAAAAGATATTCGAGCTTCGTATAAAGATGCGAGAGCAACGGAAGCTCACGAAGTGCCCTAAAGGTCCATTTATAGTAGGGGATGTATCGCTTATTTAGCAAAAATATCACATTAAGCGCGCTTTTTACAAGCTCAAAAACAGCGAGCTGTGCCGATGCGGTTTCGCCCCTTAGCACGCATCGCGAGTAGTTATACTGTCCCGACTGTGCCATAATGAGAAGATTTCCCGCAAGCTTTTTGCGCCTTACGCCCTCGGGCAAATACGAAAGGCGCTCTCTTATTTTGGTCAAGTCGCCAAGACCGTCGAAAAAGATTTTTCCGTTAGTTGCCTCGGCAAGCGCTTGCTCAGGGATTGTAAGCCATTCGCGAGGAGAAAGCTCCGCGTTTTTAGTGCCTGTTTTATCCATTAAAAAGTCGCTTATTCTAACCACTCCGTGGCGCGCACCGCCAACAGGCTTCAAAACACTTCTTTTATATCCCTTAAACTCCTTTGGGAGCTTCGTATAAGCGCGCTCAAGCTGAAATTCAGTTTTGGAATCAATAATTTCCTCGTCAGGCAAGAAAATACAAAAGCCCGGTTCAAAATCGTGGTCGCGAGAAATTTCATCATCGTAGCCGAAGCATTCCGAGCCACTTCCACACACACCTACCGCGATTTTATCCGACAGATGCGGAAAATTCTCTAGCATCGCTCTGCCGTATTCGTTATAAAACGCTTCGGATAGCTCAATTCCCTTCATAAATTTTCCTTGCCCTTTCGTTTAATTCTTGCTCGTAAAGAAAGTGTCCGTAATAGCCGAAAACGCCCGCACACTTTTCGCAAACGAAGGCGTAGTAGCCGTCTTGGTTTTCGTGATTTTCCAAAATCTCGCGTGCGCTTTCAAGTCGCTTTTGTATTTGCTCATCAGCGTCCTCGAGTCCTAGCTCTGCCTCTTTTGCGCTTGCAATATTAAGGTGCGTTATTGCCGTTTCAAGCGTACCGTTTGTAATTTTGAGCGCCTTATCATAAAGCTCATATGCCCTGTCGAAAATCCCCTCGTCAACCAAGGCAAGCGCCATATTATTATAAAGCCCTGCGAGCCTTGTGTCGTTTTTTTCAAGGCTTGACTCATAAATTGCCTTAGCTTTTTCGAATATTGGTAATGCCTCCTTTGCCATTCCAAAGGATTTATACACGGTTGCAACGTTTAGATAAGTCGTTGCCGAGCCGACCTGACTCTCAATTCCCAGCTCCTTGATTTTTGCAAGAGCTCCCTCGGCATTTTCAAGAGCAAGGGAGCGATTGCCGTTCTTGCGGTAAATTCCCATAAGCTCGTTTCTTAAAAGAAGCTCTACTCTGCCGTTTTTGGCATTTATCGCCTCGTCAAGCCAATAATGAAGATGCCTTTTTGCGCCCTCTTGGTCGTTTTTGCTTAAATATTCGTCAAGCCTTGATATTATTCTATCAATGGATATTCCGTCGTTTGCCATAAGCATCTCCTTTATTTTTTATATCGCGAAGCACTTTGTGCTTCGAATTCTATTTTTATTATAACAAAGGTATAAGCCTTTTTCAAGTATTTTGTATTGAAAAGCGCATTGTTTTATGATATAATTTTATCAAAGGGGCTGATTATATGACAAAAGAGGAATTCAAGGCGCACATACTTGAAAAATACGGCGTTATCGGCGACAATCCGTTTGAGGAATACGACTCTACGCTTGTTTTTCGCCACACATCAAATCGAAAATGGTTTGCGCTTTTGATGACAATTTCAAAAAGAAAGCTTGGGCTTTCAAGTGATGACAAAATCGACATTGTCAACGTAAAATGTCCACAGGAGATTATTGATTCTATGTGGCAAGAGAACGGAATTTTCCCTGCGTATCATATGAATCGCGCGCATTGGCTTTCGCTTGCCCTCGACGGAAGCGTTGATAATCACACAATAGAATGGCTAGTTGACCTAAGCTACGACCTTACAAAGCCCAAAATGCCACGCAAAAAGGGCGCATCCTGTGGCGATAAATGAGGTAATTATGGAAAATTTAACTAAAAATCTAGAGGCTCTCTTAAGCGAGGTTAAGGAACGCAACGAGCGTCTTTGCGCTTCACTTCACGACGAGGTACGCCTTGACAAATACGACAACTTCTCGAATGCGCTTCAGAGCGCACTTGACGAGCACGAAAGAATTATAATTCCTGCATCTAACTCCCCTCACATTATCGAAAGACCTATTATAATCCCGTCAAACAGGCATATTATATGCGAGGACGGTGCTGTAATTCGACTTCTTGACGGTGTTAAGGCTTTGGCACTACGCAATTCTAATACCGCCGATGGCACTCACGCACCGATTACCGCTCCACGAAACGAAAACATCACAATTGAGGGTGGAATTTGGGAGGATTGGTGCAAAAGTCGCCTTGGCTACGGACAAAACGGAATGTATGACGAAAATCGCTCCTTTTTTGGTGTTTCGACCTATATGCTTCTCGAAAATATCAACCACTTGACGCTCAAAAATCTCAAATTCAGATGCTGTGGCGCTTTCGCTGTACAAATAGGTGATGCGCGTGATATTGTAATTGAAAGCATTCGCTTTGAAAGCTGCTTTGCCGACGGTCTACACATAAACGGAAATGTTGAAAACGCGCTTATAAGCGATATTCGAGGCGAGGTTGGCGACGACCTTGTTGCCTTTAATATGTTCGACTGGCAAAACTCATCAATCAACTTCGGTCCTTGCAAGAGCGTAATTTGTCAAGACCTTGAGTTATCGAAAAACAGCTATTACAAGGCGCTAAGAATTGAGCCCGGAGTTTACACCTACGATGACGGCACAAGCATTGACTGCTCTCTTACCGATGCGATTTTCCGTCGCATCTCGGGCATAAAAACCTTTAAGCTTTACTGCCAAACTCCACCGTACAGTCCAACAATTCCACAAGAAAGGGTTAGCGTTGGAAGTGGTGAGCGGATTTTATTTGAGGATATTGATATAAATCTTGATGCTCCGATAGATTTGCTTGACGGATATATAACAAACGACCCTATAAAGGGAAGCTTTGCCGGCTTTGAGCTTGGACTAAATATTGAAAATCTATATCTTAAGAATATTCGCTTCCGTGCCGACAAGGAAAAGCATCCGTATGCGTATCTTATGTGCATAGGTCCGAAGAGTGCGCGTGGGGCAAATCAAATCGAATATTTCGACCCTTGCTTTTCCTCGGTTGCAAAAAATGTATATCTTGAAAAAATAAAAATAAACGGAGAGTCGCCAGATGACCTCTCCGAGTACATACGAGAAATCGTGTTTGACAACCTATATGACGATATTCCAGCCACAGGGTACGGCAAAATCGAAAAAATTCATTATGAAAAATAAAAAAGGACTCCAAACGGAGTCCTTTTTACTTACTTTAATTTAGTTCAAGAAATTATCGAGGTCTGCCTCTTGATACTCGCTAGCATCGCTTGGAGCAACAACCTCTTCAATGTTATCGTATGCGAAATCTGCACTTAGCGTAAACGTTACATCGCAGGCTTTATCCGAAACGGTAACCGAATAAAAACAGGTCATATCCATTGACTCGTATTTGCCGTCGTTTAAAGTAACGCTATAAACGATATCATTAACGGTAGCCTTGCCGTTTACGCTCTTAAGCGCCTGCTCCATCATATCGTTAAGCTCGGCAAGCGCCTCGTCGCTGATTTCCGCACAGGCAATATATTTCTTGCCGTCCTTGGTTTCTACGTCAAGAGAGGCGAAATCCTCGGGATTTATTATCATTTCGGCATTGCTCTCCGACATAAGCTCATTGTAAGCCTCTTCATCAAGAGTAGCCTTCATTTTAAGCTGTCGACCGAGCATAGATATATCAAGGTAAGCAACCATATCGACTACAATCACCTTGGCACTAACGGAAAAGCCCATCGCACCAACGCTCATATTTGTAGAAATGTTTTCACCGTCAACTGTAACAGGAATTTCTAGGTTCATACTAGATAAAATTCCGTAAATATCGTAATCGTCGCACTCGAATTTCGTCTTAACGGTCATCTCATACGGTGCTTCCTCAAGAGCCTTATTCGCCTCTTGAATCATCACAAGCGCGTTATCACACGAAACGAGCATACCGCATAGCATAGTAAGCACGATTATAAACGCTAAAATCTTTTTCATAGTCATTCTCCCTTCGAACACGATCAGTGTTTCATTGCAAGAGCCTGCTTTGCCTTTTCAACAATACCGAGCGCATTGAGCTTATAGTATTCAAGAAGCTCCTTTGCAGGTGCTGATTTACCGTAAACATCCTCTATACCGTGTCTTACAACAGGGATAGGACAAACTCCTGCGAGCGCCTCGCATACTGCGCTTCCAAGTCCACCGATTACGCTATGCTCCTCGGTTACAACCATTGCGCCTGTTTGCTGAGCCAAGGCAATAAGAAGCTGTGTATCAAGTGGCTTGATTGTGTGAATATTTACAACGCCTGCGCTAATTCCCTCACTTGCGAGCATTTCGCTTGCCAAGAGTGCCTGTTCAACCATAATTCCAGTTGCAACGATTGTAATATCGCTTCCGTCAACGAGAGTAATTCCCTTGCCGATCTCAAACTTGTAGTCAGGCTTATCGTTAATTACGGACACAGCCAAGCGTCCAAAGCGCATATAAACAGGTCCTTCGTGCTTGATTGCAGCCTCAACTGCGCATCTTGCCTCAACTGCATCGGACGGATTGATTACAACCATTCCGGGGATTGTACGCATAAGCGCGATATCCTCGTTACACTGATGAGTTGCACCGTCCTCACCAACGGTAATTCCCGCGTGAGTTGCGCCGATTTTTACGTTGAGGTGTGGATAACCGATTGAGTTTCTGATTTGCTCAAAGCTTCTTCCTGCCGCAAACATAGCAAAGGTGCTTGCAAAAGGAATCTTGCCTGTGGTTGAAAGTCCTGCGGCTACACCGAACATATTGTTCTCGGCAATACCGCAATCAAAAAATCTCTCGGGGAATTTCTTTTTGAAAACTCCCGTCTTGGTAGCTGCTGCAAGGTCTGCATCAAGAACTACCACATTCTCATATACTGAGCCAAGCTCGGCAAGTGCGTTGCCGTATGCTTCTCTTGTTGCTATTTTATCTGCCATAATTATCTCCTTACTTCAAGCTTGCCTTGTAGGCGTTAAGCTCTGCTATTGCTTTCTCATATTCTGCATCGTTAGGCGCTTTTCCGTGCCAGCCTGCCTCGTTTTCCATAAAGGAAACGCCCTTGCCCTTGACGGTTTTTGCCACAATAGCAGTAGGCTTGCCCTTAACCGTCCTTGCGCTATCAAACGCACTGAGAATTTGCTCAATATCGTGTCCGTCGATTGTGATAACGTTCCAGCCAAACGCCTCAAGCTTTGATTCATAAGGCATTGTGTTCATAACGTCCTCAACGCGACCGTCGATTTGCAAGCCGTTATTGTCAACGATAAGGCAAAGATTGTCAAGCTTATAGTGTGAAGCAAACATAATTGCCTCCCAAACCTGTCCCTCTTGGCTCTCGCCGTCGCCTATCATTGAATATACTCTATAATCCTTTTTGTCAAGCTTTCCCGCAAGTGCCATTCCGCAAGCGCATGAAAAGCCCTGACCGAGCGAGCCTGCCGACATATCAATTCCCTTGATTGACTTCATATCGGGGTGTCCTTGTACGGCTGTTCCGAGATGACGGAAGCCCTTAAGGTCCTCAACGGGGAAATATCCCTTATGTGCCATTGCCGAATAAAGCGCAGGGCACGAGTGTCCCTTTGAAAGAACGAATCTGTCTCTTTCGGGATCGCTTGGATTTTCGGGATTTATTCTAAGCTCCGAAAAGTAAAGACAAGCCATAATATCAGATGCGCTAAGCGCTCCGCCCGGATGTCCGCTCTTTGCATTATATACAGCATCAACAGCACCGATTCTTATATCAGTCGCAATTTTTTTAAGCTCTAAAAGCCTTTGTTTATTCATATTTAAACCTCCATAGGTTGATTTTTCTTTATTGTATTTTATCATTTTTTGCCTTGATTGTCAATGCCTTAGAATAATAAAATATATCGCGTGATATAATTTTAATTGACAAAAAATGAAATATATGGTATTATTATAAAAACACACAAATCTACGCGCCCTTTTTGGGCGCGATGTTGCGTTTACAAAGGAATCCTATGAACACTAATGTACTTTTGAATCCAATAAGACAGGCGAAGGAATACTCCGCCCTTTTGTCGCGCCTTGAGGAGCTTAAGGACTCGGGAAAGCGACTTCCGCTTCTTGTAAACGGTCTTTGCGACGGTGCGGAGAGTGCGCTTATTTTCTCTCTCGTTTCCGATATAAAGGCAAAATACGGCAAATGCGTGCTTATTTTGGTTGACGAGGAAAGACGCGCCAACCGCCTAAACGACTTTTTCAGAAAAAGCGGTATGAGGTGTGAGTTTTATCCTGTGCGCGATTTCAATTTTTATGATATGACCGCCTCGCGTGAGCTTGAATATGACCGTCTTCGCGTCCTTTGCGGAGTTGCCTTTTCAACTCTTGATGCCGTGATTACGACTCCCGATGCGCTTCTTCAATACACCATGCCAAGGGAAGAGCTTCTTGCAAGAACCTTCTCTATTTCACTTGGCGACACGCTTGACACCGACGAGCTTATAAGAAAGCTCATTAACACGGGCTACGCACCGTGCGATTTGGTTGAGGGCGCAGGACAGTACGCGGTGCGTGGTGGAATTATAGATATTTTCCCAACGCTTGGAAACACCGTTCAAATAGACGGACAGGGCGAGGGCGACGCCTTACCGATAAGAATAGAGCTTTTTGGCGACGAAATCGACCGTCTTACCTTGTTTGACCCGATAACGCAAAGAGCTACAAGACCTATCGAGCGTTTTTCGATTACTCCATCAAAGGAAATCATTGCAGACGAAGACAAAATTGAGAAAATCCGCGACCAAGTGTCGAGCTTACTTGAAATTGCAAGAGACGACGAGGCGAAAAAGGAGCTTCGCCACGAGCTGTTTTCAATAGAGGCAAAAACCTCAAATTCGTTCTTTGATAAATTTATTTCTCTTATTTATCCGCAAAAGAAATCACTTCTCGATTATTTTGCAAATTCGCCTGCATCAATCGTTTGCGATATTGCAGGAGTGCGCGCGAAGGCGAAAAATGCGCTTGAGCTAAGCAGGGAGCTTGCGGACGCGCTCGTTGGTGCTTGCCTTGTAAGCGAGGAATACGCCCTTTATAGCGACGGTGAGAAGGAGCTTGAGGCGTTTTTTGAAAACGAGCAAATTATCAATCTTGACAAGTTTGCAATCAGCTACCGAGGCAACGCCGGCGGAATCTACGATTTCAAGGCAAGGGGCATTTCGGGCTCTGACGTGTCGATAAATACGATAATTGAGCAATTAAAATACTACTGTGAAAATAAATATTCGTGTTCTCTTGTATGCCGAACCGATGCCGAGGTTAAGGAAGCGGTAAGAGCGCTTTGCGATTACGATGTGCCTGCCTTTGCATCAAGGAGCGAGGGCGACTGCCCAAGCGAGGGCACGGTTTGCGTTTTAAGCGACACGTTCCCCGACGGATACGAGCTTTTTGACTCAAAATCCGTTGTTATGGTGCTATCGTCAAGGAGCGAGCGCACGGCTAAAAAGTCCAAAAAGCGCTCAAAGCACGCAAAGAATGCGGGCGAGAAGATTTTATCGTATGCCGACCTTAATGTCGGAGATGCCGTTGTACACGAAAAGTACGGTATCGGTAAGTATCTCGGAATTGAAAATTTGCTTGTATGCGGTGCGCACAGGGATTATATAACTATTCAATATGCCGGCACGGATAAGCTATTTTTGCCCGTGGATCAGCTCGATATGGTATCGAAATATATCGGTGCTACGAGCTCCGACGGTGAGGTAAGGCTCTCCCGAATGGGTGGTGCCGATTGGAAAAAGGCAACCTCAAAGGCGAAGGCGAGCGCAAAGGAAATGGCGAAGGAGCTAATCGACCTTTACGCACGCAGATTAAGAATTGACGGCTTCTCCTTTGCGCCTGACGGACAAATGGAGCGCGAATTCGACTCCTCGTTTGAGTTTGACGAAACGGAGAGCCAAATTGAGGCAATCGAGGACATTAAAAACGATATGGAGCGCCCGTATCCTATGGATAGAGTGCTTTGTGGAGACGTTGGCTACGGCAAAACCGAGGTTGCATTCCGTGCGGCAATGAAGGCGGTGGCTAACAACAAGCAGGTTGCGATTTTAGTGCCTACAACCATTCTTGCAATGCAACATTATCAGACTGCTCTTGCCCGTTTTGCAGGCACAGGGGTCAACATAGATATGATTTCGCGCTTCCGTACACCAAAGGAGCAAGCGAACACTCTCAGGCGCTTAAGACGTGGCGACGTCGATATTATTATCGGCACTCACAAGCTTTTGAGTGGCAAAATCGAGTTCAAGGACCTTGGACTTCTCGTAATTGACGAGGAGCAACGCTTCGGTGTCGGTCAAAAGGAAAAAATCAAGCAGCTAGTGCCCGACGTTGACGTTTTGTCGCTTAGCGCAACGCCTATTCCGAGAACGCTTAGCATGGCGATGGGCGGAATTCGTGATATGTCAGTGCTTGACGACGCACCGGGTGGCCGTCTTGGAGTTATGTCTTATGTGCTCGAATATGACGAAAACGTTATAAACGATGCCATTAAGCGCGAGCTTCACCGTGGCGGACAGGTGTTCTATCTTTACAACAATGTTGAAAAAATATACGACGTCAGAGCTAGACTTTCCAAGGCGTTTCCGAATGCGAGAATTCAAATCGCCCACGGACAAATGGACCGTGAGGATATTGAGGATATTTGGCAGGAGCTTGTGCGCGGAGAGGTTGATATTCTTGTCAGCACAACTATTATCGAAACAGGTATCGACATTCCAAACGCAAACACTCTCATAATCGAAAACGCAGACAGAATGGGACTTGCTCAGCTTCACCAAATCCGCGGTAGAGTTGGAAGAAGCCACCGTCGCGCGTATGCGTTTTTCACGTACCGTCCAGGCAAGCAGCTCTCCGAGATTGCCGAAAAGCGTCTTAACGCAATAAGAGATTTTGCCGAATTCGGTGCAGGCTTCAAGATTGCAATGCGCGACCTTGAAATACGAGGTGCGGGTAGCATTCTCGGCTCGGCACAGCACGGACATATGGAAGCCATCGGATACGATTTATACATTCGCATTTTAAACGAGGCAGTCCTCGAGGAAAAGGGCATTGTGCCCGAGGAAAAGTTCGAGAGCGTTATCACGCTTTCGTGTGATGCATTCTTGCCAAAGAGCTATATTCGCTCCTCGGCGCAAAGAATGGATATGTACAAGAAAATCGCTCACATAGAAAACGAGGACGATTTGAAGGATGTGGAGAGCGAGCTTTGCGACCGCTTCGGTCCACTCCCCCCACCTGCAAAAACGCTCCTTGGCGCATCGATTACCAAATCCTATGCTCAAATGGCTAAAATCAAGCGAGTTGAGCAAATGCGTGGGCAAATTCGATTCTTTCCCGACAAAATTGATATGGGAATTCTCTATCAAATGTCTAAGGTTAAGCCTGACACCGTCAAAATTTGCGGTGTAGGAAAAGCTCCTTACATTATGCTCGTAACCGATCCAAGCGATATTGAGCTTACCGGTAGCGTTGACTTGTTAAAGACCTATATTAAGAAATGTAAGGAAATCGAGCAAATATAGTAGATTTTTTGGCGCATAGGTGTTATAATTAGTAATAGCACGAAATGAAAGGATTTTTAAATGAAAAGGATTTTATCTTTTATTCTTTTAATATGTATGCTTGTTTCGGTAACGGTTTGCTTCTCGTCTTGCTCGAACAGAACTGTTTTCTCTCTTGGTAAGTATGAAATCAAGGAAGACCATTACAGATATCTTGCGAGCATTCACAACAGAAAGCAATTCGACTCCTACCAAATAAGCGTAAATACCTCTCTTGAGGCAAAGTTTGAAAGCGGTCTTACCGTTGCACAGGCGCTTGACACAACTCAACAGAGCTTTTTGAACGATATTTATATGCTTATGTTCTCTCAGCTTTTGTTCGATGTTTACGATCTTAAGCTGACAAAGGAGATTGAGGACACAATCGAGTCAAACGTAACGGTAATTACCAACTATTACGGTGGATACTCCGAGCAAAAGTTCAATCAAAAGTCGCGCCTTTACGGCTTTACGGCAAAGACCTTGCGCGAGGTTTTCACAATGCAGTCGAAGCAAAGGCTCGTAATTGAGCATCTTTTCGGAGCTAACGGTGAAAAAATCGAAAAGGAAGACCTTGACGATATTTTCGAAAAGAACTATATGTGCTTCCAAACTATCATTATAAACAACGTTTACAAGCTTGTTAAGGAAACTAACGACAAGGGCGAGCAGGTAACTGTTATGGAGCCTCTTAACGAGGATGAAATCAAGGAGCGCAACGATATAATCGACGACCTTACTAACCTCTTTATCGAAAGCAAGGAAGGTTATGAGTACAAGGTTATCGACCCTACTATGACGTACGATGAGATTTATGCGTATTATTCGGACGATAAGGCATATCCCCAGGGCTGTTATACACAGTTCCCAAAGAATGCCGGCGCACAAAATGCGATAAGTGCTGCTGCCCTTTTAAAAGAAAATGACGTTGCCAAGGTTAAGGCTAACCGTTTCTTCTCACAGGGCGGAACGTTTGAAATCGGTGGCAAAAAGGTAACCGTTAACGCAGGTGATTATTTCACCTACGGTAACGTTTTTGTAAAGAGATTGCCAAAGGAAGAGGGCGCGTACGACAAAGAGGAATTCAAGGATTTCTTTGGCACGTTTAAAGCCTCGGCAACCTCGATTTTGTACGGAGAGCATATTGCTAATTTCCAAGCAAACGAATCGGGATATCAAATAAAGGACCACGGACGCTATGAGGGAATGCCTCTTTCAAGCGTTTATCCAAACGACCTCGATTACAATTTCCTTTACGGAGATCTCGGCAAGGAAAAGACCGAGTCGTCAAGCAAATAAAAAAGGTAGCTTAGGCTACCTTTTCTTTATTTTACGTCAGCGCCGAATGGGCAAAGTGCGAGCTTGAAAAGCTTAAAGCATTGCTTTCCGAATGGAATTCCAAGAATTGTAATGCACCAAATGATGCCAACAACCAAGAACGAAATCGCAAGCTCCAAGCCACCGAAGATGAGCCAAAGAATGTTTGCGATAGGGTGCTTGCCAAAGTTCGAGTCAATCTCCTTGCCCATAGGCCAAAATGCCACGCTTGCAAACTTGAAGCATTGCTTTCCGAACGGAATTCCGATTATGGTAATGCACCAAAAGATTCCGAGGAAAAACCACGCAAGCGCTTCCCAAATGCCTGTGAAAATAAGCCATAAAATGTTTCCGATTACCTTCATAAAGTTCTCTCCTTTGTGTTTATATTTTAATTCTATCATATAGATATGCGCTTGTCAATTCTTAACTTTTTGGTAAATTTAAAAAAACTCTTGCAAAGCTAATTTTTTTATGCTATACTTTACAAGTAAATTAAATACGCAAGCGTATCGAAGTGGTCATAACGGGGCTGACTCGAAATCAGTTTGCGAGCAATCGCACGAGGGTTCGAATCCCTCCCGCTGCGCCAGAGATACGACTGTTGTGACAGTCGGAGATATGAGAAGTTCACGGTATGGTGAGCTTCTCATTTTTTCTTTTGCTATTTAGCAAACGAATATCCCCCTAGGTGGCTTCCCTTGTCAGTATTTTAATGATAAAATAGCCGGGACAAGCAGCAAAGGACCGGAAACACCATGCGGTAGTGTCTGCTTGCTGTACCGGAAATAAATAGAAAGGAACGATACTATGAAACGATTGTTGACGCTTCTCATGGTCGTAGCGATGACGATGAGCCTGTTGGTGGGATGCGGTAGCACCAATACGGAGGGGCCTGCAAATAATGGTTCGCAGACAGACGGCGATACACAGAACGAAGTATCCGGAACACAAGATTTCACACTGAAAAATGTCATTCTAGGCGAGAGCTATGAATTTACTTACGCTACGATTCCACAGCGTATTGTGACCCTTGCCAGCCCTGCCACGGAAATGTTGCTCGCGTTGGGGTTGGAGCAGAACATTGTCGGCTATGCGATGCAGGAAAATGTAATTCCCGACCAGTACAAGGCGGCTTTTGACTCCCTGCATTGTATCACGGAAGAATGGTCGGTTTCGCAGGAAATGATTATGGCACTCGAACCTGATTTTATGATGTTCTGGAATGGTTCTCCTGATTATACCTACGAGTTTCTCACTGCGAACAATATCGGAACTTACACAATGACTTCCGATATTGACGGTGCTAAGATACAGTCTGTATACGACGACTTTACCAATATGGGCAAGATTTTCGGCAAAGAAACACGCGCCGCAGAAATCGTTGCCCAGATGAAAGCAAAAATTGAACCTGTCGCTGAACAAATGGCGGATGTGGCTCCTGTCAGCGTCGTGTATATCGATGCCTACTCCTCTGAAGAAGCCGCCTTTACTGCTGGTGATGCACTGGTGGCAGACATTTTCCGAACGGCTGGCGGTGCAAATATTATCAACAATACGACTGACCCTTGGCTGAATGTCAGCTGGGAGGAAATTGCTGCCGCAGACCCTGAATGGATTGTCCTCGGTGTCTACGAGGGGGCAGAGGATGCGGATTTCTGGATTACTTTCCTGAAAAATCATCCTGCTTGCAGTCAGATGAAGGCGGTGCAGAACGAAAACTTCATCGTTATCGGTCTAGTTGACCTGACGGTTGGTGAGCGCATTGCAGATACGATTCCTATGCTTGCTTCCAAGTTCCATCCTGAAGACTAAAGAAGACGGGGCTGCATCGTTTTGATGTAGCCCTGTGTGGTGTTTTTATGCTGAAAAATATTCGTACATCCCTTTTTGTTTTAATTTGTACCCTGATGGCAGGATTCCTCCTGTTTTCGATTGTGTTGGCTATCCATATCGGTGCGGTAGATATTACACCTGCGTGGGTGTATCAAATTCTGGTGAACAATCTGACGGGAAACGATGTCTATCCCGTTGTCTGGCCAGCGTATGCCAATGGCATTGTGTGGGGAATGCGATTGCCAAAGGTCTTGGTTGCCGCTTGTGTGGGAGCAGGGTTGAGCTTGGTTGGCATTATGATGCAGGCGATGACGAAAAATTCAATGGCTGACCCCTATCTATTGGGTATTTCCTCTGGTGCATCTGCTGGTGCGACGGCGGCAATCTTAGTGGGCACTCTGCCTCTGCTTGGTGTAGTGTCCGTGCAAGGTGGCGCATTTCTGGGGGCAATTCTTTCCTCTGCACTGGTGTTCCTGTTGGCAGGTGCGAGTGGTCGTGTGAGTGCTACGAAGCTGATTCTGTCTGGTACGGCTATCTCTGCCCTGTTCTCCGCCCTGTCCAATCTGCTGATTTTCATGCAGAGCAATGAGAAAAAGCTATCGGCTGTTTTATTCTGGATGACTGGCTCTTTTGCTGGTGTGGCATGGAGCGATGTTCTGCCTGTGTTTGTTTCGTTGGTGCTCTGCCTTTGTGTGATGCTGACAGCACATAAAGCATTGGATGCGTTGCTCCTCGGGGAAGAATTAGCCATTACCGTGGGTGTGGATGTGCCAAGGCTGAAATTGTTGATTGTTGTGCTGAGTAGTTTGGTGACTGGCGTAATGGTGTCTGTGAGTGGTACCATTGGTTTCGTGGGATTGGTGATTCCGCATATTGCACGAACCATTGCGGGAACAGCACACCGACGGATGATACCATTCGCTGTATTGCTGGGTGGCATCCTGATGGTCTGGGCAGATGCGCTGGCGCGCGTCGTAGTTGCTCCCTCGGAGCTTCCCATCGGTGTTGTCACTGCCTTTATTGGCGTTCCGTTCTTCCTGTTACTTCTGAAGAACAGCAAATATTCCTTCCAGTGAGGTGGTGGCTATGGGAAAAGAAAATATTTTATCCGTATCGGATATTCACTATGAAATCGACCACCATGAATTGCTCAAAGGGGTATCTCTGGATATTCCGAGAGGTTCCTTCGTGGGTATTATCGGACCCAATGGAAGTGGGAAATCTACGCTACTGAAAACCATCTATCGCGCCAATAAGGCTTCCGCAGGGTGTGTATACCTGAATGGCAAAGAAATGGAACGAATGTCCAACAGGGAAATCGCACGCCAAATGGCGGTGGTAGCACAGGAGAATCAAGTCAATTTTGACTTTTCCGTGATGGAAATTATGATGATTGGCCTCTATTCTAAGCGCACCCTGCTGGAAAAGAATACTGCAAATGATACCAAACTGTGTGAAGAAGCCCTTGCCTCGGTTGGTATGCTAGATTTCAAGAATCGTTCTTTTCTCAGTTTGTCTGGTGGAGAGAAGCAAAAGGTTCTCATTGCCAGTGCATTTTCCAGAAATCCAGAACTGATTGTTTTGGACGAACCGACCAACCATCTCGATGTGGGGTATCAATTCCTGATTCTCGATATTATGAAAAGTCGCAAAGATACCACGATTTTTACATCCATCCACGATATGAATATGGCTATGCAGTACTGTGATAGAATCATAGCCATAAAAGACGGTAGGGTGTTCCGTACGGGAACACCCGAAGAAGTCTTGACCCCTGAGAATCTGAAAGCATTATTCCGCGTCAAGGCGGAGATACAAAAAGAGGCAGGGAAGATACCCTATATCCGTTATGTGGGTGCGGAATTGTCCTAGACAAGAGTGATGACACACATGGACAAAATAGGACAGTCAAAGTAGTTAAAGAAAATGAGAAGTTCACTGTGCGGTGCGCTTCTCATTTTTTATTTTTTAATCCGACTTTCAGGAAAAATCCCATCCGATTATTTGACTTTAGACAGCTTCTCCGTGTTGGCGATGACAATGAGCGTGGCACTTTTGTCCAATTTTTCTTCAGGGTTGATGTCCACAGAAACACTCTCGCCTTTGCGAATGGCGACTACATTGATGGAGAATTTTTTGCGGAGATTCAATTCAATCAGGCTACGCCCAACCCAATCTTCACGGACTTCCAATTCGACCAGAGATACTCTGTCGGAGAGCGAAAGCATATCCACAAAGCCAGAGCTGAGTAAATTTTTTGCCAGACGAATCCCAGATTCTTTCTCGGGAAAGACCACTTGGTCTGCGCCCACACGGGTCAAAATCTTCTGGTGCATTTCGTTGCCACACTTGGCGATGACTGTTTTGACCCCCAACTCTTTGCAGAGGGTGACAGCCATCACACTGGCCTCCAGATTGCTCGCCATCGCAATGATAACGATATCTACATTGTGGATGCCGAGCTGGATAGCAACTTCTACATCGGTAATATCCGCACACTTGCAGATAGGCAATTCACTTGCGGCGGCATTGACGACAGCTTCGTCCAAATCCACTGCAATGACCTCTGCACCGTGTTCGACTAACTTCCTTGCTACGGCTAGTCCATATCGTCCCAAGCCAAAGACTGCGTATGTTTTTTGTATACTCATAATGACCACCTTTATCCGACACTGATTTCTTCCGTCGGGTTCTTAATGATATTGATTCGTTTTTTCTTGCTATTGAGTGCCAGTGCCAGAGAGATGGGGCCAACACGGCCGAGGTACATCGTGCCGATGATAATGGCCTTTCCAGCAAGATTCAAATGCGGTGTCAAATCTCTCGTCAGACCGACGGTTGCCGTTGCACTGACGGTTTCATAGAGGATATCCAGCGTGTCGCGGTCGGTCACTGCGGAGAGCAGAAGTGTGGACAGCGACAGGATAGTGAAAGACATGGCAGTGACAGCGACCGCCTTGTTAATGGCTTGCTTGGAAATACTGCGGTCAAAGAGGGATACTTCCTCCTTGTTCTGGATGGTAGCCAGTGCGGATACAGCCAGCACCGCAATTGTGACCGTTTTAATACCGCCTGCCGTACCCACAGGGGAGCCACCGATGAACATGAGCAACAGGCAAAATAGGGCGGATGCGTTGGTCAAATTCTCTTGGGGGATGGTGGCAAAACCAGCCGTTCGCGTGGTGACGGACTGAAAGAACGATACTTGCATTTTGTCAAAGAGGGACATTCCCTGTATCGTCAGTGGATTGTTATACTCCAATAGGAACAGGACAAGCGCACCGCCTACCAACAGAATACAGGTGGTTGTGATAGCGATTTTGCTGTGCAGGGTGAGGTTGCGGAACCATTTACGGCGATTCTTGGCGGAAGTTGTCGTAACACGCATGACATCCCACCACACGATATAGCCGATACCACTCAAAATGACCAAGAGGCAAGTGGTGAAATTGACCATGGGGTTGGTGGCGTAATTGCAGAGGCTGTTGTCCGCGATGATATCAATACCAGCATTACAAAATGCAGAGATGGCGGTGAATACCGAAATCCAGATACCTCTTGGACCAAATTCGGGGATAAAGACCGTCATATACAGCAGTGCGCCGATACCCTCCACTAAAAAAGTGCCCAACATGACCTTTTTTACAAAGCGTACAATACCAGATAGGCTATTGAGATTAAACGCATCTTGGAGGAGTAGACGCTCCCCAATGCCCATTTTTTTGTGGAATAGAATCATCAGCGCAGACACAATCGTGATGATACCGAGACCACCGATTTGGATAAGGCACAGAATCACAACTTGTCCAAAGGTACTCCATGTGGATACGGTGGGTAATGTGACAAGACCTGTTACACAGGTAGCTGTGGTCGCAGTAAATAGCGCATCGATATAAGGGACTGCCTTGCCATCTGCGGTACTGAGGGGGAGGGAGAGCAGAAAACTGCCTGCCAAAATTGCGACAAGAAAACTCAGGAGAATCATCTGCGTTGTCGTCAGTTTGAAGGAATCTCGGATGCTCATAACAGGTCCTTTCGTTGTTTGATAGTCCGTCCGATGACAGTGAAATGGATGGAAAGAATTATACTATGCATACAGAGGAATTGCAATCTCTGTTAAAAAATACACAAAGCATTGATAATGTTACTTCTTTGTAAAAAGGGTAGGCGAATACTGTTTGCTAGCTGTCATTTCTGGAGCGAAAAAAGGATTTCCTAGAAATTGGGTGGAAGAATGTTAAATTATACACAAAGATTTGATAATTTTTCTGCTCAGAGGGGAAATTACCTTAGTTTGTTAAAAAAATGCCAATATAGTGACTATTCACAAAAAAGCAAATGAAAAAATATAAATTTTGTTTATAGCATTATAAAACAATATCCGATATAATATAAAACGCAGATTGACAAAAAACAGCAATCTTCGCTGAGTGACACAAAAGTAAGGAGTACATATTTATGCTGGATGAATCTTACTACCGTAAAACAGACGAAATCATTTCCCGTTATGTACGGGATGCAAGGTCGCTGATTCCCATTATGCAGGACATTCAGGCGGAGTACCGTTATCTCCCTAAGGAGCTCCTGAGCTATGTGGCAAAGGAAATCGGTATTACCGAGGCCAAGGCTTACTCTGTTGCCACTTTCTACGAAAATTTCTCCTTTGAGGCAAAGGGAAAGTATGTTATCAAGGTTTGCGATGGCACTGCCTGCCATGTTCGCCATTCCACCCCTGTTCTTGAAACGCTGTGGAAAGAGCTGGGATTGAGCAAGAAGAAGCATACCACCGACGATATGATGTTTACCGTTGAAACCGTTTCCTGTCTGGGTGCCTGTGGTTTGGCCCCCACCATGATGGTCAACGAGCAGGTCTACCCTGCTATGAACCCGGAGAAGGTTTTGGCCGTGCTTGAGGAATTGAGAGGTAGAGGCTAATGATTCGTACAAAAGAAGAACTCTCTCAGGCAAAGAGCGCAGCTGCTGAACAGCTGAGCCAGTATGATTGCCGTATTCTGGTTTGTTCCGGAACTGGTTGTATTGCAACAGGTTCCAATAAAATCCATGAAATTTTTGAGAAGCTCGTGAAGGATACCCCCGGTGTTTCTCTGGTGTTTTCCCCCTGCGGTGGCCACGATGATGAGCAGGACGATAAGACCGTTGGCGTGAAGAAGACTGGTTGCCAGGGCTTCTGCGAGCTGGGGCCTCTGGTTCGTATCCAGAAGGGTGACAAGGTCATCCAGTATGTTAAGGTGCAGCCCGACGACTGCGAGGAAGTGTTCAAGCAGAGCGTGTTGGGTGACGAAGTGATTGAGCGTCTGCTGTACCACAAGGGAGAAACCTGCTATGTACAGCCCGACGAAATTCCCTTTATTGCAAAGCAGACCCGTATCGTTCTGGAGAACTGTGGCAAGTTTGACGCAGAATCTCTGGACGAGTATCTGGCTTCTGGCGGTTTTGAGGCCCTGAAGAAGGCCATGTTTGACATGACCCGTGACGAGGTTATCGACGAGGTTGACCAGTCTGGTCTGCGCGGCCGTGGCGGCGGTGGCTTCCCCACGGGTAAGAAGTGGAAGCAGGTTGCCCGTCAGAAGGAAACGGAGCGTTATGTCGTTTGTAACGGTGACGAGGGTGACCCCGGTGCCTTCATGGATGGCTCCGTCATGGAGGGCGACCCCTTCAAGCTGATTGAGGGTATGATGATTGCTGGTTATGCAGTCAATGCCCAGAACGGTTATATCTATGTTCGTGCAGAGTATCCCATGTCCGTCGCTAGACTGAAGAACGCTATTGCACAGCTCGAGGAGCGTGGCCTGTTGGGCGACAATATCATGGGCACAGATTTCTCTTTCCATATGCACATCAACAAGGGCGCAGGCGCATTCGTCTGTGGCGAGGGTTCTGCACTGACTGCCTCCATCGAGGGCAACCGCGGTATGCCTCGTACCAAGCCCCCCAGAACGGTTGAGAAGGGTCTGTGGGAGAAGCCCACTGTCCTGAACAATGTCGAAACCTACGCCAATGTTCCCAAGATTATTCTGCAGGGTGCAGAGTGGTTTAAGTCCATTGGTACCCCCGGAAGCCCTGGTTGTAAGACTTTCTCCCTGACCGGTGCCATTGAGAACACGGGTCTGATTGAAGTCCCCATGGGTTCTACCCTGCGTCAAATCATCTTTGATATCGGCGGCGGTCTGAAGAACGGCGCCGAGTTCAAGGCAGTGCAGATTGGTGGTCCCTCTGGTGGTTGCTTGACCGAGAAGCATCTGGATGAACCTCTGGATTTCGACTCCGTGAAGAAGTTCGATGCTATCGTCGGTTCTGGCGGTATGGTCGTCATGGGACAGGACACCTGCATGGTGGAAGTTGCTCGCTTCTTTATGAGCTTCACCCAGCGTGAGTCCTGCGGTAAGTGTACGCCTTGCCGTGAAGGTACCAAGCGTATGCTGGAGATTCTGGAGCGCATCGTCAACGGTCAGGGTAAGCTGGAAGATTTGGATACCCTGGAAGAGCTGGCGAAGATGATTCAGACTATGGCTCTGTGCGGTCTGGGTAAGAGCGCACCTCTGCCTGTTATCTCCACGCTGAAGACTTTCCGTGACGAGTATGTTGAGCATATCGTGGACAAGAAGTGCCGTGCTAAGACCTGTACTGCTCTGCGTCGCTATGTGATTAACCCCGAATTCTGTAAGGGATGCTCCAAGTGCGCACGCAACTGCCCTGTCAACGCAATTTCTGGCGTTGTCAAGTCGCCCTACACCATTGATGCCGACAAGTGTATCAAGTGTGGCGCATGTAAGGATAACTGCGCATTTGACGCTATCTATGTCGAGGCATAAGGAGGGGTAGAACATGGGAACTATTACAATCAATGGTAAAAAAGTTGAATTTACCGATGAAAAAAATCTTTTGACAATTATCCGCAAGGCGGGAATTGAAATTCCTACGCTGTGCTATCAGCCCGAGCTCTCCATCTTCGGTGCCTGCCGTCTGTGTACGGTGGAGGACGACCGCGGTCGTTGCTTCGCTTCCTGCTCTGAGGAGCCCCGTGACGGTATGGTTATCTATACCCACACCGAGAAGCTGCGTAAGCACCGCAAGCTGATTGTGGAGCTGCTGCTGGCCGCCCACTGCCGTGATTGTACCACCTGCGACAAGCATGGTAAGTGCACTCTGCAGAAGTTGGCCTATCAGTTGGGCGTAAATACGATTCGCTTTGACAATCACCGCGAGGTGGAGCCTGTGGACTTCTCCTCTCCCGCGATTGTCCGTGACCCCAACAAGTGCATCCTCTGCGGTAACTGTGTCCGTGTCTGTAACGAGATTCAGGGTGTTGGTGTTCTGGGCTTTGCCCATCGCGGTACCGATGCTACTGTGACACCTGCTTTCAATCGTCAGCTGTCCGCCACCAACTGTGTCAGCTGTGGCCAGTGCCGCGTGGTCTGTCCCACTGGTGCGCTGACCATTCACCACAATATGACCGAAGTATGGCAGGCGTTGGGTGATAAGAATACCCGTGTCGTTGCCCAGATTGCACCTGCTGTCCGTGTCGCTGTTGGTGAGGCATTTGGCCTGCGTAAGGGTGAGAATGCTATGGGTAAGGTCGTTGCCGCCCTGCACCGCATGGGCTTCGACGAGGTGTTTGATACCACCTTTACCGCTGACCTGACCATCATGGAGGAGTCCGCTGAGTTCCTCGACCGCGTCACCAAGGGCGAGAAGTTGCCTCTGCTGACTTCCTGCTGTCCTGCATGGGTGAAGTTCGTCGAGAACGAGTACCCCGAATTTAAGCCCAATATCTCCACCTGCCGTAGCCCCCAGCAGATGTTCTCCGCTATCTTGAAGGAGTACTATCGCGCTGAGGAGAACGCACAGGGCAAGAAGACCGTGGTTGTTTCCATTATGCCCTGTACTGCAAAGAAGATGGAGGCTGAGCGTCCCGATTCTTACACCAAGGGCGAGAAGGATACCGATATCGTTCTGACCACCCACGAGTTAATTCGTATGATTGATTCCCACGGTATCGACTTTGAAACCATGCCCTCCGAGGCCTGCGATATGCCTTTCGGCATCGGCTCTGGTGGCGGTGTCATCTTCGGTGCTACTGGTGGTGTTACTGAGGCTGTTCTCCGCCGTCTGGTAGACGGACATGATACTGCTACTCTCAATACCATCGCTGAGTGCGGTGTGCGCGGTGACAAGGGTATCAAGGAGTTTAGCATTCCCTACAACGGAATGGATGTTAAGATTTGTGTGGCATCTGGTCTGGCCAATGCGCGTCAGGTGTTGGAGTCCGTGAAGTCTGGCGAGAAGGAATATCACTTCATCGAGATTATGGCTTGCCCCGGCGGTTGCGTCATGGGTGGCGGTCAGCCTACGGATGGTACCAAGGTGGCACGCGCTGCGGCTCGTACGCAGGGCCTGTATGCCGCTGACGGCGATATGGCGATTAAGAAGTCCAACGAGAACCCCCTGCTCGATGTGTTCTACAACGGCTTCTTCAAGGGTAAGGCACACGAGTTGTTGCACAATCCCCACGGCGAGCATTGATGCGCTGACTTGACATAGTAGAGAAAGCTCCCCAGTCCATCACGGGCTGGGGAGTTCCTTTTGTTCGTAGCGATATTGGATAGCGAAGATTACTTCACAGTATCTTTCTTATGCAGTGCCTTGCGAATGACAGGGGCAATCAGCAGGGCGATAGCACCACCGATGAGGGCGGTAATCAGCTGGGGCCAAGCAAACATAGTGGGCAACTTTTCCAGCATAGGAGGTGCCAACACCACAGTTTCGCCAATCTTTTTACCAAGCAGAGAGCCAGATGCCACACCGCAAATCAATTTTACAACCAACAGATACAGAACACCAAACTTGGCGACTGCCGCCACAACCCATGCGATACCCTGCTTGACGAGATTCTTGCCACTTCTGTCAGCGAGGAGATAGAGCAGGGCGACAAACACCGCATTACCTGCCATGATAGCAGGGACGGTGACAATCTGAGGGGCAATGCCCAGCAAAAAAGCAAGAATAGGGGAGATAAACGCAACAGTCAAACCACAGCCGAGGCCGCCTGTCAGCGCAGAAATAGCGAGGACGGTGTTGACGCAGGAGCCAGTAACGAGCTGTCCAGCGGGCTTGGTCAATGCCTGCAAAGTGACAAGAAGAGCCAACATAATGGCGGTTTCGGTAATCCAAAGAACTTTCTTATTCATCGTTTCTACCTCTTTCAGTCGTTGTTGATAATGGCGGAATAGGCGGTTTTCACACTGACACCATTCAGTCCACCGATTTTTCCAGCGAGTGCGGCGATAGTGTCCTGTGGTGCATCCAGTGCGATGGAGATAATGCTGATACGACGCTTGCGGTAGGGGATACCCATGCGTCCGATGATGTACTCACCGTACTCGTGGAGAAGCATATTCAGCTTCTCGACTGTATCGCTGTTCTCCACGATGATGCTCATAACAGCTACTCTTGTTTCCATTAAAGACCCTCCTGTAAAAGTAAAAATTGCCGCCCCTGTATTCGGTGCGGCAATGGCAAACAATCCCCATGAAGTTTCATGGAGGTAAGAACCATATTTCGCACCTTTCACGCAGCGTGTACCGCTTAATGTCAGGAGCATTTTTTTGCTGTTCTCTGGTAAAAATCATCTGTACCACCGAACAAACATTATAATTGTATTATACTGGGAAAAATGAAAAAAGCAAGAGAGAATTTAAGTTTATGTCATTTCGTGGGAGTGTTCATGTTCCTCCATTGCATCGTGGAGGTGTTCGTGGGAACTTTCGTCTTCGCTATGTGTATGAGTGTGGCTGTGGGTATGCGTGTGCTCGTGGGCGTGTACCAATTCCCCATGTTGATGCACATGATTGTGAATGTGATGGTGTTCGTGGGCGTGTTGTAGGGAGATAGTGTCCTTGACCATGAGCATGGTAGCTATCATCATAATCATTAGACCAACATAAAATTGTATGCCAGGTCGCTCCTGGAGCAGAAGCACACCAAACAACACACCGAGGAACGGGGCGATGGAATAATATGCGCTGGTCTTAGCCGCACCGAGGTCTTTTTGTGCCTTGATATAAAAATTGATACTTAAACCGTAGGCGACAAAGCCAAGTAGTGAAATGGCAACAGCGAACAGGGGACTGGGGATTGGTTCCCCGATAGTCAGTGCAATGACCAAACTGCCAAGGCCAGAGAAAATGCCCTTGATGGTAGTAATTTGCACAGAGGATTTATTGCTTATCATTCGCGTGCAGTTGTTTTCTAAACCCCAACAACAGGCGGCGGCGAGTACCAATAGAGAGCCAGTGCTGAATTTGAAACTTCCCTCGCCCTCAAAACTCAAGGCAATACTGGCGACTGTTACTAGGAGAATGGCAACCGCCAGGCGTTTGGATAGCTTTTCACGGAATACCAGAAAGGCAATCAGAGAGGTGGCGACGATTTCAAAATTGTTCAACAGAGAGGCATTGGCAGAATTGGTTCCTTTTAGACCCAACATCAACAGAATCGGGGCGGCGATATCCAGCACCACCATGCCAATCGTATAGGGGAGTTCCGCTTTGGTTAGTTTTTCACCCTGTTCTTTGGTGGCTTTGCCATAGAGGAATAATCCGATACCTGCTCCCAAATAAAGAAATGCCGCCATCATGGTAGGGGAAACCGTATCCAACAGGAGTTTGCTCAATGGAATATTGATAGCATAGAGTGCGGCGGCTAAAATTGCGAAGAAAGTTGCCATATTTTTTGTGTTCATATCAATTATATAACCTCATAGAATAAAAATAATATCCCCCCAGGGGGGATATGGGGGTATTATACCATGGGTGGAGAGATTTGTCACGCTATATTTTTGAACAATTTTTCTGTGCAATTTGGACAAAACAAAAACCGCCATCTGGACATTTATCCAAACGACGGTTTATTGGAGCAGGGTACGGGAGTCGAACCCGCCTTAACGGCTTGGGAAGCCGCTGTAATACCGATATACCAACCCTGCATCGTAACAACGAAGCCGATTATAGCAGACTTTCTTTGGAATTGCAAGGTAAATTTTGTCGACATAAGAAAATTTTCGGGGTGCCGCATAACACGACACCCCGTTTTTGGATTATTTAGAAAACATCAACCTGGGCAGACCTTGCAGACAATGGTTTCGTTGTAGTCACATACAACATAGTGATAGCCAGAGAGGTACTCGTCCAGTTCGGCATCACCTGTATCGACCAGCAGGGGTTGCCCACGCAGTTTCAAAATCTTCTCCTTGGTGGCAAGGATGATAATATTTTCTCTGCCGATACGGCGCAAAACTTCGGGAGTCAACTGTTGATTGCCACGCCCGAACAGGAAACCCTGTCCGCCGGTGACGGTGACGACCAACTTAGTCGGCTTGTCCCCGATAAGGTCGAGAATCTGCTTGCCGTAGATATCATTGGCGACCAAGTCGTAATTATAGACCAAGTCCACACCGATGAGGGTGTTATCCAGTTCCAACTCACGCATGACAGCGCGTGTGGTGGTGCCTGCGCCGATGAGGTAGTAAGTATCCTTCTGCATCGTGTCAGCGATGTAGTCAGCAATGGCGACCATGCTGTCCTCCTCGCTGGCACCGCTTCCACATTTGCGACACTGGGTATGGTCGCTCTCCTTGGGGATACGCAGACAGCCGTACAACTTGGTGTTGATAATCTCCTGTCGATACTGCTCCTCGTCGATATCCAAGACATCCTCCTCAACGGTTTCTCCTACCTCGCCGTTGAGATACATGGCCGCCAGACGGCCAGCAGTAGCACTGCTACGGGCATAGACAGGGGAGTGAATCTTGACACCAGCAGGAATCCCAAGGAATACACTGTTCCCGTCTGCTGTAGCGCAGATATCGCGCGCTGTGCCGTCGCCACCAGCAAAGAGAATCAAATCCATTCCCTGCTCTTGAAGCCAGCGAGAGAGGGCGTATGTGTCCTCTGCGGTGGTGGTTTCTGCGCCGTTCTGCGCCATCACCACACAGGGGAATCCCAATACCTTAGTGATATCCTCGCCCATGCCAGCGGGGCCTGTATAGACCGTAATATTGTCTTTCAAGGAGAGAAGCTCCTGCATGGCTAAGTGGGCGCGGTTGCCAGCCTGGGGAACGGCACCACGGCGGAGTGCCTCCTCTACCATGCCGTCACTACCCTTGAGTCCGACACTGCCACCCAGACCAGCGACAGGGTTGACAATAAGTCCTACTTTCTTCTGTTCCATAGCGCGGATTACTTCTTCTCCTCGGACTTTTCTTTCTCCTCCTGGAGCTTCTTGGCTTCCTCCATCTCCTTCTTGAAGAGATACTTGTCCACCTTTTCCACAATCTCCTTGGGGACTTCGCGCTTGGTGGGGAATGCGACACAGTTGACCAGCATATCGGTGAAGTCGATGGTATACACCAAGGTCTTTTCCAGTGCGTCGGCGGAGAGGTACTTGATAACATCGTGGCGGTTGTGGATGTAGGCACTGCCACCTGTACCGAAACGGCAGAAGTTGATAGCAGGGATGCCCTTGTCAGCGAAGGGGATGGAGTCGCTGGAGTAGATATCCTGCTTGACGGCGACGCTGTAACCGCGCATCTTGAGATACAGGTCGGTGAAGTGGGTCAGTTCCTCGCTTGCCATGACCATAGCACTCTCAGAGCCAATAACGGGGGCGGCAACATCGACATTGACCATGAAGATGTGCTTCTTCAACTCGTCCTCGTGGTCACGGACATAGGCCTTGCTACCCTCCAGACCGACTTCCTCACTGCCGTACCACATGAATTTCATGGTGCGCTCAGGGGGATTGGCCTTGAAGTGGCGCAGTGCCTCCAACAGAATGACGCTACCTGCGCCGTTGTCGTAGACACCAGTGGAGAAGGGCACGCTGTCGTAGTGTGCGCCCATAGAGATAATCTGGTCAGGGTACTTGGTGCCGGGGATGGTGGCGACCACATTGTGACTGGTCAGCTCCACTTCCTTGCCCTTGACAGTCAGACGAACCTTGTTTGCACCGCGGGTAATCATATCAAACGCATCGGTCATACGCACAGACACAGCAGGGAGCTTGCCGAATGCGGTGAGGGTCTTACGCAACATACCGGTGGGCAGGTCGCTGTCCTCCTCGGTGTCACGCATGGCACCAGTCATGGCGATGAAACCTGCCGCACCTGCCTCCAACAGTTTGCGGTAGACAGCCAGACGGGGCTGGGCATTACACAGGACAATCTTGCCCTTAACATCGACCAGAGAAGCGTCTGCGCCGTTCTCAATGTAAACCAGTTCGGCCTCCAAATTGTCGGCATCCAGGCAACGCTTATAACCAGTGCAGGTGTACTTCTGCTGATAGGGGGCGATAACCTCCAACTCAGCTACCTCAACCTCGCCTCCGAGAATCTTAAACTCCTCGATAACGGCATCGACACTGATAGAAGCACACTCCTCCTGCAACATCTTGGCGGCGCGCAGTTCCTCCTCAGAGCCAGCTACACGCACGAAGCCCATCTTGTCCAGAAACGCAAACGCTCTCTTTGCATCGCAAACCATAGTTAGTTCCTCCTTAACATTGTTGCTCCCAAGAATATGGGGGCATATTATGCATACATTATAGTATGAACAGGCGAAAAATGCAACTGTCCGTGTTAGACCTCGTGGCGTTCCTGCATTGACTTTTTTTGTGCTTGCTCGTATAATAAGGGCAATAAGGGGGCGTGGATATGTACAAGATTGAGAAGATAACGGACCGCAGAGGTCTGCTGAGAACGGATGAGGATGCGCGTCGCCATATGGGTTGTATTGCGGCGGCGAAGATGGAGGAGGGGTGTGCCTTGCTCCATTGTCGAAAAGACAATCAAGGTCGTGTGTGTGACCGCTATATCCGCACCAGTTTGGTGCAGGACTGGAAAAAAGACACTGCCACGGGGGATATCGTTCTGGAAACGATGAATAGTATTTATCACCTCAGACAAGTCTGACGACCACCTATACATATAGAAAGGCGGAGCCGTATGGCTCCGCCTCTTTGGTGCTATCTATATTATTCCTCGATACCGTCGGTCTCCAGCAGGCCATAGCCACCGTTCTTGCGGCGATAGACGATGCTGACGACATTATTCTCGTTGCGGTACACAAAGAAGTCGTGACCCAGCAGATTCATCTGCAGGATAGCTTCTTCGGTGCTCATGGGCTTGACAGTGACGCGCTTGGTACGGACAACATCAAACTCCTTCTCCTCGAGAACCTCAAACTCCTCGGGCATAGCGGGAACCAGAGCTTCCTGACGCAGACGCTTGCTCAGACGAGTCTTGTTCTTGCGAATCTGACGGTCGATGTTAGCGGCAACAGCGTCGATGGCACTGCGGATATCACCATCACGGGACTCCTCCTGAGAACGGAACATGGTACCACCACTGGCGATGGTAACTTCAACAACACAGCGGTGGTCCTTCTCCACACAGAAAATTACAATTGCTTCGGCATCCTCGTGGAAATAACGCTCCAGCTTGGAAATCTTCTTCTCGGCATATTCTTTAACGGAGTCGTTCAAAGACACCTTTCTGCAAGTAAATGTAAACTTCATAAAATCGCTCCTTTCTTACTCCACACTCTTGTGGCTCAAAGAAATTGTACCACTGTTTTGCTTTTTTGTACAGTAGATTTTTTCAAATCTTTGAAAAATGTAACAAATTGCCGAATCGGCAGGAATCGTGAGCGGTTCGACGATAAACAGCAAAGGTTCTGTAATTGTGACAAAAGCTCCTATTTACAAAGATAGGCATACCGCAGTATACTGTGGATGGAAGCTTTCCAATATCCCACCCGCTTGGGCCACTGTCCTCTGACAGTGGCTCTTTTTTGCCAAATTTCACAAAAATGGGAGCGTTGCAAAATAGCGTGAAGTAAAAAAGGCGAGTAGGAACCCGAAAAAGGGTTTTCTTACTCGCCTTTTTGCTTTAATATGAATTTGTGAAGAAACAACTAAAGCAAGACCAGTGTACCGTATATGAGCGAAATG
>JAZOVU010000039.1:0-24138 GCA_045658885.1 Candidatus Pelethomonas sp. | reverse complement strand
TCCTGTCGCTGGGCGAGAAAGTGGTTGAATATATACCGACAACATCCAAAATTTCGGGATATCTGTTCCTGCTGTTCTATGTTCGGGTATAGCCGGAATTGATAAGAATATTCCACTTTTTCACCTCACAATCACATATATTGTTTGATTTTCTATGGGTATAGTATAGCATTTTTCGCTCCCTATTGCAACTTGTTACCCTCTTTTACGAGGGAATTAGGTGTGCCTTATATCCCCATGTCTAAAGACAGGGGCTTTACGGCACGGATGGTAAACCGTAGAAAATAGAAAAACGCTCCAGACCGAGCAGAAAATCGGTTTGGAGCATTTTTTATGGCACGCCAGAAGGGAATCGAACCCCCAACCTCACCCTTAGGAGGGGTGCGCTCTATCCTATTGAGCTACTGGCGCAGAGCTGACCAGACGGCACAGCCATCTAAGAGAATATTATACCCAAATTCCTGCCAATTGTCAACTGCGAGGCTGCGGAACAACACACTGCAAAAAAACGGCGTTCCGTGGGTAGTATCTGGCAAGTTTACCAAATATCACCACACGAAACACCGCACGCTTTCTCAATCAGATATGGACCACTGGGGGAGTGTCATGCAAGATTACTCTTCAAGCGTAGACGGATTCTATCACTAATCATGGCAACAAACTCGCTATTGGTCGGTTTTCCCTTAATATTGGAAACGGTATATCCAAAGAATCTCTGTAGTGTTTCGATATCTCCGCGGTCCCACGCTACTTCAATGGCATGGCGAATGGCGCGTTCCACGCGGCTGGGTGTGGTATGGTACCGCTTTGCCACCTCTGGATAGAGTACCTTGGTCACGCTGTTGATGACCTCCATATCCTCCACCGTAATCATAATGGCTTCGCGGACATACTGATACCCTTTGATGTGTGCGGGAACGCCGACTTCATGGATGATGGCAGTCACCATCTCCTCCAGACCGGGTGCGTGAAACTGCTCACTGCGCTTTTCTGCGATGCGTAACAGATGCTCAATCATCGCATCCTCGCTGTACGGCTTGCTAATGAACATAGCCGCACCGAGGTTGCCAGCCTCCGCTACCATCTCCTGTCGTACGAAATTGGATGTGACCAGCACTTCAGGATGGTCTTCCTCCTTGAGTTTCCGCAGAATACTCAGTCCGTCCAGTCCTGGCAGAATGAGGTCCATCACCATCACATCGGGTTTGTGCATACGCACCAGTTCTACGACCTGTGTACCATCGCCTGTCGATGCCACTACTTCAAAGCGTCCACTGCGTTCCAGTGCAGTCTGCAATAGACCACGCGCATCATCGCTGGCATCTGCGAGCAAAATCTTAACTTTCCTATTCATTCCATTTTCCTTCCCACAATCGCACATCGACACGGATTGTGAACCCTCCAAAACTTTAGACGAAATATCGAAGCTTCATTGCGTCTTGGTTAGAAATTACCATAAACAGACACAAAAAACAACAGAATAGTGTCGAGGTGCCATATCGTTACGGCAAAATTTCCAGCGCAATTATACCAGTTATTCCCAATTTTGTCGAACAGTTTCCGCTTTATTCGAGGGAACTGACTTTTTCTTCCATGATATGTAACAGTTCGAGAAACCCCGTAAACGGTTGGCGCGCACTGCCATCCAACCAATCCACCCATCCCTGCCAAGAGGAATACCGCCGTGTGACAACTACCATGTCAAAGGTACTCAGTTGCCCATACTGTGCGCGTACCAGCTCCATCGACAGTCTCTCACCAGTATCCACGCTGGCGGTGTTCTCCATCCCACCATCATACAGGAAGGTACGCGCGCCTTGAAACGCCTGTGGCAGTTTTTGTTGGTCAAATATCCGTTCCAACTGCAGAGCCAGATTGCTCCAATCTGTAAAGACCAGCGGTGCGGTCAAGCGACTACTAAATACGCGTCCCTCCATCGCCCCTTGGTGTAGACGGTCCACACAGATACGCAGTGCAGGATTGGTACGATACGCTTCGGTCATATGCCATCACCCCACTTCTCGAATTTTATAGGTGATTTTCAAAAAATTATGGCGATGTTGGCGGTAAAAAGCGGACACAATCCGTTCCAATACCCGATTACTATTCTCCAAATTGGCAGCAGGCAACATCACCACATATTGTGCGGCACTGTAGCGACTAATCACATCTCCACTTCGCAACTGGCTCCGCAGAATCGACAGCAGTTGTTCCATGGTGGCATTCAACTGCTTCCGCGCAGGCATACTGCCATCGGGCATAGATACCGTGAGCAGTCCAATATGGACACATATCCCTGTACGATTTGTCCGCCGCCCCTCCAGACGATACACCTCCTGAAAGATACCGTACTCGCACACAAAGGCACCCGAGCGATGGGCACTCTCCTGCAATTCCTCACGGATGACATCGAGGTTTGTTTCCATCCCTTTCTCGACCGCCATAATCTCCGCATACAAACTGCGTAGCTCTTGGGACGGGCGAATACCAAAGTTACGATACAGCTGTTCTGTGGCCATCTCATAGTGGGTCAATGCCTGTGTATTGCGCCCCTGATACAATAAGGCCCGAATCGCCAAGATATTCAGCGATTCATCGGCAGGGTCAATACGACTGGCGCGCAGACACACTTCCGCCAACTCCTCATACAAATTTCTCTGCACCAACAGGGCGGACAGCTCCTGCACCGCCGTCACAAACTGGGTATGACAGCGTGTCGCCAGTGGCATCAGCCAAATCTGGTCAGACAACTTTGGCAACAGCATTCCCTGATACAGCGAGATGGCCTTACGGTACAGCTCCAATCGCTCCTCTTCTCCTCGATGGGATTCACGCGCCTGTGTACACAGCACTGCAAAGCGGTCCACATCGACAAAACACGGAATATCAGAATTCCAGCGATACGCACCGCGCCGTGCCACCACGGGCTGTACCTCCTCCCCGAACAGCGGTTCAATCATGGCGCGAATCCGATACAGTAAAGTTTTCAGCGCGCTGACTGGATTGGTACTGTTATCTCTCTGCCAAAACTGTTCCATTAACTCGCTCTGTGGCACATCACGGTCACGATGTATCACCAGATAGGCCAACACACTCCAAAGTTTTTGGGAACGGTTCATGGCATCTGTCAAACGATTTCCATTGCGCTCCATACAGAATCCGCCGAACAATTGAATCGTTAAGGGCGTATTCGATACGGCAAGATTTTTTCCGTTCACGAAATAGTCACCATCCTTTCTAGGAACCACGACAATTCAAATCACTTCAATTATACCGTGCATTTTTTCCCTTGGGTAGTATTTCGTGAAAAAAATGGAAATTTTCGTCATTTTGACAGCACCTTTTTCCCCCCTACGGCATATATAGATAGCACTGAAACAACTGCAAGGAGGGAGTGTACCATGCAAGACCGACCCCCCACGAATATCCGCACCCATACGGTCGCTCTAGTCGGCAACCCTAATGTGGGGAAATCGACGCTATTCAACACTTTGACACACCTACATCAACATACAGGCAACTGGTCGGGAAAGACCGTTGACAGCGCACAGGGGAGCTATCTCTATCAGGACACGCGCTACACACTCGTCGACCTACCAGGGACCTATTCCCTACATCCCAACAGTGCGGAGGAGGCTGTCACACGGGACTATCTATGCACGGACACCGCCGATGTCACGGTAGTTGTCGTCGATGCCACCTGTCTGGAACGAAATCTGGCACTGGTACTACAGGTGATGTCGCATACTTGGCCTGTCGTCGTCTGTATCAACTTGATGGACGAGGCGCGTAAAAAGGGGATACATATTGATATTTCTCAATTGGAAACGCTGTTAGGTTGTCCTGTAGTCGCGACGGTGGCACGGCGCAACATCGGACTAGACACCCTCCGCGCCACACTCGCTACAGTCTGCGTTTCCCCTCCTCCACAACCCTCATCTTCCTCCTGCGCCGCCTGCACCCATGCAGTAGACTGTGAAAATGCAACATACGCAGAACAGGCACGGCGATTGACCCAGCGTTGCTGTCGCACAACAGCGGATACCAAGGACATCACACTCGTTCTCGACCGCATCTTGACCTCGCGTGTCGGGGCGGTGGTGCTATTCAGCGCACTATTACTGCTTGTCCTATGGCTCACTATTGCAGGTGCCCAACTCCCCTCCCAACTCCTCTCCGATGCCTTGAGCGCGTTACAAGCCCCCTTGCGTAGTCTATTGCAGTCTGTTGGTGCACCGTGGTGGGTCACAGGGGCAGTGGTAGACGGCATCTACCGCACAATGGCATGGGTGGTTGCGGTCATGTTGCCGCCGATGGCGATTTTCTTTCCACTGTTTACCCTGTTGGAAGATGCTGGACTGCTACCCCGTGTCGCCTTTGACCTCGACTACCTATTCGCGCGCTGTGGGGCACACGGACGGCAATCGCTGACGATGTGCATGGGGCTCGGCTGTAATGCCTGCGGTGTGATGGGCTGTCGTATTATGCAGAACAAACGCGAGCGACTGCTCGCTATTTTAACTAACGCGCTCATGCCATGCAACGGACGCTTTCCAACACTCATTGCCATTATCTCTATGTTTCTCGTGACAGAGGCAGGCATTTGGGGCAGTTTCGGCGCGGCGGTGGCACTCGGCGGTTGTATTGCCCTCTCCATTGCGATGACTTTTCTCGCCAGTTGGGTTCTCTCCCACACCGTACTACGCGGAGAAGTTTCCGCCTTTTCCCTGGAACTCCCCCCCTACCGTGCCCCCAACATCGGGCAGGTATTGCTCCACTCCCTGTTGGAGCGCACGCTTTTGACACTGGGGCGCGCCGTGACGGTTGCCGCCCCTGCTGGTCTGCTTATCTGGATTATCGCCAATGTCAGCATCGGCGGACAATCTATCCTATGGCATCTCTCACAATGGCTAGAGCCGTTGGGGTGGCTCCTCGGCATGGATGGGATTTTGTTACTGGCATTTATCCTCGGGTTTCCTGCTGGGGAGATTGTACTGCCCTGTGCGCTAATGGGCTATCTCTCCACAGGAATGTTGACCGATTTCGACAATTTGACGACACTGCGAAGTATTTTAGTCGAAAACGGCTGGACCGTCCGCACCGCCATCTGCGTCCTGCTCTTTACGCTGTTTCATGTCCCCTGCGGTACGACCTGCCTGACCATCTGGCACGAAACTAAGAGCGTCAAGTGGACGGCACTCGCCATCGCGCTCCCCACGGCAATCGGTGCAACTTTATGTATCCTCGTACATTTTTTGCTATAGTAAAAAAACCGCTGTGCAGTTTTTGCACAGCGGTTTCATAGTTTATGCGATTAGCAGAGGGTAGCGTAGATGACAGCCTTGATGGTGTGCATTCTGTTCTCTGCCTCGTCGAACACGACGGACTGCTTGGACTCGAAGACCTCGTCGGTGACTTCCATCTCGGTGATGCCGAAACGCTCAGCAATCTGGGCACCGATGGTGGTCTTGGTGTCGTGGTAGGAGGGCAGGCAGTGCATGAAGATTGCGCTGGGCTTAGCGTTAGCCATCAGCTCCTTGTTGACCTGATACTTCTTGAGCAGCTTGATACGCTCCTCCCACACCTCGTCGGGCTCGCCCATGGAAACCCAAATGTCGGTGTAGATGATGTCAGCACCAGTGGTACCTGCCTTAGTATCCTCGGTCAGGGTGACGGTGCAGCCGTTCTCGGCGGCAATCTCCTTGGCCTTGTTCACCAGCCACTCCTCGGGGAACAGCTCCTTGGGAGCGCAAGCGGTGAAGTTCAGCCCCATCTTAGCACAGGCAATCATCAGAGAGTTACCCATGTTGTTACGGGCATCGCCCATGTAGGTGAAGTTCAGACCCTTCAGGTGGCCAAACTTCTCCTCAATGGTGAGCAGGTCAGCCAACATCTGAGTGGGATGGAACTGGTCGGTCAGACCATTCCACACGGGAACACCGGCATAGCGAGCGAGTTCGCCCACCAGCTCCTGGCTGTAACCACGGTACTCGATACCGTCGTACATTCTGCCCAGAACGCGTGCGGTGTCTGCAATGGACTCCTTCTTGCCCATCTGGCTGCTGCCGGGGTCGAGATAGGTCACGCCACAGCCCAGATCCATACCAGCAACCTCGAAGGAGCAACGGGTACGGGTGGAAGTCTTCTCGAACAGCAGAACGATGTTCTTGCCCTCGAGGTACTTGTGGGGCACGCCGTTACGCTTCAGGTTCTTGAACTCCTTGGACATATCCAGCAGGTAGCGGATTTCGGCGGGAGTGTAGTCCAGCAGGGTGAGGAAATGTCTGCCTCTGATATTCAGTGCCATATGAAATCGTCTCCTTAATCTATATTGTGTGTTATATTGATGTTATGTAATGGATTGCAGGGTGAGTGTTTCTTAGAAAATACCCAGACCCTTGGCAACGATGGTGATGAAGTCCTGCACATTGGTGACCATGGTGGTGGCGGACAGGCTACCGCGGTCGAGCAACTTGTTGACAACGAACTCGTCAGCGTCGACACAGTAGAAGTACAGGGGACGAATGGTGCCGTCCTCGGTCTTGCGGAAAGAGGGGGTCATATTACCCGTTGCAATGGTGTGCAACATGGTAGCAAGGCAGATAACAGTGGTAGCACCCTTGACCATCTCACGCATGGTAGCCTGACCCTTGTACGCATCGCTGATGACCTCGGGCAGAGGGCCGTCGTCACGGATGGAGCCCGTCAGGACGAAGGGAACATTGTTCTTCACGCAGGAGTACATGATGCCGTTGTTGATGTTGTAGTCCTCAACGAACTGAGGGATAGAACCACTGCGGCGCACCTTGTTGATGACATCGAGATGGTTGTAGTGGCCATTGGGCTGGGAAATCTGGGTGTAGATATCCTGACCCAGTGCGGTGTGCAACAGGGCACCCTCCAAATCGTGGGTAGCCAGTGCATTACCAGCCATCAGACCGTGGGCATAACCGTTCTCGACCAGAGCCTGCATTGCCTTACGAGCATCCTCGTCAAAAGCAAAGGCGGGACCCATGACCCAAACGATATTGCCGTGCTCCTTCTCGTGCTTGAGCAACTCAATGAGGTTGTCATAGTCCTTGGCGTAGGAAGTCTCACGGCTTCTGCCCTGACGAAACACGAACTGGTCCTCCAGCCCCTCTGCGTCATCCTCGAAGCCATGGCAGTGCATATAGATGCCTTCCTCGCCCTTCTCGGTACGACCCAGCAGAACCTTGTCACCCTTCTTAATGTTGCGGTTCTCCACAACGGCAATGTGACCATCGTCACACAGGACCATGCTGGAGTCCATACGGCTCTCCTCGGCAAGAATCCATGTGCCGTTGACCTTCACATACTCAGGGTACATGGAGGTGCTGTGGTAATTATCGGGTGCAACACCGTCCTTTTCTGCAACGGCAAACACGGCATCGGGGGCATTTACCAGCTCAGGACGGGTAAAATCGGGGTGACGATACTTAGGCATTTCAAAGCTCATCGGAATCATCCTCACTTTCTAAATCTTGTCCTACAGATTACTTACAGTTACTTACACAGAAATCAAATATCTTCGCGCCAAAGGGGCATACTCATACAGCGCGGGCCACCGCGTCCACGGGACAGCTCACTGCTGGGCATTTCGAGCACTTGCAAGCCGTGGTCGCGCAGGATTTCATTAGTCACATAGTTGCGGTCGTAGACGACAATCTTACCGGGTGCGATACACAGGGTATTGGCACCGTCGTTCCACTGCTCACGCTCGCTGGCGGCACGGTCCTGACCACCGCAGTGGATGAGAGTCACATCGTCCACAGGCAGATTGTCGCGCAGTGCGCCGACAAAGTCGTTGCCACGCTCGTCAACCTTCAGGCTACCCTTGCGGTCGCCTGCGGTCACTTCATAGATACGCAGACCATCGAGGATACCGGGGAACACGGTGAACTTGTCGTGGTCGACCTGTGTAAAGACGGTGTCGAGGTGCATAAATGCACGAACGCTGGGAATCTCAACCGCAAGAATCTTCTTAATCTTTGCCGTCTCGTCGCTGAAAATATTCTTTGCCAGCGTTTCCACACCCTCAGGCATGGTACGCTGGGAAACACCGACAGCCAGAACATCGCTCGTGAGATTGAGGATGTCGCCGCCTTCCAGGCTGAACGGCTCACCACGGCGATAATAGATGGGAACCTGACCAGCGAAGTCCTTATGGTGACGCAGAACATACGCACCGTACAGGGTCTCTCTGCGACGCGTGACGGAGTACATGGAATGGATACTTGCACCACAGCCAATGCTGGCAAAGGGGTCACGCTGGTAGTACAGATTGGGGATGGGGTCCAGAACGAAGTGGTCCTTACTACGCGTCAGTGCGGTAAGCGGCGCATCCTCTGTGCCGTTAGAAATCTCGCTGAGGGTGACACCTGCCATTGTTTTCAGCACCATTTCACGCACATCACTGATACCGAACAGCAGTTCCATCAGTTCATTTTTATAACGCTGTGCGACATTTCCGCCCTCTTCAATAAATCTGGCAATAAACTGTGCTTTCAGTGCATCGCTCTGTTGGAGCGTTTCTGCCACAAGGTCCTCCAGATAGACAACCTCTGTACCATGTTTCCGCAGGATGTTGGCAAAGAAGTCATGCTCCTGCTGGGCAACCTTCAAATAGGGGATATCGTCAAACAGCAGACGGCTCAGTTCGTCGGGCACCAGATGCTCCAACTCTTTTCCGGGGCGGTGCAGCAGAACCTTTTTCAGCTGACCGATTTCGCTTGTTACATGAATAGCCATGTCCACCTTACCCTTTCCAAAACAATAATTTCCAGACGAGGGATGTGGCTTCCACGCTAAAAATCCCTCGCGGTGATTCTCTACCCCTATATTACCATCGTATGCCAAATAATTCAACAATTTTTTTAACTGTTTAACGATTTACTTTCCTTTTCTAACGATAGGCTCCCCTGTGTAAGGGAAGCTGTCAGCCGTTAGGCTGACTGAGGGATTGTCGGCAGGCACTTCCTACTGTAGTTTGATGGTTGCCCTTGTGCGAATTTGATTCATCTCGCGCCCTTTGCAGTTATTACGCGCAATCAATTCAGAAATCATCACCTGTGCATTCTCAATCTCTGCGCGAAAATCCTGTGCGGAAACACGCACCGCACCGTGGCCGAGAATAATCATCTGTTCCAGATTGTCGGAGGTCGCCACGCGCACCCGATGCTCTTTCGCCAAGTCATAGGTGGCGCGCTCAATGTAGGTATCCGCCGTTTCCGCCTCCTTGGTATAGACCACATGGATATCGTTCCAATGTTCCACCGAGCCAGGGTTTCCTTTGACACGGTAGGCATCAAAGACCAGAATTACAATGCACTTCTTAAAGCCACGGTAATTACACAAAATATCCATCAACATCCGCCGTGCCGATTCGAGATTGATTTTCGCCATCTCTTTGAGTTCGTCCCACGCATGGATAATATTGTAGCCATCCACCAACAGGTACTCTGGTCCTGTCGGTCTGGGAGGTACAGTACGGCGCACCGTTCCCTCGCTTCTCGCCTTTTGGGTAGGCTGGAACTCGCGCCGTTTCACCTGCCCATAGGTACGCTCATAAATCGCCTGTAATTCCTTGTCCTCCTCGCGTGAGGACGCATAGGACACACGGCGGTTTGACGACGGTGCAACCGTGGGTTCTACTTTGGGTATATCCAGTGACACCACAGGGGTCACATGCGCCATTGCAGTCACTTCGCTCCACTTAACCACAACCCCCGCGCCGTGGTCACAGAATACGGAGTCTGGGCTATTCTCCGTGTCGCGCTCGGCATCATAGCCAAGGGTCGCTATCACATCGTCGGCATTGTGGCATGGCTCATATCCACGCACCGCACAGGTCAACTGTCCCCTGCCACGACTATATGCCGTGACGGTCTGCCAGTAGTCGCCCATCGCAGAAACTGGCGCACTGCCTGTCAACAGGGCGGTATCCCCCACCGTTTCGGGTGCATCAAAGCGTCCCCCCATCTGTTGAATGTCGTTGATGGCGCGCCCCAGATTGTCCATCGGAACAACAAGGCGAAAATCATACCACGGCTCCAACAAGACGCTCTTGGCGCGCATCAACCCCTGTCGAATGGCGCGGTAAGTCGCCTGTCGGAAGTCACCGCCCTCGGTATGTTTCAGATGGGCGCGTCCCCCGATAAGCGTCAAACGCAAATCGGTAATCGGTGAACCAGTCAGCACACCCAGATGCACTTTTTCCATCAGGTGTGTCAGAATCAGGCGTTGCCAGTTGCGGTCGAGGTCGTCCTCTCCCACCAAGGTGGCAAATTTCAATCCTTGTCCCCGTGGCAGTGGCTCTAAGAGTAGATGCACCTCCGCATAGTGGCGCAGTGGCTCATAGTGTCCCACGCCCTGCACAGGACTTTCAATGGTTTCTTTGTAGACAATGCTTCCTGTACCAAACGCCACCGCCAAACCAAACCGTTCGGCAATCACACGCTGTAAAATCTCTAACTGCACCTGTCCCATCAGGCGGATATGGATTTCCTGCAAGCGCGCATTCCAGTCGATGTGGAGCAGTGGGTCCTCCTCCTGTAGCTGACGCAATTTTTCCAAGGCAGTGTGGGCATCCACACCATCTGGCAATTGCAGTTGATAGTTCAAGACAGGTTCCAACACAGGCGGTTGTCCCTGTGTCTGTACCCCCAGTGCATCGCCACAGGCGGTATGGGTCAGACCTGTTACGGCGCACACACTGCCAGCACTTGCCTCCTCTACGGGTTCAAACTTCGTGCCAGAGTAAATGCGAATCTGGTCGATTTTTTCCTCCCATGCCTCCTCGCCACTGCCTCCGCCGAGGAGCTGTTTCACGCGCAAAGTCCCGCCTGTCACTTTTAAGTAAGTTAAGCGTTTGCCTTGGGCATCTCGTCCGACCTTGTACACCTGCGCCGCAAACGCATCGCCGTACACGGGGCGCGGTGCACAGCGGTCCAATACCGCAAGCAGTTCTTCCACACCATCCAGACGCAGTGCCGCACCGAAGCAACAGGGAAACAGTTTTCGCTGTGCGACAAGGTTTCGCAAGGTGGCATCGTCCAAAGTACCACACGACAAATACTGCTCCATCACCGCCTCGTCACACAGGGCAGCCTCCTCGAACAGTTGGTCGTCCGATGCGCCAAAATCGGCAAAAGTACCACCCAACTGTCGCCGCAGTGCGGTCAACAGTGCCTCTCGCTCCGTACCGGGTGCGTCCATCTTATTGACAAACACCATTGTCGGGATTTGATACCGTTCCAACAGTCGCCATAGGGTCAGCGTGTGTGCCTGCACCCCATCCGTTCCACTGACAACCAAAATAGCGCAGTCCAGCACGGACAGGACGCGCTCCATCTCTGCGGAAAAATCCACATGGCCAGGGGTATCGAGCAGTGTTGCGGTGCAGTCCTCGCCCAAGGGAAACACCGCCTGTTTAGAAAAGATGGTAATACCGCGCTCTCGCTCCAAGGTGTCCGTATCGAGAAACGCGTCTTTATGGTCCACGCGTCCCAGTTTACGGATACGCCCTGAGAGGTACAGTACCGCCTCTGATAAAGTTGTTTTGCCCGCGTCAACATGGGCCAATATGCCAATCACCAGTTTTCTCATGTATCTTCTATCATCCTTATTGTCCTTGTGTAAATATCATCACGGACAAGTATATGCCACCTGCCCCAAAAAGACAACCGAAAGATTTTGGCTATGCAAAAAGCCTCCCCCTGTGTATCAAGAGGAGGCTATCTTCTTTGCGATTACAAATACCGTTGGACATCAAATGCCAATCGCTGTTCAAGGTCGATGAGCCGTTTGGTGATGTCTTTCGACTTCTCATCGGCGGCTTTGTACTGATTGAGATACTTATTGAGCGTTTTGACACCCATATTGCACCCATCGGTCATCAAATCCGCGATGGTTGCATCGCTGTCGCACATAGCCAGCTTCATACTGGTTTTCGCATGGGACATCGCCTTCGCCATCATCGCAGGCTCTTTGCCGTCATCCTGGTAGGAGCGCAACAAATTGCTAATCTCCAAATCCAATTTCTCATGGGCGGCTTTACAGTCGGTCAATTTGGTTCTAAAGTCGTCTGCGTGTACATAGTCCAGCACATCCGCAATTGAAGAAATACCCATCTTGACCCCTGCATCGCACTCGCGCAACAGGCGAATCGTATCCTGTTCCACCATACAAAAATCCCTCCTTTCCCATAGCAGTAGTATGCCCGAAAAAGGGGGGATGTTTCATTTTCTTAGTGATTGCCCAACTGCCAGAACGCGACCGCACTGGCGGCGGCGACATTGAGGGAATCGACTCCGTGCGACATGGGGATACGCACGGTGTAGTCACAGTCTGCAATCGTATGGCAGGACAGACCATCGCCCTCCGTGCCGAGTACAATCGCCAACTTTTCCTCGGCGGCGAGGCGTGGGTCATCAATGCTAATGGAATCGTCGGTCAGTGCCATCGCCACGGTCTTAAATCCCAAATCGCGCAGTTGTTGCATACCGGGCTGTGGCCATTGGGACATATCCTCGCTCAAAATCGTCCACGGAATCTGGAACACCGTGCCCATACTGACACGCGCCGAACGGCGGTACAGCGGATTGGTACATCCTGGGGTCAATACCACGGCATCCATACCCAATGCCGCGGCACTGCGGAAGATAGCCCCCACATTGGTGGGATTCATCACACTCTCCAACACCACAATCCGCGTCGCTGTCCGACAAATCTCCTCGACGGTCGGCAGTTTCGGGCGCAACATGGCGCACAGCAACCCGCGTGTCAGCTGGTAGCCCGTGAGATTGGTCAGCACATCCAGCTCTGCGGTGTACACAGGGATATCTCCACAGCGTTCAATGACCGCTTTTGCCTCGCCCACAATATGCCGTTTTTCCACCAAAATCGACAGTGGCACACACCCTGCATCTAGGGCGCGCTCGATAACTTTGGGGCTCTCTGCGATAAACTGTCCTTTTTTCGGCTCAAAGCGGTTCAGCAACTGTGCCTCGGTCAGTCGTGCATAGACATCCAACTCAGGTGCCGTAAAATCTGTAATCTCAATAATATTCGCCATGCTACTTTCCTCGTCATACTTTTATAGTCTTGTGACGATATTATAAAGTTTTCCATCTAGTCTGTCAATTCATCCCTTACACGCTACTCCCGAAAACTTGTCGGTTGCTTTTTTCGGAGCGACACGGTATAATTGTTGGCGAACTACTTTGTTACGAAAGGACACAGAGATATGATAAAACATATTGTCATGTGGAAATTCCGAGAGGGAACCGAGCAGGAGATGCACAAATTTCTGGACGGTCTGCACGGTCTGTACGGTGTGATTCCGCAGATTCGCTCACAGGAAGTTGGTGTCAACATTCCCGCGGGAAATTATGACGCAGTACTCATCTCGACCTTTGATTCCCTCGCCGATTTGGAAACCTATAAAAACGACCCCCGTCATGTGGCGGTGGCGGCTCTGTGCAAAGAGATTCGCACTGACCGCGTCGCTGTTGATTTTGAGATATAAGAGGAAAAGAAAATGGCAGTTAGATTTGACAGTTTTAGCTTAAACCAGTTGGTTGCAAAGCCCGACGATGCCTTCCGCCTGTGCAGTCTGGCAATGGCAGGCGGTCAGCGCGTGCAGGGCTACAGTGGCGACTATTTCAGAATGTATCTGGGCGATACGATGGTAATTGTCCGCACCATGCACGACCTCTCCACGGGCGAGGAAATGCTCCTCGGCATGGACACCCACGCCGTCAGCGACTGTGTGTGGGAGTGCCGTATCATCAAGGATGTCACCCCTGCGGATGCCGACCCCCTCACGCGCCGTCTGCTCGTGTCGGTGGATGGCTGTGACCACACCGCTCTGGTGGATGTTCTCTGTGCCGATGTCCGCCCCGAATATACTGCTGGAATGTCCCTGAAACTGAACATGGTCGCCTTCCCCATGCGCCTTGTCTACTCCGAAACAGGCAAGGGCAAGGTGGTCGAGGCAACCGAGGAAGGTGTCCTGTTGGAGGGCATTGTGAAAGATGCCAAGGTTGGCGAGAGCTACATGGGTCTGGAACTGATGACCAAGTTTGCCCGTATCACGATTGAAACTTCTATGGGCGACATTGAGCTGTGCCATCCGCTGGATATGGTGCGCGACGAGGAGAAAGACTTGGTGAAAAACGGCTCGGTCGTTTCCGCCTACTGCCACCTGTCTGGCGACACCGCCATCGACAAGTACATCGGCGGTATTATTTACAACGAGGAGCAGGACTTGATTGTTCTCTCCGACTTCTTCCGCAACGGCAACCTCAACCGTCTGCGCCCCATCCTGCGGAGTGACTGCGTAGCGGTGTTCCTCAACAACCGTCAGGAGGGGCAGGAGATGTCCCTGTCCCTATTGGAGGAAGTGGGCAAGGACCTGCGCGAAGCAGGTTTGCACCATGCCGTTCTCGGCCGTGTGACGGGTGGGGAAGGTCTGGCGCGTCCTGGTCAGCGTTGTCTGTTGCTCGGTAATGGCAACGAGGGTGAATATGCCTTCCTGTGCCTGTTGGATGTGGACAGCCTGGGTCGTATCCGTTCCCTGAACATCACCAACGATGCGCGCTATGAATTTGAAGCTATCTGAGGGACAGACTACACGCGGAACTACGGATTTTCGCTGTAAAAAATTGAAATTCTAAAACCAAAGGGAGTGTTGTCACACACGACAGCACTCCCCCTTATTTTGCATATTCCCCAAATATGTCGCTCACAATTTGATTTCTACCCAATCTCCCGTGGCACTCTCCGCCTCTACTAAAGTCAAACCGCGGTGGCGACGCAAACATTTCCGCGTGGCGCGCATCAACTTCCTCGCCTGTCTGTTGGTCATGGTAACACCACCTCGCTCCATGACCTTGGGGAGGAACAGTGCAGTCAAATGATTGAACAGAATGGTCAGCGGGATAGGAAACCAGAGTTTGATATTGCCACTACGCACCGTAATTTTCATGGCTTACTCCACAAAGATACAAACCCTGTCGCCGTTCGCCGATTCCGCCTCCATCAGATTCCCGACAAATCCCTGATGCACCAACTGCACCACTTGGTTGAGGTCGATATTTTTCAAGTTCTCCATGCCAGAGATACCAGAAATCTGAGGAATCTCCAGACCCATCTCCAGTGCCAGCGGAATCAGTCCCATCGGCAGATTGATACGGGCCTTATCCCCACTGCTGGACTCTGCCACCATACGCAGAACCATGTCGTTGATATGCTTTCGTTCGGACGGTGGGAGCAATCTCACCGCTGGCTCGGCTTCCTGTGTCTTGCCTGTGAGCAGTTCGTCCACGGTGACACCGAGAATCTCTGCCAAGGCAGGCAATGCGGTAATGTCAGGGCAGGTCTGGTCGTTCTCCCATTTGCTGACCGCCTGTGGACTGATATCCAATTTGGTGGCCAGTTCCTCCTGCTTCAGCCCACGCTCATGGCGCAGGCGCGCAATGCGTCTTCCTAAGGTTTCCATTGTGATAGGCTCCTTTCAAGTTTCGGTTGATAGGTCTATCATAGCAACAAAAACCGAAAAACAGAATAGACCAGAAGTTGATTTCCCATGATTTTACTTAACCAGACAGGGGATAATCGCTCAACCAATGGTTGATTTACAGATTTTCCAGCTCCTCCAACCACAGGCGGGCGAAAGCGTCGCTGGGCATTTTCAAATCCCCTCTGGGGCTGAGGCCAATCGTGCCAACCTTGGGGCCATCGGGCAAGCAAGAACGCTTAAACTGCTGGTTAAAGAAGCGACGGTAGAAAATCTTCAGCCACTTCAGGATAATGTCGCGCTCATAGCGGCGGCCGTGTGCCAACTCCGCCAGACGCAAAATTTTCGACGGACTACTGCCCCAGCGGAGCATATGGTACAGGAAGAAGTCGTGCAGTTCATAGGGGCCGACCAAATCCTCGGTAATCTGACTGATATTGCCCTGCACGGCAGGGAGCAATTCAGGAGAAACAGGGGTGTCGAGAATATCCTCTAACACATGAGTCAGCTGTTCATCCTTCTCGGTACTGTCTTTGGCCACATGCTCCACCAGATGACGCACCAGCGTCTTGGGGATGTTCGCATTGACACCGTACATACTCATATGGTCGCCGTTGTAGGTCGCCCAACCGAGTGCCAGTTCGCTCATATCGCCCGTACCAATAACCAGACCACCACACTGGTTCGCGACATCCATCAACACCTGCGTGCGCTCACGCGCCTGTGCATTTTCAAAGGTCACGCTGTGGTCGTCAAAGTCGTGGCCAATATCGCGCAGATGGCTCTTAACCGTATCCCCGATGGGGATAGTACGCAGTGTCGCGCCCATGCGTTCCGCCAACAGTACCGCGTTATTCTTGGTGCGGTCTGTCGTGCCGAAGCAGGGCATCGTCACCGCAATAATATCGGTCGGACTGCGGTGGAGCATTCCCATCGCCAGAGCCGTAGTCAACAGGGCGAGGGTGCTGTCCAGACCGCCCGACAAGCCAATCACGGCGGTTTTTGCGCCTGTATGCACCATGCGGTGCTTCAGACCCAGTGCCGCAATCGTCAAAATCTCCTCACAGCGTGCGGCGCGGTCGGCGGCATTCTCAGGCACAAACGGCGTGGGGGAAAAATAGCGGTGGAGCGTCGTATTGGTACGCGTAAACCGTGCCACCGCATAACCATCCGTAGCCCCCATCGGGAACCCAGTCAATCTGCGACGCTCATACACCAGACGCTGTACATCAATCTCACTGATGAGTAGACCTGTGGCAAAGCGGTGTTGTGCCAACAGTACGCCATTTTCTGCGATTAAACTGTGACCACCGAAGACGAGGTCGGTGGTGGACTCGCCTTCGCCAGCGTTGGCAAAGACATAGCCACAGACGAGTTTCCCAGACTGTCCGACCACCAGTTGACGGCGATAGGCGGCCTTACCGACCACATCGTTGCTGGCGGCGAGGTTCAAAATCACGGTTGCGCCCTGTTCTGCGAGCGTACGAGAGGGGGAATCGGTCGCCCAGAGGTCCTCACACACCTCCACACCGACACGCAATCCAGGGATATCGGGGCAATCAATGAGCGCATTTCCACCCACAGGAAGTTCCCTGTAGCCATCCTCGTCCGTCGGACTAGGCATCAACGCCCACCACTCGCCAGAATCGTCCCCTTGGGTAAACCAACGCCCCTCGGAAAACTCCCCGTGGTTGGGCAACGAACGCTTAGGAACAACCGCCAACACCTCACCACCCTGAATTACAACGGCGCAGTTGAACAGCTTTCCGCCTGCGCGCACAGGCATACCCAGTGCCGTCAACACCTCGAGGTTGCGTGTGGCTTCGAGAATCGTGCGTAACCCCTCCATCGCGCCATCCAACAGAGTATCATGCAGGAACAAATCACCGCAGGTATATCCCGTCAGACAGAGTTCGGGCAGAGCCAAAATCTTGATCCCTTGGCTTTCCGCCTCACGCATCAGTCTAAAAATTTGCTCGGCATTATAACGGCAGTCGGCCACGCGGATGTGGGGTGTACCGGCGGCAACCGAGATAAAACCATCTTTCATATTATCTAACCTCCTTGCAGAAGAATTGTTCAACGCTATTGTACCCCCCACACCGAGAAAATGCAAGGACGCGTTGCTTTTTCCAACACGCCCCTGTAAAATCTTTATTCGCTTTTGCCTCTCGTACGATGGCGGTTATTGCGATAGTACGGTTTCTTGTGTTCACCCGACTTCTCTGCGCCGTTCTGCGTACGGGCAGCACGGTCGGCGGCCGCCTTCTTCTCCGCCGTGGTGTTGGAGGTCGAGCGCACCGTCAGCTTTTCCACAGGTACGCTTTTCTCCACTTTTTCTACGCGCTCCACTCGCTCCGCCTTATCAGCTTTGTGGGCGACATGGACATTTTTGTGCGGACGCTGTGCATCGCCCTTGGCGACTCTCTCGACGCGCTCCACCTTGACCACCTTTTCCCCTGTGCGATTCTCACCCACCCGACGAGTGGGGCGACGACGGCGCGTATTTTCACCGCGATTCTCCTCGCCCTCGTTGTTAGAAACGACGGGGGACACGGAAACTGGCTCTCGCATGGTACGCTGACGCGGTTGTTGTGGCTCCTGTATGGCAGGGGTCAGACGCGCAGGACGGTCCTTGGGAATCTCGATACCGTCACGACTGCCCTTACCGTTCCGCAACACGCGCACTTCCTCGTTTTTGAATCGCTTGGGGGATTCGGGTGCGCTGTCCAGACGAACCTGCACTTCTTCGCGCAGGAGGTCAATGCCTACGACATTCCCCAGACCGTCGGGGGTGTCCACAAAGCTGTCATTCTTAGGCATCCGCTTGGCGGCATCCTCATATGCATTCTGCTCATACTTCAGACAGCACATCAGACGGCCACAGGTGCCAGAAATTTTGGTGGGGTTCAAGCTGAGGTTCTGTGTCTTTGCCATCTTGATGGAAACAGGAATAAATTCCTCCAGGAACTGACCACAGCACAGGGGACGGCCACAGATACCCAGACCGCCAATCATTTTCGCCTCGTCACGCACACCAATCTGTCGCAGTTCGATGCGCGCACGGAACACACTTGCCAAATCCTTGACCAGTTCGCGGAAATCCACGCGCCCTTCGGCGGTAAAGAAGAAAATAATTTTACCGCCCTCGAAACTACACTCGACACTGACCAGTTTCATCTCCAGCCCATGTGCCAAAATCTTCTGTTCGCAGATACCAAACGCCTCTTTTTCTCGCTTACGGTTATACTCATCGGTTCTGCGGTCATTTTCCGTTGCGATACGCACGACCTGACGCAACGGCTGAATCACCGCGTTGTCCTCCACACTGTGATTGCCCTCGACACACTTGGCATACGCCAAGCCCTGCGCCGTATCCACAATCACATAGGTGTTGGGTGCAATCGTCAGACCATTCGGGTCAAAAAAATAATTTTTCGTTCCGCCACGAAAGCGGACACTAATAATCTCAACCATAGTTGCTCCTTCTATTCAAAAATCAGACTTAGCGTTCCAATGCGACAGCCAATGCACCTGTCAAATGGCCGATGCCGACATAGTAGGAACAGTCCTGTATCAATCGTTGGAGAGTCGTAATCACAGCAGACAATCTGCGCCGTTCCATTCTCTGCGCCAGACGAGCCACCAACGGGTCACTCGTAGGTGTGCCATAGCTGGCCGCCAGTGTGGCGGTCAAAATATCCCGTGCATCGGACAACAGCAGTCGCAAGTCCTCGCGGGTGATTTTGCTATTTTCCCAATCGGTACACAGGGCGGTAATTTCTACATATTTCTCCTCGCTCAGCAACACACAGAGCCGTTGTGCCTCCGCCGAGCCCTCGGTGTTCTGTCGGATGGCAGACAGTTTCCACTCCACAGCACGGGAGCGAATGGTGGGCAACAGCACAGCACTGTTGACGGCACAAAACAGGAAAGCCGCATGGGGAGGTCCCTCCTCCACCACTTTCAGTAGAATATTCTGCGCCTTTGCATCCAGTTTATCACAGTCGGGAAAAATAAAAATCTTACGCCGTCCCTCGTTCGGCAGGATATACGCATCGGTACGCACTGTGCGCAGAACCTCCACGGAGAGATTTTTATGTTCATGGTCCACCACTGTGGTGACATCGGGGTGGATACCACGCAGGACTTTACTACACGCTGGGCAAGTGCCACAGGGGGGCTGTGTTCCCGTACACTGCATCGCCGCGGCGGTATACTGTGCGGCGGCGGACAAGTCACCGTTGCCACTCAGAATAATGGCATGGCTCAATGCACCTGCAGACGCAGTCCGCGTAATCCGTTCTGCTAACAGAGTATCATTTGGAATTGTCAATACTTGCGCCACACCGCATCTCTCCTATTTTTCTGTATTTGTCTCCGATTCCGAAGAACAAGTGCAAAATCTTTTTTATTGTATCATACCCTTGGACAAAAAATCAATAATCCGAAAAAAAAGAATCAAAAAAATATGAAAATCGGAAAATCAGCAAAATTTTACCGAAAACACAGCAAATTCCTCTTGCAAATCCGAATTATTCCTCATATAATATTACGCGCAAACCTTATTCTTTAACACAAAATTTCACTACAGGAGGAAGTCAACACTGTGAGCAAGAAGTTTGTTTATCTTTTTTCCGAGGGTAACGGCACCATGCGTGAGTTGCTAGGTGGCAAGGGTGCTAACCTGGCTGAGATGACCGTCATGGGTCTGCCCGTTCCCCAGGGTTTTACCATCACCACCGAGGCTTGCACCCAGTACTATGAGGATGGCGAGCGCATCAACGACGAGATTCAGGCTCAGATTATGGAGTACATCGTCAAGATGGAAGAAATCACTGGCAAGAAGTTCGGTGATACCGAGAATCCTCTGCTGGTTTCCGTTCGTTCTGGTTCCCGCGCTTCCATGCCCGGTATGATGGATACCATCCTGAACCTGGGTCTGAACGAGGAAGTTGTTGAGGTTCTGGCTAAGAAGTCTGGCAACCCCCGTTGGGCTTACGACTGCTATCGCCGTTTCATCCAGATGTACTCCGATGTCGTTATGGAAGTCGGCAAGAAGTACTTCGAGGAGCTCATCGACAAGATGAAGGAAGAGCGTGGCGTGACCCTCGATGTCGATTTGACCGCTGAGGACCTGAAGGAGCTGGCTGAGCAGTTCAAGGGCGAGTACAAGTCCAAGATTGGTACTGACTTCCCCTCCGACCCCAAGGAGCAGCTGATGGGTGCTGTCAAGGCCGTCTTCCGTTCCTGGAACAACCCCCGCGCTATTGTTTACCGCCGTATGAACGATATCCCCGGTTCCTGGGGCACCGCAGTCAATGTCCAGTCCATGGCCTTCGGTAACATGGGTGAGGACTGTGGTACTGGTGTTGCATTCACCCGTAACCCCGCTACTGGCGAGAAGAAGCTCATGGGCGAGTTCCTGACCAACGCACAGGGCGAAGATGTCGTTGCTGGCGTTCGTACTCCCATGCCCATCAGCGAGATGGAGACCAAGTTCCCCGAGGCTTACAAGCAGTTTGTTGAAGTCTGCGCTACGCTTGAGAACCACTACCACGATATGCAGGATATGGAGTTCACTGTTGAGAATCAGAAGCTCTATATGCTCCAGACCCGTAACGGTAAGCGCACCGCTGCCGCCGCTCTGAAGATTGCCTGCGACCTGGTGGACGAGGGCATGATTGATAAGAAGCAGGCTGTCGCTATGATTGACCCCCGCAACCTCGACACGCTGCTGCATCCCCAGTTTGACCCCGCTGCTCTGAAGAAGGCTACCCCCGTCGCTACTGCTCTGCCCGCATCTCCTGGTGCCGCTTGCGGTAAGATTGTCTTTACCGCTGAGGACGCTAAGGCTTGGGCTGAGCGCGGCGAGAAGGTCTGCCTGGTTCGTCTGGAAACCTCTCCCGAGGATATCGAGGGCATGGTCGCTTCTCAGGGTATCCTGACCGTTCGCGGTGGTATGACCTCCCACGCAGCTGTTGTTGCTCGTGGTATGGGTACCTGCTGTGTTTCCGGCTGTGGTGCCATCAAGATGGATGAGGAGAACAAGAAGTTCGAGCTGGACGGCCGCACCTATGTCGAGGGCGACTGGATTTCTCTGGACGGTTCCACTGGTAACATCTACGGTGAGGCTATCCCCACGGTTGATGCTTCCATTGCTGGCGAGTTCGGCCGCATCATGGCATGGGCTGACGAGTTCCGCCAGCTGAAAGTGCGTACCAACGCAGATAACCCCCGTGATACCGCACAGGCTCGCAAGTTCGGTGCTGAAGGTATCGGTCTGTGCCGTACCGAGCATATGTTCTTCGAGGCTGACCGTATCCCCGCTATCCGCGAGATGATTTGCTCCGACACTGCTGAGCAGCGCGAGAAGGCTCTGGCTAAGCTCGAGCCCATGCAGCAGGGCGACTTTGAGGCCATGTACGAGGCTCTCGAGGGCTATCCCATGACTGTCCGTTTCCTGGATCCCCCTCTGCACGAGTTCGTTCCCACTGAGGAGGCCGACATCCAGAAGCTGGCTGACGATATGGGCAAGACCGTTGCTGACATCAAGGCTATCATTGATGGTCTGCACGAGTTCAACCCCATGATGGGTCATCGTGGCTGCCGTCTGGCTGTCACCTATCCCGAAATTGCCGCTATGCAGACCCGTGCCGTTATTAAGGCTGCTCTGAATGTGCAGGCAAAGCATCCCGACTGGAACATGGTTCCCGAAATCATGATTCCTCTGGTCGGTGAGATTAAGGAGCTGCAGTTCGTCAAGAAGGTCGTTGTTGAGACCGCTGACGCTATCATTGCCGCTGCTGGTAGCGACATGAAGTACATGGTCGGTACCATGATTGAGATTCCTCGTGCAGCTCTGACTGCCGATGAGATTGCCAAGGAGGCAGAGTTCTTCTCCTTCGGTACCAACGACCTGACCCAGATGACCTTCGGCTTCTCCCGTGACGATGCTGGTAAGTTCCTCGATGCTTACTACACCAACAAGATTTACGAGAGCGATCCCTTCGCTCGTCTGGACCAGAACGGCGTTGGCAAGCTGGTCGACATGGCTTGCAAGCTGGGCCGTACCACTCGCCCCGACATCAAGCTGGGTATCTGCGGTGAGCACGGTGGCGACCCCTCCTCTGTTGAGTTCTGCCACAACACTGGTCTGGCTTATGTGTCCTGCTCCCCCTTCCGCGTGCCTATCGCTCGTCTGGCTGCTGCTCAGGCTGCTATCAAGAACCCCAGAGCGTAATCTCTAAGGTTCGAGCAAGAATATAAATAACAAAACTCCCGCTTACCATCACGGTAGGTGGGAGTTTTTTGTCCATATGTAATAGTCACTCTGTAAAAAAACGAATCAGCCAGCATCCTGTCAACAGAGCAATGACAAACCCAATAAACCACAACCGAGCCGTTTGTTTATTTTTCATGGCACGGATAAATGCTGGGAATTGTCCCAGAAGAACGAAAAACATCAAGAGCAAAACGATTGGTTTTTTCATTATCATTTCCCCCTGTTCAGTAGCCGCAACTTGAACTGTCGGATTTTTGTCATATATTTTGTCGTCAACAGGATACCAATTATCATGGTACCAGCCACACTACCATACAGAAATCCCGTCAGAAAAGTACGGATACCCATTTCTTCTAGGAGCATATTCGCGGTCAAAGCCAGTAGTCCATATAAAAACATCCACCGCACCACGCGCGTCAGTCTGCGCTTCTCCTGGTTGGTATACTCCGCCATCAGTAGTACTTCTTCCTTATGTACTGCCCTGCCAGTATTGTTCCGTTCGCCGTCTAAAATTTCCCGAACATCGACTTCATAGAAGTCTGCGAGTTCTATGAGTAAATCAAAATCTGGCATCGTCATTCCGTTTTCCCAACGCGAGATACTGCGGTTTGATACGCCCAGTTTTTCTGCTAGTTCCGCCTGTGTCAGATTTTTTTCTTTGCGAAGTTCTTTCAACAGCACGCCTATTTTCTGTTGGTTCATTTCAGAGTCCCTCCTTTCACGACAGAGTATAGCGAATTGTGCAACAAAAGGAAACGACAGAGGGTGAGAATCACATCCAAGAAGCTCCATAGACAACAAAAAACCACTCAAATCCGAAGATTTAAGTGGTTTCTGTGGAGCTGCTAACCAGATTTGAACTGGTGACCTCATCCTTACCAAAGTCGCCAAAAGTTATAATATTGTCACAGAACAGACTTATTTGATTATTTTATAACGAAAATAGTTATCATTTTTGACACCGATTTTTTCGCACCAGAAAACAGCATCAAATTGAACTACACTTTTCAATCACCGGAAAAGAACCCATATTCCATATCCACATTACGGAGGGCATATCCAGACAGTCTATCGTTTTCACCGTCCAAATCACCCATCCACAACTGCCAGAACAGAAAATCTTCTGTCAGCAGTTCATACGGTGTTCCCGGCAGATACAGCAGAAAATCCGTTCCGTTTTCCAGTCCATACGGCTCTGCTGCAATATACCGTACACCGTCTTCAATCTGCTCTGTTCCGGGTGTTTCACTTGTGGTCAGCTCTGTCAGCCGCAATGAATAGGTGTATTTGTCGATCTGTCCTACGATTGCAAAAC
>JAZOVU010000038.1:0-8995 GCA_045658885.1 Candidatus Pelethomonas sp. | reverse complement strand
GATGAAGAATCACCACTTAGCCAAAGCGGTACAGGAGCAGGGATTCCATGAATTCTACCGACAGATGGAGTACAAATGCCGATGGAACAGCATTGCCTTTATTACCGCCGACCGCTACTATCCGTCAAGCAAGATGTGTTGTATGTGCGGACATATCAAAAAGGATTTGAAGCTGTCGGAACGAACTTATGTTTGCCCGATTTGTGGAAATTCCATTGACCGAGATGTGCAGGCGAGTGTGAATCTGAAACGATACGGAGAATCTATTGCATAGCGAAAACAAATGCAGTAGATGTGTACCGATGCGTTAGTCGGGAATTTACGCCTTTGGAGTGTCATGCAAACGCAAGTAGCTTTGGCAAAAGCGGACACAGTGAAGAAGGAATGAAACGGAAAAGTTAGCTTTTTAATGAAGTTTATAACTTTTTGTAAGTTTTCAGTAACGGATGCGAATATGATTGAACTGGATAGCGGTGTATTCATGCAACACATTGAGGAATTGGTGGACCGAAAGCGATGGCCAGAGTTGCGTGAAATCCTACGGCTTCTGGAACCTGCGGACATTGCACTCATTCTCACGGAGCTTCCACTGGACCGTCTGCCACTGCTCTATCGTCTGTTGCCTAAGGAGTTGGCGGCGGAGGTATTTGTTGAGATGGAGGCGGATGCACAGGGTATTCTCATCAGCTCTTTCTCCGATACTGAGTTGCGCGAAGTGCTGAGTGAACTGTATGTGGACGATACGGTGGATATTATCGAGGAGATGCCTGCCACGGTCGTCAAGCGTATTCTCAGCCAAGCCGACCCTGAAACACGGCGCAGTATCAACGAAATTTTACAGTACCCAGAGGACAGCGCAGGTTCTGTGATGACCACGGAGTTTGTAGACCTCAAGCAGGATATGACGGTACAGGATGCCATTCGGCGTATCCGTGAGATTGGTGTCGACAAGGAAACCATCAATATCTGCTATGTGACAGACAATCGGCGGCGGTTGTTGGGCATTGTGTCCATCCGCACGCTGTTGCTCGCACAGTGGGAGGAATTGGTCGGGGATATCATGGAAACCAACTATATCTCCGTCACGACGACAGACGACAAAGAGGAAGTCGCACAGGCATTGAGCCGCTACGATTTCCTCGCCATGCCCGTGGTGGACAAAGAGTGTCGTCTGGTAGGCATTATCACCATCGACGACGCAATGGATGTCATTGAGGAGGCAGTCACAGAGGATATCGAATTGATGGCCGCTATGATGCCGACAGACAAGCCCTATTTACGCACGAGTGTCTGGGAAACGGTGAAAAGCCGTATTCCATGGCTGATGCTCCTGATGCTCTCCGCCACCTTTACAGGCATTGTCATTACAGGGTTTGAGAGTTCTCTGGCCACCTGCTCCGTCCTGATTTCATTTATTCCCATGCTGATGGGTACAGGTGGTAACTGTGGCAACCAGTCCAGCGTTGCCGTCATTCGTAGTCTGAGTCTAAATGAAGTCAATTTCCACGACTTTTTCCGCGTGCTGTGGAAAGAGGCGCGCGTTGCACTGGTATGTGGCACGCTCCTATCGATAGCCAATTTTGTCAAACTATTGTTGGTTGACCGTTGGCTGATGCACAATCCTGAAGTCACCGTCCCTGTGGCACTGGTCATCTGTCTGGCACTACTCTGTACGGTATTTTGCGCCAAATCCGTGGGTTGTCTGTTGCCACTGCTGGCAGAAAAAATCGGACTGGACCCCGCAGTTATGGCCGCACCGTTCATCAGCACCATCGTCGATGTCCTCAGTCTGGTTATCTACTTCCAGTTCGCCCTGCATATTTTAGGGCTATAATAAAAAAGAACCAACGCATACAACGAAAACGGCTCCCCTTGCCATGAGGGGAGCTTTTTTTGTGCTGTCTGTATCATTTTTTGCCTTTCATAACAAAAGATTGCGTTTTTTGACATCAATTTCATATCATTCTGCTTTCTGACAATTTGCCATCATTCTCATATAATTTTGATATCAAAATAATGTGAGGTGTACCATGGCAAATTACTATACTCCGTTCTCCCTACGCGTATCCGAGGAACTCGTTTCCAAAATGAAAATCATCGCCGTTCGCAACAAGCGGTCTGCCAACAAAGAGATGGAATACGCACTGGAGCAATATGTCAAAGCATTTGAGAAAGAATATGGCGAAGTCAACATTGAGGGGGAGCGTTCGTAATGCATCCCCTGGATTTGCTATTTCCGCCGCGGTGTGCGTTTTGTGGGACGCTGTTACCGCTTGGCGGCGGGCACATTTGTGCCGACTGTGCAAAAAATTTACCATACATCGAACCTAGCAAGATTTTACGCAAAGTTGGGAATCATACCTGTGCTGTGACCTTTTACTACGAGGATATGGTTCGCACTGGTCTCCACGCACTAAAGTTCTCTGGTCGTTCCGCCCGTGCGAAAGCCTTCGCGCCGTACTTAGTGCAAACAATTGCGGAGGAACTGGGCGGAGCATTTGACACTGTCACCTATGTCCCCATCAGCGCACAACGGCGATTTCGTCGTGGGTTTGACCAGACACAGCTCTTGGCGAAACATATTGCGGCAACATGGGATGTCCCCGTGGCGCGCACTTTGCGTAAAATCCGCAACAACCCACCGCAGTCCCGTATCAAGTCGTGGGAGGAACGGCGCGAAAATGTCCAGAATGTCTACGGGATTCGCCCCCATGCGCCTATCGCAGGACGGCGGTTTCTGCTGTTGGACGACATCACCACCTCTGGTCATACCCTACTGGTCTGTGCTGATTTACTGCTCTCGGCTGGGGCATCCTCGGTTGTCTGCGCCGCACTTGCAGGCGGTCATGCAGACAGTAAATAAGACAACCCCATAGAAATTTATAGAAAACCAAATGTTTTTACTTGCAAACGACCAATAAAATTAGTATAATGGGTATTTGAATCGTGGCAGTATTTCTGCTGAGAACAGAGATTTTTTTTGAGGTGTATACTATGGGTGCATTTTCTAAGGATATCGGTATTGATTTGGGTACCGCTTCCGTTCTGATATATGTCAAAGGCAAAGGCATCATTCTCAATGAGCCTTCTGTCGTTGCCATGAACAAAAACACAGGTAAATTGCTCAAAGTGGGCGAAGAAGCGCGTCAGATGTTGGGTCGTACCCCCAGCGATATCGTCGCCATCCGTCCTCTGCGCGAGGGTGTTATTTCCGACTACGACATGACCGAGCGTATGTTGCGTGAGTTCATCCGCAAGGTCGCAGGTCTGATGGTCTTTAAGCCCCGTGTCATCATCTGCGTTCCCTCTGGCATTACCGAAGTCGAGGAGCGTGCCGTCGTGGACGCTGGTATTCAGGCAGGTTGTCGCCGTGTCTATCTGATTGAGGAGCCCGTTGCCGCCGCTATCGGTGCTGGTATTGACATCACCAAGCCCGACGGCCACATGGTTGTTGACATCGGCGGTGGTACGGCCGATATCGCTGTTATTTCTCTGAGTGGTGTGGTAGAATCCGCCTCCATCAAGGTCGCGGGCGACCAGTTCAACGAGGCAGTGGTCAAGTATATGCGCCGCAAGCACAATATTCTCCTCGGTGAAAGCACCGCTGAGAAGATGAAAATTAACATTGGCTGTGTGTTCCCCATGCCTGAGGAAAAGACCATGGAGGTCAAGGGTCGTTGTCTGATGACTGGTCTGCCCAAGACCATCTCCGTATCCTCCAATGAGATGCTCGAAGCCTTCGAGGAGCCTGCCGAGCGGATTCTGGAGAGCATCCACTCTGTTCTGGAGCGCACACCCCCTGAACTGGTGGCCGATGTTGCGACCAACGGCATTGTGATGACTGGCGGTGGCAGTCTGATTTACGGCTTTGACGAGCTGATTTTCCGCCGTACTGGTATTACCACGACCGTGGCAGACAATGCCATCAGCTGTGTGGCAGAGGGTACAGGCAGAAGCCTCGATATGATTACCGATATGCAGGAGGGTACTATTAACCTCTCCCGCCGTCGTCAAGTCAACTAACAGAGAAGGAGGCTATCTATGTCTAAAAAACACACACATCACAACCAAAAGCACGATACGCGCCGTGAGGAGCAGGAGCGCATTGCGCTAAACCGTATTTTCAACACTTTTCTCATTGGCTTGGCCGCTGAGTGCTATCTCTTTATCGTCTACCGTGGCTACATCGCTGGCAGTATCGATTCCCTGCTCACTTGGGACACCATCCTGCGTGTTCTCAAATGGCTCGGTCTGGCTGCCTTGGTCGGTGGCGGTGGGCTTGCACTGGCAAAGAAAACGGATGCCAAACTTCGTACTGGCGGTATCATCGCCGCAACCATCGGTGCATTCTTCGCACTGGGTAGTTGGGTAATGACCACCTTCTTCGATGCTGGTGTCGCTACCATGTGTACCATCGTACCGATTTTGACCGTATTGATGCTGATTTATTTCCTGTATCAGCGCGACTGCTTTGCCAGTACAGTTCTGCTCGCTGGTACACTCTTTACCATCTGGGTATGTGAGCGCGGTATGTCTGGTATTTGGCGCACGGGCGTTATCGTTGGTGCGGTCGCTGTCATTGCCCTGTTGGGTATCTTTGCCCTGCTGACGCGCAAGATGCAGACCAACGGCGGTAAGCTCGGCAAGTTCCAAGTCATGCCCACCACGGACTGCAACTACCGCATTCTGTACATCGTAACGGCAGTCTGTGCCGCACTGGTTCTGCTGGTGATGCTTCTGCCTGCGCTGTCCTACTATCTGGTCTGGGCGGCTGTTATCACCCTCTTTGCTGTGCTGGCCTACTATACCACCAAGTTGATGTAACATAAAAAAGAAACCGAGCGCGTTGTGGTTCTACTGCGAACTGTAACGCGCTCGATTTTTTATATCCAAAAATGCTTTTTATGCTTCTGCACGGAGTGCCTGACACAGTCCCTCTTTGGTCGATGGGAACACAATCCCAGCCGATTGCAGTCGGGTCAAATCCATCGAGATATTTCGTGGATTCTCCGCAAATGCCTCCCTATTTGGTTGCAACCGCGCTAATGCCGACTCCATCCCCAATGTTTGTAGGACTGCTTTCACGGTGTCATAGGTACTCCCATCATTCTCCGCACCAAAGTTCCAGACACCGCCCTCTAACTGCAGGGCTTTCGGCAAATTCTTAACCACAGTATCCACATCGGTCAAGCCACGGTAGTCGTGGATGGGCCAAATCAGTGGCTTCGTTTCATCTGCCAAGGTCGCTTTCAACATCGTTAAAAAGTGGCTATGCTGGTTTGGCAAATCGCTCTGTGCGTACATCCAACTCAACCGCAAGCATACGGTTTGTGGGAGGATGGCAAGACAGCGTTGCTCCGCCTGGAGTTTTTGGTTGCCGTAGACATTGTGCGGTGACAGCAATTCGTCCTCTCGGTGTGGTCCTGCTATCGTGCTACCGAAATACACCTGGTCGGAACTGCAAAGCACCAGTTTTGCTCCGTATTCTCGGCAAATCTGCGCCACATTCACGGAACCTGTTACATTGATACGCTCTGACCACGCTGGTTTCTGTTGGCACAACCCCGTATCGGACACCGCCGCTGTATGAATGACCACATCGGGTGTATGGCGGCGAAACCACATCCGCAGTTCCATTTCGTCCACAATATCCAATTCCCTGTGACTGGGGGCAAACACTTGCCACCCCAGCGTTTCCAAATAGGTTGCCGTCCGCCGTCCTAAAAAGCCAGACCCACCTGTTACTAATACTTTCATACCCATTCCACCTTTTCTGTCGTTTTGGGATACCATACCACACAATACCGCCGGTGACAATGGAATCTTAGAGAACTGCACAATAAATAGCCTCCCCTGTTTACAGGGGAGGTGGCGAACGAAGTGAGCCGGAGGGGTCGTGTGTAGGCAATACGGCAATGGATGACCCCTCAGTCAGCTTCGCTGACAGCTCCCCTTACCATAAGGGGAGCCTTTTTTACACACCCACTATAATAAGTGAAATCCACTTGTGGTACATTATTCTTCGATTGTTACAATCTCAATGGCAGATTCAATCAAAAGGTTAATCAGCTCGTTGCGAGAGCGATTTGTTTTTGCTGACATTTCATCCAGCCGTTCGATAGTTTTATCTTTCATGCGGACAGATACAATTTTATAGCCATCGTCACCTCTACGAGCAATCTTCTTTGTGATTTTAATTTCCTTTTCCATAAGACCACCTCGCTTTTAGTTATAGTTTACCTTGACAAAAATAGTTTTGATATACTATAATTTTTTAGTGTTAAAAAAACTATAAAGTTATATTTAGCAAAGAATAAAACGAAAAACTTGAGGGATGGAATTTAGATTTTATGAACAGAGATGAGATACTAAATTTTTTGCGAGAATACACAAAAACACACGAAGTAAAAAACCAGTATTTCAGGGAAGAACTCGAACTAGGCGATATACTTGCTATTTTGAAAAGTCCTATTCCGTTGGAAAATCCCTCTGTTCTCGACTGGTTTTGGCTTTATCGTATCTTGTTATTTCTTCCCACCACCATAATCGTCTGTGTTTTGCCCGTCATTGCTTATTTTATTTTTAATGGTTTTTCTTCTCTTTCTCTTATCGTTTGGCTGGAACAGCCCCAATTCCCTATTCTTTTGTTTTTGCTATATCTCTGTTGTGCAATGCTCCTGTCACGGATATTGAGTACAATTGTGGCAATTCCTGTCGCCTTCTTTGCATCTAAAAAGGCAAAAAAGAGGAACATCGAGATGTTCACCATGTACGAAGAAGCACTTCGTGCGCTTCCCGTATTAGAGAAACAATTGGAAGAAGCCAAGAGAAACAAAAAATGAAACCGAGCGTGCTGTGGTTCTACTGTGAACTGCACACGCTCGATTTTTATTTTAGCCCAAAAGAGGAAGCACCCGAAGATGCTCCCTCTCGATAAATCGTCATTTTTTCGGTTTAATTGCCTTGTGGTAATGCACGTAGGTGCAACTTGCGCCGCCGCCGAGTTTCTTACTCTCCGCGACCTCACCGATAAACATCATCTGACATAGTTGAAGTAGTAGTAGATCACATAGATCCAACCCAGAGCACCGTGCAGGAGCGCCCAGCCGATGGACTGCCATTTGACATAGGAGATAACCACGGCAAGAATCGATCCCAAACCAATCCCGTTCTGGACATTCTTCTGAGGATCATTGACGATCGCAAAATGCCACTGCTTCTTTTCCTTTCCGTAGATGATCCGCTCCACGGACACCTCGAACACCTCAGCAAGCTGCGTCAGCGTTTCAATATCCGGCTGCGTCTTTCCGTTCTCCCAGTTTGAGACCGCCTGCCGGGTCACATTCAGCCTTTCTGCCAGTTCATCCTGTGTCATATTCTTTTTCTTGCGAAGATCCTTGATACTGGTGTTGACTACATTCATTTTGATCACCTCGCTGACAACATAGCAAGAAACGACAAAAAAATCAAGCAACAGACCATTGCACAGGCAAAAATCGCCGCGCAACGGTTTGTTGCACGGCGGTTTTGTTTACATTTTCGGCTTAATCGCCTTGTGGTAATGCGCGTAGGTGCAGGATATGCCATCGGTCAGTTTCTTGCTCTCCGTGACTTCACCAATAAACATCATGTGACTCCCAAGGTCAAGTTTTTCCACAACCTTGCAGGAAAACATGGCATTGGTATGCTCTGTGAGATAGATAAGACCGTTTTCACTGCGCTCGCACGCGATTCCGTCCGCAAACTTATCCACATCCCGTCCAGACTGCATTCCGAAGTGTCGGATGGTGTCAAACGGTACATCCTCCGTCAGAACACTAACATTGAACTTCCCAGTCCGTTCCACCATTTCGCGCGTCAAGTTTCCTTTCTGCACCGAGATGGCAAGGCGCGTGGGCAGACTGGCAACCTGTACACAGGTGTTGGCAATACAACCGTTGTCGCGTCCGTCCTCCTGTGCCGTCAGCACAAATAGACCATAGGTCAGGTTATGCAGCGCGGTGGGGTCCTCACTTGCTTCTTCGTTAGCGAAAGTAACGCTCCAGCAGACCCTTCAGAGCCTTTCCATGGCGCGCCTCATCGCGAGCCATCTCATGCACAGTGTCGTGGATAGCATCCAGACCGTGCTTCTTTGCGGCCAGAGCCAGCTCAAACTTGCCAGCAGTTGCGCCGAACTCGCAGTCGACACGCCATGCGAGGTTGGCCTTGGTGTCAGCCTTCATCATAGGCTCCAACTCAGTACCCAGCAGTTCTGCGAACTTGGCGGCGTGTTCTGCCTCCTCGTAGGCGGCCTTCTCCCAGTACAGACCGACCTCGGGATAGCCCTCACGGTGGGCAATACGAGCCATGCACAGGTACATACCGACTTCACTGCACTCGCCCGTGAAGTTGGCGAACAGCTGGTCGCGGATGAACTGCTTGTCCTCCTCGCTGATGTCGGGGTTGTTCTTGACGGTCTTCTCATAGACACCGTACTCATGCTCGGCGGCCAGCTTGGCGTTCTCTGCCATCACGGTGAACTTGGAGCCGGGCACACGGCAGACGGGGCAGGCCTCAGGAGCCGTATCTCCCTCGTGAACATAACCGCAAACCGGGCAAACAAACTTCTTCATACTCCTCTTCCTCCTGATACAAATGAATTTTAATGATGTGTTTATTTAGCAGAGACGGATTCTTCATCCGCTCCATCTTCTATTTCCATGCAGGTATTGCAAATACCGTGCGAAGTCACCTCAGTCCAGTTGACATGGTGGCCGCAAAGCTTGGCTGCCTCCCGGCTCATGCCGGAGAAATCTGTCTGGATATCGTATACCAGACCGCAGCGGCTGCAAACGAAATGCATATGTGAATCGCGGATAAACTCATATACCGCGCTTTTCTTACCAAGCGCCAACCGCCGAATCATACCCAGCTCAGTCAGATGGTCCAGCGCCCGGTAAACCGTCGCCGTGCCAATGCTATCCAGGCTTGCAAGAATTTCCTCCGCCGTCAGATG
>JAZOVU010000037.1:0-55389 GCA_045658885.1 Candidatus Pelethomonas sp. | reverse complement strand
TTTTCGCTTTATATTACGAATTATGGAGGACATACCATGAAAACCTTAATATCTTGTGCCTATAATATGGATAATTGCTGTGTGGAACTGATATTCAGCGACGGCAGTATGATTGCGATTGACACTATCGCCGTTGAGAACGAGATTGCTGACAATATGTATCAGCGGTCAGAGCTGGATTATTTGATCTACAATGACCCGATTGCATATGCTGACTTGATATTGAATGGCGATCCCGAAACCTATTTGAAAACTGTAACAGAATACAAGCCTTTGGATAGCTGACAACACGCTGGAGCCGTCGCAGAATGTAACAGTTCTGTGGCGGCTTTTTTTTGCCCTGAAAAGGGAAATACTCGCCGAGAGTGTGGAAAACTTTTATATTTGTTGGATTCTGGGTATAAGAAACCAAGCCCTACCCGAAAAGCAGCGCTCAAATAAAGACGATTCACTTTTCGAATTGCTAAGCGACCCGAATTTCAGAAAGATGGGTTTTCAGTCGCCTGTTTTCCCGCTTCATCCAGAGCTTTTTCAGATTAAATGCCATGGACAGGAAGAAAAGTTCCGTTCTGACATTCTTCTTTCCGCGTGTAAGAAAACGGCGGAAACCAAAGTCTGTTTTGAGCAGAGCAAAGGCGCCTTCCACCTGGATGGAACGGCATATGCGCAGATAGATCCCGCGTTCCGTCATAATGTTTGCCTGTGATACAGCTCGTTTTTCCCAGAATGTCTTTTTCAATGTGACTTCTTTCGGCTGTTCCGGATCTTTTGCCTGGCAGCAGGCGCTGCGTTTGGGACAACCTATGCAGTTTTCGCAGCGGTAATGAGCCGTCGTTACAAAATGTCCGTTCAGCAGTTCAGAAGTCTCTCGCCTGAGGAGCAGACGTCTTCCTTCCGCACAGGTGAAACAGTCATCTTCTGGATCATAGGCCATATTTTCAATACGCCCAATTTTCTGCTTGAATTTCTTTGTTCTCTGAGTCTTATAGTTGGCGGGCTTAATGAAACTGAGCTGCCCATTATCCTCCAGATACAGATAGTTGTCCAGACTTTCATACCCGGCATCCGCAACTACTTCCTCGTATTTGGCTTCATGGCAGTGCTGCAATCGTTTCAGGAACGGAACCATTGTGCCGAAATCGGTGCGGTTAGAAAATACATCCACTCCGGTGATGTACTCGCTGTTTACCGCAATTTGGACATTATACGCCGGTTTCAGCTGTCCGTTGCGCATATGGTCATCTTTCATCCGCATAAAAGTGGCATCCGGATCGGTCTTAGAGTAGCTGTTACGCCTCTCGCCCATGATTTTAAGAGAATTTTCGTAATTCTCCCACCTCTCGCAAAGCTCATAAAGTTCTTCCCAGTGCCGCTGTTTTTCGCTCTTGCGCTTGCCCTTTCCGTAGACAAAATCAATATCCTCGCGTTGCTGTTCCAAGCGAGCCTGTAATGCCTGCCGCTTTTTCAATCCAGTTAGCTGAAACACTTTTTCGCGCACTTTCTCCAGATGCTTTTCCACGCTTCCGCGCCAACAAAATGTATATCGTCCCGCGCAACTCTCCAGCTTTGTTCCGTCCACAAATACGGTCTCATGGTCTGTTTCTCCTTGTTTTTCCAGCAGCTTTACATACTGGTAAAACAGATCTTCCGCTGCTTCAGCGCATCGTCCGGTGCGAAATCGCGCAATGGTTGCGTGATCCGGCTCTTTCATGTCCTCCAGAAGCCACCTGAAGTCGATACGGTATTTACAGGCCTCTTCCAATTTTCGACTGGAATAGATCCCACATTGATAGCCGTATACCATTACCTTGAACATCACTCGTGGCTCGACCTTCGATTTCCGCCCTTTGGGCGAATAGGCGCAATACAATTTCGTGTAATCCAGTTCCTCAAGCTGGGCGCTCGTCAATCGGACGGCTGCGTTCTCAGGTAATATAATTTCACTGTTCAGCGCAAATACCAGTTGACCGTGCTCTTCCTTTACGGTACACTGGTTTTGCGGTTTAGAATTGTTTCTCATCCATTCAATTTTAACGCAAAAAGACGAGTAGGCAACCCTTTTAGGGAAGTCTACTCGTCTTTTTACTTCTTGTTATTTTGCAACGCACCCTCTGGTAGATGATTTGACACCTGAATTTCTTGACTATTGAGATTAGGTATCCGAATCCAGATTATTTAGTTGTAGATGCAACAAACCGCAAGGTTTTTGACCTTGCGGTTTGCAAAATTGGTGGAGATAAGCGGGATCGAACCGCTGACCTCTTGAATGCCATTCAAGCGCTCTCCCAGCTGAGCTATACCCCCATATATCCGACATCCCGTCGGAACAATATAAAGTATAGCACGGTATGGTGCATTTGTCAATAGTTAATTTTTATTTTTTCACGCTTTTTCTACAGCGATGTTGACTGTTCCAAGGCTTCTTGCATCCCGTCGCGCAGATGGTTGAAATTGATGGGCAGTTGAGCGACGGCGACATCCATCTTCCGCAACTCCGCGCTCACATGGGTGACGATGGTTTCAATGGAGGAGGCGAGTTCCTCAACGGAGGTATTGGTGCGTCTAACATGGTTCTCCACCTCGGCACGAATTGACTCGGCGCGCTGAGATGCCTCATTGACAATCTGTTCGGCGCGTTCATTGGCGGCGGTCAGTAGAGCCTGTGCCTGTCCACGCGCCTGTGCCAAAAGCTCCTCGGCCTGTGCGCTACGCTCCGCCAACAGTGCCTCGGCGCGTTTGCGTGCATCCAGTTCCAACTGGGCAACGGTTTCTTTCTCCTTGTGTGCGGTGGCGATTTCTTTCCGCATTTCCTGCAACTGGGCTTCCATCTCCGCCCTGACGCGCTCGTGGTGGGTGGTCTGCTCCGCCAACTGTCTCCGCAATTCATCGGACTCAAATTGACAATCATCCAACATACGGCGCAGTCCATCCTCGGACTTACGCATGGCTTCCATCTGTTCTTCCAATTCCGCTACACGCTCAGACGCATCTTTCTGGGTTCTCTCGATATACGCGGTTACATCTTGGCGGTTAAAGCCATTCAGCGCACTACGAAAAATGTAATTATCCATAATCGACACCTCGACAATCATTTTCACTTTACTTTACCACAAAATTCCCGCTGTTACAACCGCTTTTTCTAAAAAAGAACAGGGACAGGTCTGTGGATTTTCCGTTTCCCCAGTGAATTTTAGAAAATTCATAGATTTTTGATGACTTTTTCCTATAAATGGAGTACAATACACACACGAAACCACGGTACAGGAGGAATCTGTTTTGAAAAAATTGAACCATGCCATTGACCGCTTTTGTGCCTTGCACCCCAATTTAGGTATCCCAGGGCTGATACGCTACATCATCGGTGCAAATGTTGTCCTGTATTTCCTGCAAATGTTTGCGGGATACGGTACACTGTCCTTTCTCGCACTGGAACCATCCGCCGTGTTGCGCGGCGAAATCTGGCGCATCTTTACCTACTTTTTATTCCCCTCCGAGGGCGGTGTCTTTTTGCTTATCTCCTGTATGTTCTACTACTGGATTGGTAGCTCGTTGGAACAGATATGGGGCAGTACCAAATTTACCGTCTACTACTTCAGTGGTGTGCTGTTGACCGCACTGGGCGCGATTGTCGTCTATCTGGTGGACGGGATTCCGCTGTACATCGCAGGGGCCGCCTATGTCAACTCCGCGATGTTCTTTGCCTTTGCCATCTATAACGGAGAAGCGATGGTGCGTGTCTTCTTCATCATCCCCATCAAGATGAAATGGTTGGCGTGGATTGAGGCTGGCCTGTATGGGGTGGTCGTTCTCACCTCGCTCCTCGCTGGGCAGTTGGGTGCGGCGATGATGCCGATTATCGCCCTGATGAATCTGTTTGTGTTCTTTTCGCCTGCACTGCACCGCCGTATCGAAACCCAGCGCGCACGGCATCGCCCAGAGGCGATTCAGTTCCGACAGGCGGTGCGTGAACAACAGAAACAGCGTGGGTATAACCACAAATGTACGGTCTGCGGGAAGACCGATACAGAGTACCCCAACCTGCAATTCCGCTATTGCTCGAAGTGTTCTGGCTACCACTGCTACTGTGAGGAACACATCTTCAACCACACACATTTTACGGAGTAACCAAATCGAAAACGGGACTGTTCAGTAGGACAGCCCCGTTCTTCTTTTTGCACGGTGTAGGTTACACCATCAGTTGTTTGACAAGCTTCTCGTCGGGGGTGACATACGCCGTTTTGTAGGGGTCGTATACCACCATACCAGGGCGTGCCCCTGCTGGCTTTTTCACATAGCGAATCTGGGTGTAGTCCACGGCGACCTGTCCACTTTCGCGTCCCTGTGAGAACCATGCCGCCAACATCGCCGCCTCGGTCATGGACTGTGCATCGGGTTCCTGTCCCTCGGCCTGTAAAATCACATGGGAGCCGTGGATACGCTGGGTGTGGAACCAGTAGTCCGACTTAAACGCATCCTTGGTCAGTTGGTCGTTCTGCGTGTTACTGCGTCCGACAAGGATACGGAATCCACTGCTGGAACGGAACACTCTCGGACGCGCCGCGGTGCGCTTCGGCTCTTTCTTACCAGTGGTGCGACTTTTGAAGTACCCAGCGTCGCGCAGTTCGTTGCGGATATCGTTAAAATCCTGTTCCATCTCCGCACGGCTCAGTTCGTCCAGCACACTCTCCAACCACTCACGCTCACGCCGTGCCAGTTCCATCTGCTCCGTCAGGTGTATTTGTGCGGCTTTTGCCTTATTGTACAGCTTAAAATATCGCTCGGCGTTTTTCTGCGGAGAGAGGAGAGGGTCGAGGGCAATGTCAATCTCAGGGCAGTCGGCTTCGTAGTAGTTCTGCGCCCGTAGTACTGTCATACCACGCTCCATGCGGTAGAGGTTGGCAGTAATCAGCTCGCCACAGATACGCAGGTGGTCACGGTCGAGCGTCTGGGCGTATTCCTTTTCCTGTAGTGCCAACTTGCGGCGGATGCGGTCGCGCGCGGCACTGGCACAGCGTTGTAAATCCTGTCCTTTTTGGCGCACACGCTCCATGCGTTCGCGTGTTTCGTAGAAAGCATCCAACATAGGGGAGAATGCCTCCCACGGTGCGCCCTCGGTTTCTGCGCCGTACTGCGTGATAGGCAGATAGGAAAAATCCTGTGGTTTGTTGTCGCGTGACAGGAGATAGGGGGTGAAGCTCTGCGTCTGCACGGCATCCTGCCACTGGAAGAAACGCTCCGTAATTTGTTCACGGCAAACAGAGGAGGAAATGCGTGCATCTTCGCCACAGCTCTGGTACACCAGTTCACGGCAGACCAGAGGGGACAGACCGAAGAAGTTGTGTAAAAGGAACTCGCGGACCTCCTGCTCATAGGGGGCGGTATGCCAGAGTGCAGAAAATTCTTCGCGGTCGATGGCGAGGGGATTTCGTTTTTCTTGGGCAGGGGGGAGGTGGTAGAACAGACCGGGCAACACCTGTCGTTTCTCGCTCATCTCCATATCCACACGGCGCAGGCAGTCAATAATGCGCCCCTCGCCGTCCAACAGAATCAAGTTGGAGTGGCGACCCATGCACTCCAGAATGAGCTTGCGTTGCCCGACTTCGCCCATCTCGTCCACCATGTCGATGGTGATGCTTACCACACGCTCTAAGGACGGCTGTTCGATGGCGGCAATGCGTCCACTGCCCAGATGCTTTCGCAGAAGCATACAGAACATCGGGGCGACCGCAGGATTTTCACGGGGCATCGTGGTCAGGTGGATGCGTGGCTGGGTGGCGGAAGCGCACAGCAGTAATTTTCGATTGCCACGCAAGGTCAAAATCACTTGGTCGCGCGCAGGCTGTTGAATTTTTTCAATGCGTAGTCCGACCAGTTCGTTCTGCAACTCACGGACAACACCCGTTAGACAGACAGCATCAAGTGGCATCGTGTTCCTCCTTCATCATGGCATCGAACAGCTCGTTGATGCGTTCGGTCGCACCGTGTAAGTAGAGATAGCCCAGCAGACATTCCAGTGCCGTCGCCTTGAGATAGTCGGAACGACTGGCGCGTGCTGGGATGGAATTGACATTGGCGTTGCGCCCACGCTTGAAAACCGCCAGTTCTTCGGCGGTCAACAGGGGCATGATTTTGTCGGCGCGTGCCGCCTGTGCAGGGGCTTTGACCAGTTCGACCGCCGCACGGTGCAGTCCCTTGCCTGTGGCTTTCCCCTGTTCGCAGAGGTAGGCGCGCACCAACAGCTCGTAAACACCGTCGCCCAGATGTGCCAAGCCAAGACTGCTAATGGCGCGGATTTCATCCTCTGGCAGACGGAGCGCAAAATAATTTGTCATAGTATCACCTGATTTCGCAAAAAATATCAGATAGAAGTATACCCAATGGAGGGTAAATCTGTCAAGTGCGCTATGGACGACTTAGGATTCTGGAGATTCTACAACGCGGAATCCTGCTTTTTCGGCGGCACGAATCATTCCGTAGTTGGTTTCTGCGGTGGAGAGAATGGCGGTTTTTCCCTGTTCCAAGATTTTGGCGATACAGTGGGAAACAATTTTGGTGGAATATCCTTTCTGGCGGTAGGCAGGGTGGGTAATGACGCCTGCGACTTCCCACTGTTCCTCGTTGCACTGCAAAATGCCTGCACGGGCGGCAATTCTCCCATCCTCCCAAATCACATAGTCCTCCCATGTGTCGTACCAGTCCCCAGCAAAGTATTCTTCTTTGGGAAACGATTCACACTCTGGGCAACTGTCGTAGAACGCGGTTATCATCTCGTAGTTTTCATATGCGTCAAATGGGACAACGGAAACATCCATCGAACCAGTGAACATATCCTTGGTACAGATAAAATCTAAATATTTCATGTTCGGTAGCCCTTTATAACTTGTAAATTTCTTGTTGTAGATTTTCTAAGAATCTCCCTGCGTGTGCGCCATCCATCTGGGTATGGTGGAACTGAAACGAGATAGGGAGGTAGTACCGAAAGAGCTTTTTCCGATATTTGCCCCAGATGAGAAAGGGGTTGTTAAAAATACCGCTGTTCATACCAACCGCACCGTCCAATTCGGTATCTACAATCGCAGAAGTGCCGATAACCATGCTGTCCTCCGACAAATCTCTATCCTGTGCCGTTTTTGCCACCTGTGTGGTATATTGCAGATAGTCGCGGTTAAAATTGTCCAAATCGTCCGTATACAGGATATCACAGGAACTGACTTCACCATCTTTGTTTTTGACGATGGTGTTCACGGCAATGGTATCGTATTGTAGTAGCTTATCGCCAACTGGCAGAATATAAAACTCCTTAATACCAGTCGCCGCTTTGCCAATACAGTAGTCTAACAGCATATTGAATTTCAACTGTTTCTTCTTCGATATCCGAATGAGATGGGTGACATCCAGTGTTTTGAAGAATGTGACCATGGGATTCGGTGCTTTCATCCAAAGTTCATACGCAGACGCTCTGGTGGTATCATTCGGGTTAATTTCTTTTGCCATTGTAATAATCTCCGTAGGCTTATGGTATTGTTCTTGAAAAAGTGAAAAGCCCCACTGCACGGTTGGCAGTGGGGCAAAATCGTACGATTACTCGCAGAGCTTTGCGGTGTCCATAGCAATCATCAGTTCCTCGTTGGTGGGAACGATGAACACCTTGACCTTGGAGTCGGCAGCGGATGCGTCGACTTCCTTGCCACGGACATTGTTCTTCTCGGGGTCAATCTTGATGCCCATGTACTCCAGACCCTCGCACAGCTTCACGCGCATATCGATGGAGTTCTCACCGATACCAGCGGTAAAGACGATAGCGTCCACACCGCCCATAGTGGTAGCGTAAGCACCGATGGTCTTCTTCACCTCATAGATGAACTTGTCCAGAGCCAGCTGAGCGCGCTCGTTGCCCTCGGCGGCGGCGGTCTCCAAGTCACGGAAGTCGGAGCTGACACCAGAGATGCCCAGAACACCAGACTTCTTGTTCAGAATGTTCATCATCTCCTTGATGTCGTAGCCACGGCGGTCCATGACATACTCGAGGATGGTGGGGTCGAGGTCGCCAGAACGGGTGCCCATGGGGAAACCACCCAAGGGTCCAAGGCCCATGGAGGTCTCGACGCACTTGCCGTCCACAACAGCGGACAGGGAGGAACCGTTACCCAGATGGCAGCAGATGATGCGGCTGTGCTCGGGGTTGCCCAGCATATCGATGACACGGCCAGAAACATACTTGTGGCTGGTGCCGTGGAAACCGTAGCGGCGGACATTGTCCTGCTCATAGAACTCGTAGGGCACAGCGTAGGTGTAAGCCTTAGCAGGCATGGTCATGTGGAAAGCGGTGTCGAACACAGCAACCTGCTTGGTGTTGGGCATGATAGCCTGGCAAGCACGAATACCCATCAGGTTAGCGGGGTTGTGCAGAGGGCCGAGGGGGATGCACTTCTCGATACCTGCAATCACAGCGTCGTCGATGATGCAGCTGGAAGCAAACTCCATACCGCCGTGGACGACACGATGACCGACAGCAGCAATCTCATCGGTGGAAGCGATGACACCGTTGGTCTTGTCAACCAGAATGTCCAGAACAGCCTGGATTGCCTCACCGTGGGAGGGCATAGCAATGTCCATCTTCACATCCTCGCGGCCGGGAACCTTGTGGGTCAGACGACCATCGATGCCGATACGCTCGCACAGGCCCTTAGCAAAGACCTCGCCGCCCTCGGACTCCATCAGCTGATACTTCAGGGAGGAGCTACCAGCGTTGATAACCAGAATTTTCATGCGTAAATTCTCCTTATCGTTGTCATTATTTGTTATGATTTGTTACCATACTGTGACTTGCTTTTTCAGCAGGATACAGTTAAAATAGTCACAATTCTTATTGTAGACTATTTTTGTCGGTTAGACAACAGTTTTTTTGAAAATTTTTCATTTTTTCTACGACGAAAGGAGGGGAGGCGTATGGCGGTTGCTGGCATTATCGCAGAATACCATCCCTTTCATCGGGGACACGCGTGGCAAATCGCACAGGTACGCGCCCGACTGGGGGCAGATACGCCTGTTGTCGTTGCGATGAGTGGAAATTTTGTCCAGCGCGGTGAATTTGCCGTGGTGTCCAAACACGCGCGTGCAGAGATGGCACTGCACGGTGGCGCAGACTTGGTGCTGGAACTCTGTGCGCCGTGGTCGAGTGCAACAGCGGAGCGATTTGCACAGGGCGGTGTGGCATTGCTCACGGCAACAGGTATCGTAACACACCTAGTTTTCGGCTGTGAAAGTGGCGACCTCGCTCCACTGGTACGAACAGCGGAAACTTTAGAGGACGCACGATTCCCCAACCTTCTGCGCCGTTTTCTCTCCGAGGGCATGAGCTTTGCCACCGCCCGACAGACCGCCTTGCAGACTTTGGCAGGCGATACTGCCCAGTGCCTCGCCCTGCCCAACAATGCCCTCGCGGTGGAGTATCTGCGCGCACTGAGAACGCTCGATGCCCCGATTGCGCCGTTGGCACTGCCACGCATTGGGTCGGCACACGACAGCGCGGAGTTGGGGCAGTACCCCAGCGCGAGTGCTATCCGCCGTGTCCTGTTGGATGGGGGAGATTGGCAGAGTCTTGTCAGCGAACAGACGGCGGAAATTCTGTTGCGTGAGATACAGGCAGGGCGCGCCCCCATTACTATGCAACGCTGTGAACGCGCCATTCTGTCCCATCTGCGACGAATGGATGAGGAGGACTTCTTGCCCTATGACGGCGGCGGGGAGGGACTGCACCACCGCTTCTATAGCGCAGTGCGGGGTGCGTGCAGTCTGGAAGAACTGTTGACGACTGCCAAGACAAAACGCTATCCGATGGCTCGGTTGCGCCGTATGCTCCTGCACAGCTATCTGGGGATAGTACCCGCCGCACAGGGGGAGTTGCCGCCGTATTTGCGCATATTGGGCGCGAATGCCACAGGACGCGCCCTGTTAAAACAGATGAAAAAAAGCGCATCCCTCCCAATTATCACCAGAGGCGCACAGGTGCGCGGGATGGATGCGCGTGTACAGGCTTGTTTTCTCCGGGAATCCCAGTGTACCGACCTCTATACACTGGCGATGCCGAATTTGGAAAATGCGACCGTGGACAGCGATTTCTCCAGTTCGGCGGTGATGACGCAGTTAGACAGAGAAAGGAGTACGCGATGAAACGAGTGAAATGGTTAGTATGGTTGCTGAGTGTGGCGATGCTCTGTGCGTGCGGTGCCAATGAATTGCAACAAAAAGCGACACCAGAAGCACCGCAGTCGGAACAGGTGGATACCCCAGTAGACGAACTTTCGTCCACGCCCTGCTATACCTATGAGGACAAAGTGGTTAGTTGCCAGTTTACCGACGAGGAGAGTGGTGTACTGTATGCCATGTACCGCTATAGTGTGCCGATGATGCGTGTCGAAAATGTTGACGACTTGACAGAGGAGGCACTGGTTATCGCACAGCGCAATGTGGAGTCGTTCAATGCACAGATGCAGAAACTATTGGACGATGCGGTGGTATTCGGGGAAGAAACCGCGGCGGCAGTGGCGGAGGGAGATTTTGTTCAAATTGGCACGACATATGCCACGGACGAGAAAGAGCTGGTTGTCACGCAGACGGGGCAGATTTTGACCATTCGGGCGGATGGCTACTACTACAGTGGCGGCGCACATCCGATGGTGTACACCAGTAGCTACCTCTTTGACCTCGTGTTGGGGCAGTTCATCGACCCCACACAGATTGCCGATGACCCCGAACAGTTCCGCACCCAGACGGCGGAATTGCTAGTGGCACAGGCGGAAAGTTTGGGCGAGGAGTACACCGCTGGCTTTTGGTCGGACTATGTGGAGATTATTGGACACTGGAATGATGCCGCCGTGTTGTTCGATGCCGAGGGTATGACCGTGATTTTCTCGGTGTATGAGTTGGGGCCTTACGCAATGGGGCCTGTGGAGTTGTTCTTACCCTATGAAGCATTGGCTGACGCGCTTGGCGCAGGTGGTCTGGCACATCTAGGGCAGTGAGTTCCAACACAATTACAGCAATAGACAATGCAATAGATAATATGAGCAAAGTCGGTTCGTGCCGACTTTGTTTTTTTTATCAAAAACAGTAGTCAAAAGTTTCCTGATGTGGTATCATAGCTTAAAGTGCTAAAATTTTCAACATTTGAGGAGGTCACTATGGTCACTTATGAAATGCTCCGCGGTAATGCCGCTGTCAACACCTATATCACCCGTGCAGATGAATCGCTGTCTGCGCTCGGCTTCACAGAACACAGCTTTCCCCATGTCTGTGGTGTAGCGGATATGGCGGAGAATATTCTCCATACCTTGGGCTACAGCGAACATGAGATTGAGCTGGCGAAGATTGCCGCCTATCTCCACGACATCGGCAATCTGGTCAACCGTGCCGACCACTCGCAGAGTGGTGCGGTGATGGCATTCCGTATCCTCGACCGCATGGACATGGAGCCTGCGGATTTGGCAACGGTTGTTACCGCTATCGGCAACCACGATGAAGGCGTTGGCGTGCCCGTCAATGCCGTCGCCGCCGCCCTGATTCTGGCGGACAAGTCCGATGTACGCCGTAACCGTGTGCGGAATCAGGATATCGCCACCTTTGACATCCACGACCGCGTCAACTACTCTGTGGAACACGCGCGCCTGTTGATTCTGCCCGAAGAAAAGACCGCGCGCCTACAGCTGACGATTGACACCAAATTTAGCTCCGTCATGGACTTCTTTGAAATCTTTATGAAGCGCATGATGCTATGTCGCCGTGCGGCGGAGCGACTTGGCTTGACTTTCCAGCTGATGATTAACGACCAACAGTTGATTTGATGGTGTCGTGCGATGGGAAACTGGATTGGGCACTTCAAGACCATCACGGCACACAAACTGCGCGTGATGAAATATTGTTTTAAGGTTGGTCTGTACCGACAGGGATTGGCGCACGACCTGTCCAAATATACCCCAATTGAATTTTTGGCAGGGGCGAAGTACTACGACGGTACGCGCAGTCCCATCGAGTTGGAGAAGCAGGATTTGGGCTACTCCGCAGGGTGGCTCCACCACAAGGGGCGCAACAAGCACCATCTGGAGTATTGGATTGACTACAGCATCGAGCAGGGGGGACGCATCGCAGGTCTGCGGATACCTGCCAACTATGTCGTGGAGATGTTCTGCGACCGTGTTGCCGCCTGTCAGACCTACCAACAGGATAAGTATACTGAGGCCTCTGCGTGGGAGTACTACGAACGCTGTCGGAGCAACTACATGATACACCCTGAAACGGCGGCATTACTGGAAAAACTTCTCTTGATGTTGCGCGACGAGGGGGAGGAAAAAACCATTCGGTATATCCGACGAGAAGTCCTACACAATGCACGGTGAATGAACCTATGAGGAGGTGTACTATTTGACGACAACAACAAAAACAAAATTGTCGCCCGTCGATTTGTTGCGAAAGCATTTATACACAGTGCCATTGGTGCTGTCTGCGGTTCTCTTTCTATTTGCTATCTGCGTACAGCCTGACCTCACGCTGTTGACGGGGTGGTGGCGCATCCAGATGAGCGACACGGGGTTAATTACCGACCCTGTTGCCATCGGAGGTGTGGGGGCGGCTCTCTTGAACAGTGCGTTGATTCTGTTTTTGAGTACGATGTTGGTGCGCTATGAGCGCGCGCCCTTTTCAGGTGTATCGTTGGCCTGTCTGTTTATGATGGCGGGCTTCGCCCTGTTGGGCAAAAACCTATTCAATATGGCACCTGTGGTGTTGGGCGGTTGGCTGTACTCGCGCTACCAACAGGAATCCTTTGCCCGCGTCATCTATCTGACAATGTATGCCACCTGTCTATCCCCCTTGGTCAGTTTTACTTTCAATCATGCACAGGCGTGGTTGCGTATCCCTGCCATGTTGCTGTGTGGTGTTTTGATTGGATTTCTGATGCCTGCGGTGGCTGGTTTTACGATTCGCGTCCATCAAGGGTATAACCTTTACAATGTGGGATTTGCAGCAGGTTTTCTCGCCTTGGCGATTGCCAGTATCTTGAAAGGACTGGGGATTACGCTGACGCTTGAAAGCACATGGGGCAGTGAGAACCATGTCGAACTACTGATTCTGTTGTCGATTCTGATTGTCGCGCTATTTTTGCTCGGTGTCCTGTTGGGCTGTCGCAATTGGCGCACCTATCGCCCGATTCTACGCCACTCTGGTCGTGCGGTTGCTGACTTTATTCTGTTGGACAATGTAGCGACGACCTTTGTGAATATGGCACTGGTGGGGGCGGTGTCCCTGCTGTATCTGCTCGCGCTCTATCCGCTTGGGGTACGGCTCAACGGTCCGTTGACCTGTTGTGTCATCAGCATTATGGGATTTGGCGCGTTTGGTATGCACCTGAAAAATATTACCCCCGTGATGTTGGGTGCGTTTCTGGCGGCATTTTTCCTGCCCCAACTTCCGTTTACATCGCCTGGCGTGTTACTTGCCCTGTTGCTCTGCACAGGACTGGCCCCCATCGCAGGACAGTTCGGTTGGCAGTGGGGTGTCGTGGCAGGGTTTATCCATATGTGTGTGGTACAGCATACCAGTGGTCTACAGGGCGGTATGAACCTGTATAACAACGGGTTTACTGCTGGTCTTGTCTGTGTGTTGTTGGTTCCCATTATTGAGGCTCTGAAGCCAGAGCCAGAGGAGGAGTTTTAAGTATGGCAAAAAAACATATCCATATGGCCAGAAGAAGAATGAGCCATGTGATTGATGAACTGTATACTGCGCTGTTTCGTGCAGGAGGAAAAGAAGTCGATTTGCGTCTGGTCAAAGAGGAGGACGGTCTGCGTCTGTTTGTCAAAGGGGATTATGCCCCAGAGCATCGGCACCAGTTGGAGAGTATGGCGGAAATGCTACAGCCTAAGGTGCGCGATATGGGTCTGGTCGAGGCGTATTGGGAACTGGCAGGTGGCGACCAGTACACGGGTGATAGTGAGTTGACCTTGGTGGGACAGATTATCGACAGCGCAACCGTGAACCTACAGGAGAACGAAGTCGAGATTGAAATTTATCTCTCGTTCTTTGAATCCATCGGCGGAACAAAACGCGGAAGATGAGGAGCCGTTACTGATGAAGCAATTCTTTGCAATGCTTGCGCTGATGGGGGTGTTGTTGACGGCCTGTGCGACAGGGACACCATCCAACAACGATGCGGTGTCGGCGGATGTACCGCGTGTACCCGACACCCCGATAGCGTACACTTACACCAAAGAAACGGTGGACTACACCGAGGAAAATCAGCAGTATTCTTTCCGCCTGGATATGGAACGGACGGATACGGACAGGGCGCACTACTTCTTTGACAAGAAGATTACCGCAGAACAGCGCACAGCTTGTATTGAGGCAACGGAGCAAATTCTTGCGGAGTTGGGGACACTGCCTGCACTTCCAGAGATTTGTGTCTTGACGGAACAGGGGTATGGCAGTCTATTTGTCATTGGGAATCGGGTATTTCTGACAGAACAGGACTGGCAGACCCAAGAATATGTGACTGCGGTATTGATGGCGGTCTATGGCGACTTCACGCACTACGGTCTGGTGTATGGCTATGCCAATATGTTGTGTCAGCGGTTGCACTGGGGCGAGCCGATGACAGGGGCATTTGTTGCGCCTGCTGTGGTTGAGGTCTGCGATTTGGGGTTGCTCTGCTTTGATACCGCATTTGTGTCCGAGGACGATGCCACCGCCGCCAAGAACCTCGCCTGTGGTTTTGTCGCCAGTCTGGACGAGAAAGAACTACAATCTCTCCTTGCGGATGCGGATACGACTGAGGGCATGGTGGCAGTGAGCCGTGCGCTTGCTGACTACTACGCAGAACATGGGTTGACCTATGAGCCGTCCACCATCCGCTACGGCTTCGGCGGTATCTCCTATGACTATGTGGTGGAGAGTGACATCGGCACTTTCTATCTCTGCGACGAATGGCAGGATAGAAATTACGAAATGAATCCGCTGGTGTCTGAGAACTTCCTCCACGAAAAGTATCCAGAAGTCCGCGAATTTTTCACCATCAATTTCAGACAAATGCAACAGTACCGCGATACCATCAACCTGTATCCCTATGATGAGGGTATCAAAATTCTGCTGACGGATGACCCTACTGTGCAAGTTAGCTATTCCACTTCTGTCACGAATGAGATTGTCATTATCGGTGTGGTGTCTATCATGCACGAGTATATCCATGAACTGACTGGAACAGTAGATAAAGAAAATTGGATGGTAGAAGGCATTGCGAGATATCTCGACACGAGATACGATTACTACGGTGTGGCATTTACAAACTATGATTACAGTGTAAATTTGGAAAATGGCAGTGATATGTACATTGGTGTCAAGGAGTATTGTGCTAAACTCGACCGCCCACTCGATATGGCGATTGATACGCTGACAGTGTATGATTTGATGTGTTATAGTGAAGGTATCACTGACCCCGACCAGTATCGAGGATACTTTACAGGTGCGTCCTTTATCAACTACCTTGTCCAGCAGTACGGGGAGCAGACGGTGATACAGAGCCTTTATGGAGATGGGGAGCCGTTGCCCAAGACACACGAGGAACTGGTGGTGGAGTGGGTAGCATACCTCAACGAAACCTACAAGGACTACAGCAAAATCGAAAGATAATCCAAAAATTAACAAAAAAGCATTGTGTTTCTGTCGACAAAGGTATATAATGATAGTGACAAGTAACAACACGATGGGAGGAACTACCATGAAAAAACAGAGTACATGGCGTTTTGTTGTAAAAATCGTTGGCGCGTCGCTGGCGGTTGCTGGTTTTGTCTGCCTGTTGGTGGCATATTGGGACAAGCTGACCAATTTCCTCGGCGGTATCTGCAACAAGTGCAGGGATGCTCGTGCATGCCCTGAATTTGACGACTACGCGGACGAGTTAATGTTTGAGTTTGAATAAGCGGGAGTGCGACTGCTGGACAGTCGCGCTCTTTTTTTGCTCGCACAGAGGGGATAGGGGACAACAGTGGTTGTAAATCTTGCCTTTTTGTGCTACAATACAAGTACCAGAACCATACTAAAGGGGGTCATTCTATGAAATTGAGTTTCTTCGGTGCAGACCAATGTGTAACAGGCAGTTGCCATTGCCTAGAGGTGAACGGGAAGAAGATTTTGATTGACTGTGGCTTGCAACAGGGCCGAGATGAAATTAATAATCGGGAATTGCCCTTTGCCCCCAATACGATTGACTATGTGCTGATTACCCACGCCCATATCGACCACAGTGGTCGTGTGCCGATGCTGATTAAACAGGGATTTGAGGGCGAAATCTGGACCACGCGCCTGACAAAAGAACTGCTCGAAATCATGTTGGTGGACAGTGCCCATATTCAGGAGTCCGATGCCGAGTACGAAAACCGCAAGAATATGCGTGCTGGCCGACAGCTGGTCGAGCCGATTTATACCATGCAGGATGCCTTGAACACACTGCCGTATATCCATCCCTGCGAGTATGAGCAGAGAGTGGAGCTGTGCGAGGGCGTGACCGCCGTGTTTACCGACGCAGGCCACCTGCTGGGTAGTGCCTCCATCACGATGGAAGTGACCGAGAACGGCGTGACCAAGACCATCGTATTCTCTGGCGATATCGGTAATATCAACCAGCCGATTATCCGTGACCCCATCCTGCTCAAAAAAGCGGATTATGTGGTCATGGAGTCCACCTATGGCGACCGCAACCATCAGGAGGTGTGGAGCTACACCTCTGAGCTTGCTAAGGTTATCGACCGTACCCTCGGACGCGGTGGCAATGTGGTTATCCCTGCCTTTGCCGTCGGACGCACGCAGGAGGTTTTGTACTTCATCCGCCGTATCAAACAGGAGGGATTGGTCAAGTCTGTCCCCGATTTCCCCGTCTATATCGACTCGCCGTTGGCGACCAAGGCGACGAGCATCTTCGGCGGTGACCTGCGTGGCTATCTGGATGAGGAGGCACTGCAACTGGTGCGAGAGGGTACTTCCATGTTTAGCTTCCCCGGCCTGCGTTGTACGGAGTCCGTGGATGAATCCAAGCTGTTGAATATGGACCACGCCCCGAAGGTCATTATCTCCGCTTCTGGTATGTGCGATGCAGGTCGTATCCGCCACCACCTCAAATACAACCTGTGGCGCAGTGAAAGTACCATCGTATTTGTCGGCTTCCAGTCCCCTGGCACGATTGGCCGTGCCATGCTGGATGGTGCCAAGAGCGTCAAGCTGTTCGGTGAGGAGATTGCCGTCCGCGCCGAGATTGAGAACTTCAAGGGTCTGTCCAGCCATGCTGACCGCGACCACCTGCTGGAGTGGGCACAGAGTTTTGAAAATACCGCACATTTCTTCGTCGTCCATGGCGACCGCGAGGTGGCACCGTACTTCGCAGAAAGTCTGAGAAAGTTGGGGCTGAGTGCCCATGCACCGCAGTACACCGAGGTGTACGACCTGGTCGAGAATCGTCAGTTGCAGGTTGGCTATCTGCCGGAGCGCAAGACACATACCCCCACTGGCAAGGTGTCCGCCGCTTACCAGCGTCTGGTGGCGATGGGCAAGCTGTTGCAGGAGGTTATTGTGCGTAGCAAGGGTCGTGCCAACAAGGATTTGGCGCGCTTTGCCGACCAGCTCAAGCAACTGATTGACCGCTTTGAGGCATAAACAACACACAGCTGTGTTGTGTAGTTTTTAGGACTGTAGGAGAATATACTTCCATGTTAGAGAAAAATCAACTGCATACCGTCACAATCACTGGGTACAGCACCGAGGGTATGGGCATCACCCGCGTAGAACAGCAGGTGGTGTTCGTCCACGGTGCTGTCCGTGGTGAAGTATGTGTCATTCGTATTTTGAAAGTATTAAAGAATGTCGCCTTTGCAAAAGTGGAGGAGATTGTCGAGCCGTCTGCATGGCGCGTGCCGTCCGACTGCCCGAATTTCCCTGCCTGCGGTGGCTGTGACTTCCGCCATCTGGCATATCCAGAAGAACTGGAGGCGAAGCGTCTGCGTGTGCAGGACGCACTGCGCCGTATCGGTGGGGTGGATATCGAAGTGACCGAGATTCTCGGCAGTGAGGAAATCACGGGCTACCGCAATAAGAGCCAATTTCCCATCAGTCCTGCCGGCAAAGCGGGCTTTTATCGCGCCAGAAGTCACGATGTTATCCCCACCACCGAGTGCTTGTTGCAGACCAAACAGGCAGGCGCGATTGCCAAGGCGGTCGAGGACTATATGCAGGCATTTCATGTCCCTGCGTATCAGGAAAAGACGGGCAAGGGGCTGTTGCGCCATATCTATGTGCGTACCAACAGCAAAGGGGAGGCACTGGTCTGCTTGGTCGTCAATGGCAAGAAACTGCCAAACGAAACCGAGTTGGTACAGCGCATCCGTACTGCCTGCGCGGATACCGTGGGTGTGGTCCTCAATACCAATACCAGGGACACCAATGTTATCCTCGGCGATACCTACCGCACCCTCTGGGGGGAGGATACCCTGTTGGATACCCTCTGCGGATTGACTTACCGCCTGTCCATCCCTGCGTTCTATCAGGTCAACCGCCCACAGGCACAGCGACTGTATGAAAAAGCCGTGGAACAGGCACAGCTGACTGGCACAGAAACCGTGCTGGACCTCTACTGTGGCGCAGGTACGATTACGCTCGTCATGGCAGGCAAAGCAAAAAAAGCCATCGGCGCGGAAATTGTACCAGAGGCGATTGTGAACGCGAAAGAAAATGCGGTGCGGAACGGTGTCGAAAATGTAGAGTTTTTCTGTGGGGATGCTGGTGATATCGCCGCAAAGTTGGCAAAAGAAAACCTGCGCCCCGATGTCGTGGTGGTAGACCCTCCGCGCAAAGGGTTGAGTGAGGATGTCATTGCCGCCATTCATACCATGTCTCCCGACCGCGTGGTGTATGTGTCCTGCGACTGCGCTACCCTTGCGCGCGATGTCAAGCGATTTGCCGAAGTCGGCTACGAACTGCAAACCGCCACCGCCGTGGATATGTTCCCGCGGACGAGCCATGTAGAAACCGTCGCGAGATTAAATAGGAAATAAATCAACGAATATGCCACACAAACGGAGGTGTCTATGAAAAAGTTTTTACCCACGGCAGGGTGTATGGTCGGTGGTGGTATGATGGGCTTTTCCGCAGGTCGCTTGGATACCGTGGTTGGTGTTATCAGCTTCGTCGCTGGTGCGCTGTTGCTGACCTATTCCACCTCTGTGATACTGAAAAAAGGAGAAAAAACCGAAAATGAACGGAATGACAAAGCGTGAATATCAAATCACGGACCGCAACGAAATTATCGACATTTTGAACCGCGCCATGATTGTCCATCTGGGCATGGTGGACGGGGACGAGCCGTATGTCGTCCCGATGAACTACGGCTATACCATGCGCGAGGACGGGACGCTGTCCCTATATGTCCACGGCGCGGTAAAAGGGCGGAAATTGGATATCCTGCGTGCCAATCCCAAGGTGTTTTTGGAGATGGAGTGCGATGTCCAGCCGTTTGAGGGGAATCTGCCCTGCCAGTACGGGACAGCGTATCAGTCGCTCATGGGGCGTGGTACAGCGGTGATTTTGGAGACCGCCGAGGAAAAAATGGCCGCCCTCACGCAATTTATGCACACCCAGACAGGCAAAGATTTTGTATTTAATGAGCGATTGGTGTCCATTGTCAGCGTGGTGCGGATTGATGTCGCGGAGTATACCGCAAAATTCCGCCCTATGCCCAAGACGATGGGGTAATGGGCACAGACCAAAAACAACGGAGAGGGGAGCGTGATAGTGGAACCCAATATTACAAAAGCCAGTGTACATAGTTGGAGGGATATTATGAAAAGACTGCTTCTCATTCTTTTGGTGTTCACGCTCGTAGTTGGTTTGGTAGGGTGTGGCAGAAAGAATACGGTGAAAGATACTGCCCAAGTATTAGTGGACGCTTTTGACACCAATGATATGACAACCATCAACAAGACCATCTTCGGGAGTAACGAAGTGACAATGGACGAAGAAGTTTTGGAGATATGGGGAGAACCTGATACATCCGATACATCCCAAGAGGGAGTCTTGGAACAAATCTTTCCGTATGTTACCGTCAAAGCAATAAAAACAACGGAAAGTTCCATTACATATGAGATTGAAGCTCCTGATATGCGAAATGTATTCGACAATTTCGGCGTGAATATGACGGACATTTCAGAGGATGAACTGTTGCAGTACATCAAGGAGTACGCAAAAAATGCAGAAAAAAAGGTGGTAACGGTATCTCTGAACTGTACCTTTGTCCATGGTAAACCGATTGTGGAGTATCGTGACGAAGCTTTTATCAACGCGGTGACAGGTGGACTTCTGGATGCCTACAAAGCCCTGTATGAACAGATGTTGGAGGAATACAGGAAAGGAGTGGGCGAACCATGAAAAAAATCCTTAGTTTGTTCATGGCACTTGTGATGCTGTTTTCCATCACGGCCACTGCATTTGCCACAAACACCGAAGAAACCTATTACACAGTGCCAGTGCAGTACTCAGATAATATCGGCCATCACGAGGGACTGCGTGTTATGGTGCAAAACGATGCTGTCTATGTTCATGCACAGATGTTTGCGGAGCGATTGGGCTATACCTTTGGAGAAACGAGCGATGGTCTTGTTATCTACAACAAAGACAAAACAAACGGACTTCCATTTGGTGTCACGCAATTCAAGTATAACAGCACGCAGGTGTCCCATATGTTGTTCAATGCGATGGTGGATACCTATGAAGCACCGTTTGCGCCTATCAAAAACAGTGAGGGCAGTTGGATTCCTTTGGAATACGCGGCACTTCTGCTGAACAGTTCCGCGATAATTGGTAAGGATGCACTTTTGATTGATATACCGACCAAGAAAATTATTGACTATTTTTTGGATATCGCAAGGAACAGCGGAAAGTACAATTTTGATTGGGCGGATGATTTCGGGTACACAGAAACAGACATCACAGTGCTGGGCGCAAGCAGTCATCTGGTCAATATCTTTAGTGGGTTATTGGAATTTGATGGCCCCTCTTGGGCAACTTTATTCCAACAGTTTGCTGGTAGCACGACACTTTACGACAAGAAGTACAGCGAGGACATTGCGATACTGATTTGTACGGAATCCGACGACGAACTGGAAGCGGCTACGGAAGATATAGAACTGATGTGTGACTTGTTGGATGTCGATAGTGATTTGGGCAAACTCCTTTCCTTTACTGATGAGATGTTGGATTTTGAAGTGGGTACTTTGCAGAAACAATGCGAAGCGGCACTGGCAGGTCTTAAAGCAGGAAATTCAACTGCCGTTTCCTACAATAGAGCGTATCAGGCATTGGAAACCGCCGTGGACAGACAGACTTCTTTTTTATACACGGGTGGTGAATTTTTGGAAGTACAAAAAAGGATGGCCGATGCAACGGGTAATCTGTTCTCTGTGCTTGACTGGTGTACAAAACTTGCAGAAATTGGTGGGTATGCGCTGGAATTTTACAATCAAGATAAATTCTCCTGGGGTGCCTTGCAATACTATCTGACAACGGCAGGTAATGGGTTAGAACTACCCAATGCTATGAAATCCTCTATGGTTAGCTATTGCAATGCGCTTTCTGGCACCCTTAAGGGGTATGGGGTGAAACGATTCTGGGATAATCTTGACGAATGGGTGACGGATGCCGTAACGGATAAGGTTTTGTTGCACAGTATCGTAGGCAGTCAGGCGGCCGCGGCTTTGATTGCTTGGAATATTGCCTCGAATACGATACCTTTCTTGAAAGATGGTCTGTCTGGTGCGGATAATTTTGAATTGGCAATTTATTCGATGGTCTTTCAGGCGGATACTTACCTCAATTATTTGAGCGAGCGTGATGTCGTTTTTGCGGAGGATATCGCACAGGAGAATCTCTATCACCTTGCACAGTACTGTTACCTCTATCTAAAATCCTGCTATATCACCAGAGAAGCCGCACTTGCTTCTCTTGCCAGTAAGAGCAGTTCGACCCAAGAAAAGATACAGCCGTTGGTGGATTACCAAAATAGTATCAATGCTGAAATTGCACGGATGCTTGTAAAACTGAAACAGGCAACGGAAACTACCACAGAAAAGCAACAGACTAGCGTGTTCGGCTTTTTACCGTCCAACAACAAACAATATCTGGATGAGTATGATGGTAGCAAGTTGGTTTTATGGGTAACAGAGTTTGGAGAATCAACTTCGATAGTTCTCGATAATTTGGTTACGGATGCGTACAGCGAGGAGTTTGGTGGAAGAAAGTTCCATATTCCAAAAATCAATTTGGACGGTGATGCAGTTGCCGATATTAACACTGAAATATGGACAACCCTATATGATGGTGTGGTAGTTGATATACTGGAGTGGTGGAATAAAGAACACTATGAGGGCGATGAGTATATAACATATGACTGGTATATAAACAATACCGTACTATCTCTTGTCATAGAGAGTCTTCCTGTGGAGTGGGCTTGGTGGGATTATTATGTTTATAATGTGGATATAACCAGCAGAAAAGAGATTTCTCGGGATTCTTTGCTTACTTTATATGGACTTTCTCTTGATGAATACTATGAATTGGCTAAACAGGTTCTTGGTTCTCGTTTTTGGAGTGGTTGGGACCGAACCAATGAAAATTTTCAGAGTAGTAATTTTGTTTCTTGGTTCAATGAAGCCCTTCGAAAAACAATTTCACGAGAAAATATTGAGAAATCTATTCCGTATATCAATGGTGAAGGTGATTTGTGTATTTTAGCCCCAATTTATTCTTTAGCGGGGGCTGACTATTACTGGAACAACTTGAATATGATTGACTTTATATTGATTCCCGATTATGCAAATCTTGTTGAACCGATAGTACATACCATCAATATTTCAAAAGACGATGCGTATCGAATCGCTTGCGAGTATTGGGGCTATTCACCAGAAGATGTATCCGGGGAAACGGGGGTTGTATTTGTTGTTGGTGGAGAGATTCAAGAAGTGCCGAACACTGGAAAGTCTTACTATCGCTATATGCTTCGGTGCTTAGTTGTTGGGGATGATGACTCAAGCTCTGGGTCGCAGATGTCAACCTGTGATTGGATTTTTATCGATGCAGAAACGGGGGAATGTGTGACCACCATCTCTTGAGCAAAATAATCAATGTAGTAAAAATTTTTGCAAATCGCAGGAGGAAGTAAGAGAGGAACGGAATGACGAAGCGTGAGGATTGTGTTCGGAGGGAAGCAACAGAAAGGGGAGAGTTATGGTAGAAACCCATGCGATGAAAGTGATTGCACACATTCACAGCGATTTTACCACGAAGTTCGGTGTTCCACGGCAGAGTGGGTTGGTGGACGAGCTACGCGCACGGATTGTCTTTACACCGCCGTATCGCAACGCCGATGCCATGCGTGGCTTGGAAGAATTTTCGCACATCTGGCTCATCTGGCAGTTTTCCGAGGCGGTGCGCGAGGACTGGTCTCCCACGGTGCGCCCACCGCGTCTGGGGGGCAACAAGCGGATGGGGGTCTTTGCCACCCGTTCCCCGTTCCGCCCCAATCCGTTGGGGCTGTCAAGCGTCCGTCTGGAGCGCGTGGAACTGGATAGCGAACTAGGGCCAGTCCTCCATGTGGCAGGGGCGGACTTGATGGACAGAACACCTATCTACGACATCAAGCCGTATATCGCCTATGCCGACGCACACAGCGATGCCGTGGGAGGCTTTGTCGATGCCGTCGCACGGCGTACCTTGACGGTGGACTGTGCGCCTGATTTGCTGTCGTGTGTGCCAGCGGAGAAGCGTGCCGCCCTGTTGGGCGTTTTGGCACAGGACCCACGCCCCTCCTACCAGAACGACCCCCAGCGTATCTATGCGATGGGGTTTGCCGGGTGGGATGTGAAATTTACCGTGGACGGCGACCACCTCACGGTATGCGCGATAGACCGTGTCGAATCGTGCTAGATTTTACATACATTTAACAATATCGCGCTTTCGGATTTAACAATCGCACCGTATACTCCATCTCGTGCAGAGCTCTGCTGATAGCAAAGTTTTGTCCATACAAAAAAGAGAAAAGAGAAAAAGAAAAGGAGAAGACAGTATGAATACATTCGACATTTTCGATGTATTTACCCTTCTGGGCGGACTAGCGTTCTTCCTATACGGTATGTCCGTCATGTCCAACGGCTTGGAGAAAATGGCCGGCGGCAAACTGGAACAGCTTCTGAAAAAGTCCACCAACAACCCCATTAAGAGCCTCTTGCTCGGCGCTGGTATCACCATCGCCATCCAATCTTCCTCGGCTATGACCGTTATGCTCGTCGGTCTGGTCAACTCTGGTATCATGCAGTTGGGACAGACCATCGGTGTTATCATGGGTAGTAACATCGGTACGACCCTGACCGCGTGGATTCTGTCCTTGGCAGGACTGGAGGGCGAGAACTTCTTTATCAAGATGCTCAAGCCTGAGTCCTTCTCTCCCATTATCGCGCTGATTGGTATTCTGTTCATCATGGGTTCCAAGAGCGATAAGAAAAAGAGTATTGGTTCCATCATGGTCGGTTTCGCCGTTCTGATGTACGGTATGGATTTGATGAAGGATGCCATGGACCCTCTGACGGAAATGGAAGGCTTCAAGCAGATTCTGACTGCCTTCACCAACCCGATTCTCGGTGTTGTGGTCGGTGCCGTGTTCACGGGTATTATCCAGAGTAGTGCGGCATCCGTGGCAATCTTGCAGGGCTTCTCCGCAACGGGTAGCATCACCCTCGGTATGGCACTGCCCATCATCATGGGTCAGAACATCGGTACCTGCGTCACCGCACTGATTTCCAGTATCGGTGTCAACCGCAATGCACGCCGTGTCGCCGTGGTACATATCTCCTTTAACCTGATTGGTACCATTGTGTTCCTGTTGGGCTTCTACGGCAGTGATTTGTTCTTCCACTACACCTTTATGGATATGGCGGTGGACCCCTTCCTCATTGCTGTCATTCACAGCGTTTTCAATGTCGCAACGACGGTGATGCTGTTGCCCTTCACCAAGCAGTTGGAGAAGATTGCCTACACCGTCATCAAGGACGATACGCAGGAGAAGGAGGAGTTTGCATTCGTCGACTCCCGCCTGTTGGCTACTCCCTCCATTGCCATTGCAGAGTGCAACAACAAGACCGTTGAGATGTCCAAGCTGGCACAGACCACCATCCTCAAGGCTCTCTCCCTGCTGGAGAAGTACGATGACAAGGTCGGTCAGGAAGTCTATGACCTCGAAAATCAGCTCGATATCTATGAGGACAAGCTGGGCACGCTGTTGGTGCAGATGAGCAGTAAGGCTCTCTCCGACGACGACAGCCGTAAGGTTTCCAAGCAGTTGCACACCATCGGCGACTTCGAGCGTGTGGGCGACCACGCGGTGAACCTCTGGAAAGCCGCTGAGGAAGTGCATATCAAGAACATCCGCTTCTCCGATGCCGCACAGCGCGAACTGCATACGCTGGTCGAGGCACTGCGCGAGATTCTGGACATCACCACCCGCGCATTTGCCACGGATGATTTGGCACTGGCGGCACAGGTCGAGCCTCTGGAGCAGGTCATTGATTGCCTGATTGCTGACATCAAGACCAACCACATCGTGCGTCTACAGAAGGGTCACTGCACCATCGAGATGGGCTTCGTCCTCTCCGATATTCTGACCAACTGCGAGCGCGTGAGCGACCACTGCTCCAACATCGCTGTGGCACAGATTGAAACCGAGCAGAATGCCTATGATGCCCATGAGTACCTCAATCACCTGAAGAACTCTGGCGACAGAGGCTATCAGGAGGCATTCGACGCCTACCGCGCAAGATATACCCTCAACTAATTCCTATATGGACAAAGGTGCGTTGCCAAGACAGCAGCGCACCTTTTTTATTGCTATAATTGCTATATTTGATAGCGTTTTCTCTTGTTTTATCGCAGAAAGAAATGGAGGAGTTTGCCGTACAGACCACGGCGGTACGGCTGATAGCGCATCGGCAAATCGAGCCATGTCTTTTTGTCCAAGATACTCTTGGTGTGGCTGAATGCCTCAAAGCCAGCCTTGCCGTGGTAAGACCCCATACCACTCTCTCCGACACCGCCAAATCCCATCGAGGAGGTGGCGAGGTGTACCACCACATCGTTGATACAACCACCACCGTAGCGACAGCGTTGTGTCACCAGACGAATGGTATTCTTGTCTTGGGAGAATAGATACAGTGCCAGCGGTTTTGGCAGGGGGTGCAAGGTCGTCACCACCTCGTCGATGGTGCGGAAGGTCAGAATGGGCAACACAGGCCCGAAAATCTCCTCTTGCATCACAGCGTCCGTCCAAGTGACACCATCCAGTATCGTGGGCGCGATTTGCAAAGTGTCCGCCGTGTTCCAGTTGCCACCCAGCACGACCTTGTTCGGGTCGATAAGACCACAGATGCGGTCGAAGTGCTTGCGGTTGATGATTTTACCGTAATCGGGGTTGCTGAGGGGGTCTGTGCCGTACTGCTGTTTGACTTGCTTACATAGTTCTGCAACCAAGGCATCCTTAACGCTCTCATGGCAGAGGATGTAGTCAGGGGCAACGCAGGTCTGCCCACAGTTGAGGAATTTTCCGAATACAATCCGCTTCGCCGTGAGAGGGAGGTTGGCGGTCTGGTCCACGATACAGGGACTTTTTCCACCCAGTTCCAAGATGGCAGGGGTCAAGGTTTCCGCCGTGTGGCGCAGAACCTCTTTACCGACCGCCTGTGAACCTGTGAAAAAGACCAGGTCGAATTTCTGCTGTAAGAGGGTGGTGTTCTCTTTTCGACCCCCTGTCACGACAGCGACATACTCCGCAGGAAAACATTCTCGGATGAGTTTTGCCACGATGGCACTGGTGGCAGGGGAGTAGGCACTGGGCTTGACCACGGCAGTGTTACCTGCGGCGATGGCATCGACCAACGGCCCGATGGTCAGCAGAAAGGGGTAGTTCCACGGGCTCATAATCAGCACCGTGCCGTAGGGGGTGGGTTGCAGATAACTGCGCGAGGGGAACTGTGCCAACGGGGTAGCAACCGTTTTCTTGGCGGCGAACCGCTTCACATGGCGTATCATGTGGCGAATCTCACTGCGTACCATGCCAATCTCGCACATAAACCCCTCGAAATCACTTTTTCCTAAGTCCGCCGTCAGTGCGGCGGAAATCTCAGCTTCATAGCGATGTACCGCCCCCAACAGCTTTTGTAACATAGAGATACGAAAGGCAATTGGCAGGGTTGCACCGCTCTGAAAATAGCGTCGCTGTTGCGCCAGAAGTTGTTCCATCGCTATCACTCGTCTGTTTGGGGCGTGGGGGCAGGGGCAGTCCACTCAATTTTTGTGCCGACACAGCGGTTGATGTGGATGCCCTCGGCATAGAACTTGGCTTCATAGTCCGTCATCACACCGCAGGGACCATGCTCGTGTAGATGGCGCGTGACTTCGCTCAGCTCGTAGCCAGCTTCGGGAAATTCCTCCACAGAAAATTCAAAGAGGGGGGCGTTGTCCGTCTTGAAGTGGACTTGACCGCCCAGTTTCAGAGCCTTGCGGTAGGTGGTGAGGAATCCGCGGTGGGTCAGACGACGCTTTGCCTGTCCCTTGGGCGGCCACGGGTCGCAGAAATTGATGTAGACGAGGTCCACTTCGTCCTCTGCGAAGTATTCGGGGACCAGAGCCGCATCGCCCACCACAAAGAATACATTGTTCAGTTGCAGTTCCATGGCGCGCTCCATCGCAATGACCATCGCATCGGGCACTTTTTCGATGGCGACAAAGAGGATGTCGGGGTGTTGCTGTGCCGTTTCCACGGTGAAGCGACCTTTGCCACAGCCGAGTTCTACACGCAGTTCCTTGGCATTTGCCATCAGGGTTTCGCGCCATTTACCGCGCAGGGCAAACCCGTCCTGCACATGGACGGCGGCGCACCGTTCCATTCGGGGGATTAGATTTTTCTTTTTACGCATCCGCATCAGGGGATACCTCCGTTATTTGTTCAGGGATTAGGCAACGGCGAAGAACGGGGTACGCTGTTGTTCTTGGTTCTTCTGTTGTGCGCTGTTGTCCTCATTGCTACCGCGTGTGACAGTGCGTGTCGTACCGCCAGAGGTGTACACATCACCGCACTCCGGGCAGATGGCGGTATGAATCATCACACTCTGGCTGACGATTTCGCGGTCCTCGCGTGCGGCTTTGGCGCGGTTGCGTACGACATGCTCCATCTCATGGCCACGCACGGCACTGGCGGCCTCGTCGGGGCTGAGTTTGGTAGCGGTTTTGAACGAAACACCTGGGTCGTCAGAGCCGTCCTTGTATTTTCGATTGGCGCAGGTCTGACACTCCTCCTCTTCGACAACTTCCTGTGGGGATTTGCTCTCCTCCACATTCTCTGCGTCTTTCGTGTCCTCTGTGCGTGCCATGTCCTCTGTGACTGCTGGGTATTTTGCGCGTTCTGTGCCTTCACTACTTTCGGTAGCAGACGGTTCACCGGCGTACTGAATCCGCATCCGTGTCGCCATACCGACAGGGTCGGCATCGTGTTGTTGCAACAGGGATTCGATGGAAAATTTACGCTCATTCGAGAGGGGTTCACGCACCGCAGGGACAGGTTGTACGGGGACGCTTGCGCGCTCCGCTGGCACAGGGGCGGTCTGTTGTCGATTTTGTGTGACAATAGGCGAGGGAGCATACTGCGACGAATATCCAGAAATAGAACCAATCATTCTTTTCACCTCGATTTCTTCTAAGATGTCTTTAGTATAGCACAAGTTGCCAACAATGCAACAAAATTCCCACCGTTTTGTGACAGGACATTGCCTATTTCGCAGGTTGACCCGTTGGCGTTTCTGCGGTAAAATAGCGTGGATTACAGTGGAAGGACAGGAACAAAAAACGATGATACAAAATTTTGAACAGCGGTATCGGACGGCACGGCGCGCCGTTATTGCACGGCGGTATGCGCGGATGAACCCCCAACAGCGCGAGGCGGTTTTGACCACACAGGGACCTCTGTTGCTCTTGGCAGGTGCAGGCAGTGGCAAAACCACGGTGCTGATTAACCGCGTGGATAATCTGTTGAACTTCGGACAGGGCAGTGACAGCACTTTTGTCCCCGATTGGGCAACGGAGGGGGATTTGGCATTTTTGGAACAGTTCCCCCAACAGCCCACCCCGGAGGACTGGCGAGAGGCGCGCCGTCTGTGTGCGGTAGAGCCTGCCGCGCCGTGGTCGGTGATTGCGATTACCTTTACCAACAAGGCGGCTGGGGAACTGAAAGAGCGTCTGGAACGGATGTGTGGGCCGACCGCACAGGATATCTGGGCGGCGACTTTCCACAGTGCCTGTATTCGTATCCTGCGCCGTGATATGGAGCGATTGGGCGCAGGTTTTGACCGCAATTTTACCATCTACGACAGCGACGACAGCAAGCGCGTCATTAAGGATATTGTGAAAGATATGTCGCTCGATGAGAAGGACTTTTCTCCACGCTCGGTGCTGACCATCATCAGCAATGCCAAGGACAAGGACAAGTCGCCTGCGGAATTTGCACAGGAGGCGGCGAAATCCTACGACTGGCGGATGCCACGCATTGCCGAGATTTATAAAGGGTATTGTCGCCGCCTACAGGAGGCGAACGCACTGGACTTTGACGACATTATTCTCCACACGGTACATCTGTTGGTCAAGGATGCAGAGGTACGCACCTACTACCAGCGGAAGTTCCGCTATGTGCTGATTGACGAGTATCAGGATACTAACCATCTCCAATATATGTTGGCAAGATTGCTCGCCGGGGGACATGAAAATATCTGCGTGGTCGGTGACGATGACCAGTCCATCTACCGCTTCCGCGGTGCGAATATTGAAAATATTCTCAACTTCGAGAAACAGTACCACGGGTGTCGCACCATCCGTCTGGAGCAGAATTACCGTTCGACACAGAATATCCTCGATGCCGCCAATGCCGTCATCCAAAACAATGCAGGGCGAAAAGGCAAGACTCTGTGGACGGAGAGTGGATTGGGCGATAAGGTTCTCATTAAGACGGTCTTTAATGAGAGCGACGAAGCAAATTTTGTCGCAGGAAAGATTATGGACTGCTACGGACAGGGGGGCAACTGGCGCGACAATGCGGTACTGTACCGCATGAATGCCCAGTCGAACGCCATCGAAATGGCACTCAAGCGCAACGGTATCCCGTATAAAATCTACGGTGGCTTGAAGTTCTTCGACCGCGCAGAAGTCAAGGATATGCTGTCCTATCTGTGCGTTATCCACAACCCTGCCGACGATTTGCGCCTGCGCCGTATCGTCAATGTCCCTGTGCGCGGTATCGGCACGACAACGATGGACAAGGTGCAGTTTGCCGCCGCGGTGGAGGGCACGAGCCTGTTCCAGATTATGAAAGAGGCAGGGCGGTTCCCTGCGCTCAAACAGGTGGCGAGCAAGTTGACCGCCTTTGCAGACATGATTGAGGAACTGCGCGCGTGTGAGGCGCGCATGGAACTGCCAGCGTTCTACGATTTGGTCTGCGAAAAAACCAATTATATCAAGGCATTGCAGGAAAAAGGCGATAGGGAGAGCAAGGGGCGTGTGGAAAATGTGCAGGAATTGCGCTCCAGTATGATGGATTTCTTGGCGGATGACCCCGAAGAAGCGTCCCTCGCTGGGTTCCTCGATACCGTCGCCCTGTTCTCCGACTTGGACGAGGCGAACGGGGACGACAATGTGGTGTCCTTGATGACCATGCACAGTGCCAAGGGATTGGAGTTTCCTGCGGTGTATGTCGTCGGCATGGAGGAGGGGATTTTCCCCGGGGGACGCGCCACAGGGCAGAGCGAGGAGATGGAGGAGGAGCGTCGCCTGTGCTATGTGGCGATGACCCGTGCCCGACAGCGGTTGACGCTGACCACCGCCCGACAGCGTATGCTCTACGGACGCACCGCCAACAATACCCCCTCTCGGTTTCTGAAAGAGATTCCCTCGGAGAATAGCGAGTGGCTCAGTCGTGCCGACCAGTACACGCGCAGAAGCGAGTGGGAGAACGGTGGTTTCAGTGGATTCGCTGGCGATTCGTTTGGTGGTTCCCAATTCTATGAAACACCGCGCCGTGCTGGGTATCCTGCGGTGAAACCGCCCGTACCGCCTGTACCACCTGTTGGCTATCCCCCTGCCAAGTCTGCACCCAGCCTCTCCCTGATGAAAGGCGATACCATCAAGCACCGCACCTTTGGCAAGGGCTTGATTCTGTCCATCCGCCCGATGGGCAGTGATGCGCTGTTAGAGGTCGCGTTTGATGATGTGGGCACCAAAAAGCTGATGCTCAAAGCCGCCACACCGCACCTCGAAAAAATCTGACGAAACGCGAAAAAATTTTTTCAAAAATTTTTTGAGAAAGTGGGAACTTTTTTGGAACCACTTGCGTCTAAGCTACTGTACCCAGTTGTACGGGTGAAAAATTAAACTTGTAAATGTTAAGGAGATTACACACAATATGAAGAAGCTGCTCTCTGCTATCCTGGCACTGACCATGATGTTTGCTATGGTTGGTTGCGGTTCCAACAACAACGCTGGCAACGATGCTGGCAACAACGGCGGCAACAACACCAACATGAGTCAGAATGCCGACACCAATGGCGATGCCAACACCGACGGCGATGCTAACACCGACGGTGAGGAGAACACCAACAACGGTGGCGAGGAGAACAACGGCGCACAGACCGAGAATCTGGCTGCTCCCGACCTGACCAAGTACTATGAGGACTTCATGGCTACGCTGGGCGAGGAGAACACCCCCATGATGATGCCTGCTGACCCCGATACCCTGACCGCTTTCTATGCTGGTCTGAGCGATATCCCCACCAAGCAGTGTGTGGTGCAGTTGGCCGCTATGAGTGCTGTTGCATTCGAGTTCGCTCTGGTTGAGTGCGAGAACGCCGAGGATGTTGAGGCTGTCAAGGCTATCCTCGAGGCTCGTAAGGCATATCAGGTCGACGGTGGTGCATGGTACCCCGAGACGGTTGCCGCATGGGAAGGTGCCGAGATTGTTGTGCAGGGCAATGTTGTCGCTCTGATTCTGGCTGGTGAGGCAACTGCTGACGCTTTCGCTGCCTTCAATGGTCTGTTCGCACAGACTTGGTAAGATAGCAAGACAGCTGTTGTCTGCAACGCGCGCTTTGCGCTTGTAACGAACATAAAGATGCCGTGGCAGTGCGATACTATCTTGCGCCGCCACGGTATTTTTTGTACAACTACTTTGAGAGGAGGCTACTTGTGGTCTTTTCAAGTTTGCCATTTTTATTCTTTTATCTCCCAGTGGTGTTGCTGATTTACAAACTGTCACCACTGAAACTACGCAACCTGTTTCTCCTGCTCGCCAGTCTGTTCTTCTATGGTTGGGGGGAACCGATTTATATTGTTATCATGTTTGCCTCTATCTTCATCGACTACACCCACGGTATGTTGGTGGAGCGTTGGCGTGACAATGATAAAAAGGCGCGCATGGCGGTCGCCTCGTCCGTCTTTTTCAACCTGTTGCTGTTGGTCTTTTTCAAATACTACGACTTCTTAGCAGGTAGTATCAATGCGGTAACGGGGTGGTCCCTGCCCCTACTGGGGATTCCCCTCCCGATTGGTATTAGCTTCTACACCTTCCAGACGATGAGCTATACCATTGATGTCTACCGCAAAGACGCACCTGTGCAGAAGAATATTGTCACTTTCGGCGCGTTCGTCACACTCTTTCCGCAGTTGATTGCAGGACCGATTATCCAGTATAAGTCCGTGGCGGAGCAGTTGGAGAGCCGTCGGGAGGGCTTGGAGAAGTTCGTCAGCGGTGTACAGCGGTTCTGTGTCGGTGCGGCAAAAAAAGTCCTGTTAGCGAATGCGATTGGGCAACTGTGGGATGTGAGCCTTGCCAGTGAGAACCTCACCGTACTTGGCGGTTGGCTCGGTCTGGTCGCCTATGCGTTCCAGATTTACTTCGACTTCTCTGGTTACAGCGATATGGCGATTGGTCTGGGTAAAATGTTCGGCTTTGACTTCATCGAGAACTTCAACTACCCCTATATCTCTCGCTCTGTTGTGGAGTTCTGGAAGCGTTGGCATATCTCACTGACCGACTGGTTCCGCCAGTATGTATATTTCCCTCTGGGGGGCAACCGTGTATCCAAGCCGAAGTGGATTCGCAATATCATTATCGTCTGGCTGTTGACGGGTATCTGGCACGGCGCAGGGTGGAACTTCCTGCTGTGGGGTCTGTACTACGCGGTGTTCATGTTGGGAGAGCGTCTGTTTTGGGGAAAATCCCTCGAAAAGTTCCCCGTGGTACTGCGCCATGTCTATACTATGGTTGTGGTGCTGATTGGTTGGGCACTGTTTGCCGTGGAAAACATGGCACATCTGGGACGCTATCTGGCGAGTTGCTTCGGCGGCGCACCACTGTTGGATGCCGCCACGCTGTACAACCTTGTCAGTTATCTGCCCATGTTGGTGATTTTGTGTGTCGCCGCTACGCCGTTGAGCCGAAATCTCTGGCAACGGTTGGGTGAACGCACCCAAGATATGCTGACCCCGATTCTGGTGCTGGCGGCGATGGTGCTGTGTACCGCTTCGCTGGTCGATGCCAGTTACAATCCGTTCCTATATTTCCGTTTCTAAGGAGGGACTGTGATGAAAAAAGCAATGCAACTGACCACGGCAATCTTGTTTTGCCTGTTTATCGCAGGATTTGGTGTCCTGCACCTCGCTCTGCCCGACCGCGACTTTTCTCCGACCGAGAACCGTACCCTCAGCCAGTTACCCGAATTTTCGTGGGATGCACTGGTAGACGGCAGTTTTACCGCCGATTTAGAGGAGTATCTGTCCGACCAGTTCCCTCTGCGTGACGACTGGATGGGCATGAAAGCGCGGTATGAGTATCTGCTCGGCAAGCGTGAGTTTCACAATGTATTTCTGTGTAGCGATACGCTCATCTCTAAGATTACAGATACGAGCCGTGCGGAGCAAAATTTGGAGCACATCAAAAAATTGTTGGACAAGACGGACAAGCCGGTATACCTCGGCTTGATTCCCACTGCCGCCGAAATTTGGCGCGACAAGTTACCGACTGGCGCACCTGTCTTTGACCAGAGAGCCTATCTGGAGCAGGCGAAAGCGTTAGATGCCATCTGGGTGGATATGCTTGGTGTCCTCGATGCCCACAGTGACGAGCAGATTTTCTACCGCACCGACCACCATTGGACGAGCCTCGGCGCATACTACGGCTATACGGCACTGTTGGAGGCAACAGGAATGGAAGTGCCTCCTCTGGGCGAGGGAAAGACGGTTTCCGATTCGTTCCTCGGCACACTCTATTCCACCTCTGGTATCCATTGGCTGACCCCAGATACGATTGAATACTATGTATTTGACGACGGTGTTACGGTGGAGAACGGTCTGAATGGTGCCATCGGCGGTCTGTATGTCGAAAGCAAGTTGGCGGAAAAAGACAAGTATTCCTCGTTCTTGGGCGGTAATAATCCGCTGTATATCATCCGTAATCCGAATGCGACCACCGACAAGAAAATTCTGGTCGTGCGCGACAGCTATACCGACAGTATGGCTCCGTTCCTCAGCCAGACCTACAGCGAAGTGCATCTGGTCGATTTGCGCTACTACAGAACTTCGGTCGCCATGTACGCAGAGATGGCGGAGGTGGATGAAATCTTCCTCTGCTACAGCGTGGAGAACTTCGTCAAAGATGCGGATGCCGTGTTTATTGGCAAATAAGAATACAAAGTATCAAGGGAGTGTTGCACATTGGGCGGCACTCCCTTTTCGTATTTCGTCGTATCGACAAATACTATCTGACAATCGGGGCATACTACCGCAAAAGGAGGGAAACGATGGAGTCAAGTAACGCTTACCAAAGAGGATTTGTTCCCTACGCGTTGGCGGCGTTTCTAATTGGACTGGTCGGCGGATTTTCTACCGTGTTAGGCCCTGCCTTTGTGCAGGATATCGGGCTTGCGTACAATACGACCACTTGGACCGCCCTCGCGCAAGCCACATCGACTGCCGCCTGTGCGCCCATTCTGGGGAAAGTGGGGGATGTGGTGGGACGCAGAACCACGCTTTTGTTGGGAATCGCAGTCTTTACCTTGGGAAATGTGCTTTCCGCGCTGGCAAATTCTCTGGTGTTTATGATGATTGCTCGGTTTGTGGTGGGCATTGGCACGGCCGCTATGACACCCGTTATCATGGCCTATATTGTCGCGGAGTTTCCCCAAGCCAAAGTAGCACAGGGCTTTTCCCTGTATATGCTGATTTCCAGTGCCTCCGTCATTGTGGGTCCTAGCTTGGGCGGATTGCTGATTTCTGTTTGGGATTGGCGCGCGATGCTGTGGGTGTGCGTGGCACTCTGCGCCGCCACTTTTATGACTTGTGTGCTACTTGTCGGCAAGCAAAATAGCGAAAGACGGCCCCTGCAAAACTTCGACGGAATCGGTGCTGTACTGGTGTTGCTCTTTTTTAGCATGGTGCTGTGTATTCCATCGTTTGGACAGAATTTTGGCTGGACATCCAGCGCATTCCTCGGCGTATTGGTCGTTGCCTTGGTTAGCTTAGTGGGCTTACTGATGGCCGAAAGAAAAGCGGTGCATCCAATTTTACCCGGTAGCTTTATGAAGCGTGGGGCATTTATCCTCAGTGTTCTTGCGTTATTCCTAACACAAGGACTGATGCAAGCCAATATGACCAATACCATCGTCTTTGTGAACTACACCCAGCCGGACAATGCCACCATATCTGGCTACGGTATCTCCGTTCTGTACCTCGGTATGTCGGTGGGGGCGGTGTTGGTAGGTCCTCTGGCGGACCGCTTAGAACCGAAATATGTGTTGACAGGCTCTCTGCTCTTGACGGGTATCGGCTGTGGTCTCCTGTTTTGGTTTTCCACCCATACGGCGGTTCTGTTGCTGATGGCATCGCTGGGCATCTTGGGGGTTGGTCTGGGGGGCAACGGCACCATCTTTATGAAAGTGGCACTGTCGGGGCTGTCCCCACAGGCGGCAGGGGCAGGCACTGGCACCTACGGTCTATTCCGTGACCTTGCCGCGCCGTTTGGGGTGGCGGTGTTTGTTCCGTTGTTTACCAACCAGATTACCAGTCTGGTGGCAGGTGGGGCGACAGGGGCACAGGCGGCTGTGCGCGCCATCCACACACTGGCTCTTGCGGAATTGTTTTGTATTGCGGTCGGTATCGTTGTCGTATTCTGTTTGCCGAAGATTCATCATAAGGGAGAAGTAGCATGAGATTGACAGAGAAAGTCGTATTGATTACCGCGTCCACCCGTGGGATTGGACTGGCGTGCGTGAAGGCGTGTGCCAAGGAGGGGGCCATCGTCTATATGGCGGCGCGCAATGTGGAACGGGCGCAGAAGATTGCGGATACCATGAACGGCGAGGGATACCGCGTCAGATGCGTGTACAACGACGCAACACAGGCGGAAACTTTCACTTCTATGGTGGACGATGTGGTAAACGAAGTCGGCCGTCTGGATGTGTTGGTGAATAATTTTGGGACATCGAAACCCAGTCAGGACTTGGATTTCGCCCATACAGACCCCCAAGTTTTTTTGGATACGGTCACTTTGAATCTGCGGAGCGTCTTTCTGGCGAGCCAAGCGGCGGCGCAACACATGGCAAAGCAGAACGGGGGCAGTATTATCAATATTTCTTCAGTCGGCGGTATTGTCCCCGATATCTCGCAAGTTTCGTACGGGACGAGCAAGGCGGCGATTAACTATCTGACGAAGCTGATTGCCGTCCATGAAGCCAAAAACAAGATTCGATGCAATGCGGTCTTGCCCGGCATGACGGCGACGGAGGCGGTAGAGAAGAATCTCTCAGAAGAATTTCGCAGTCTGTTCCAACGGCATATCCCACTGGGGCGCATGGGACTGCCCGAAGAAATTGCAGAAGCGGTGGTCTATTTCGCCAGTGATGCCTCCGCCTACACCACAGGACAAATTTTGACCGTATCGGGTGGGTTTGGGCTGGCAACCCCTGTCTACGGCGAGTTGGCAAACAGAGATAGCAGACGGTAATGAAAAACAGCACTATCCCAATACGACTGAGATAGTGCTGTCGATACATCACAGGATGGAGTTTTTGCTTGTTATGCGAACAGGGACAGACCCTTTTCCAGCACCGTGTCATAACCACGGCGCAAATCCTCGGCGGAGGTTTCGCATACGATGTCGGGTTGGATGCCGTAGCCGATAAATTCGGTGTCGTCCATCATCTGATAGCCGATGGAAACGACGCGGAACCAACCGCCACACCGCAGTGGCTCCATCAAGGGCGTGCCTGTTGTGCCACTGGTTGCCGTGCCCACGATGGTGGCGCGCTGGCTGGTGCGGAACATGGCAACAAAATCCTCGGCGGCAGATGCCGTATAGCGGGAGGTTAGGAGAACACAGGGACCAGAGAATAGGGCGGTATGGTCGTCTGCGCCGTAGGTATTCACATAGCGGTTATAGTGCCGATTCTTGATAAAATCAATGCACTCGTCCATCTCCTCGCGCGTCGCATAGCCAGCGGCGATGTGTTCCTCGATGGCCTCTTTGCTCCAACGCGAAATCTGGCTGGCACTGGCAATCTCACTGCCCGTTGCGGAGCGTGTGCGCTTTTTGCAGGCGTGGAAAGTACCAGAGATGAGCAACTCCGCCAGCTTCGCACCGTATACCGTCATACCACCTCTGTCCTCTCGGAGGTCGAGAAGTATTCCGCGCAATCCCTCTGCCTGTTCGATAGCGGTTCGTACTTCGTCCGCGACTTTGTTGTATAGAAAGTCGTACAGCTTGACATAGAGAATACCGCCGTCATACACACGGATGTCCAGCTTCTCGCTGTCTATTTTGCGGTAGGGGTGGGGCAACTCCAAGGCGTGCGGTTGTACACCCTCTAGGGGCTTGTCGCATAAGTCGAAAGAGAAGCTACCCAGTGTCGTTTCGACCGTATTGCCATGCCGTTGCAACAGGAAGGGCAACAGCTGATTGATACGGGACACGAAAGTGTCCACATGGTAGCTATAGCGCGATACCTCGCGCACGAGGTCAGAAAACGGTGTGCCGTTGATGGAGAGAACCTGTGCGCCGTAGAATTTTTCGTACGCAGGGGTGGTGGCGAGGATGCAGTAGCCGTCCTGCACCATGCGGAGCAGAAAGGGAAGATAGCCAATTTTATTCTGTAGGGACTCGGGGAATAGGTAGTCGGTATGCCCATCGCCCAACAGGTTGATGAACTCCGCCAACACGAGATGGAAGTCCTTGTCGGTTTCCGCCTCCATTACCTTGGGGATGTACGCCCGATACTTGCCGTCCCAGTCGATAGGGTTGCGGTCGAAGTAGGGGAAGATTTGGGAGGCCTGCTTCCAAATCATCGAGAGGTCCGCAATGCGGTCTGCCATCGTTGCTACGCTCATACCATTGTCCTCCTTGTTATCTTGTAACATTCCAAAAATGTTTGGTACGATGTCTATTGTAGCGTAAAACTTCCCAACTACAAGTCTTGAAAAATATGGAATTTTCTGCTATACTATTTACAGAAAACAAGGGGGAAATGATATCTTCTGGTTATGGGCAATCGTACCGTTTGGTGTCGATTGCCTTTTTTATTTGGACGGTTCATAGCGATAGTAGCGGAAGGTTTCGTCCTCGCGGAGATAGCGGAAGCCGACCTTTTCCATCACATATTGACTGCGCGTGTTTTTTAGCACCGCATCGGCATTGACCGCCACCATGCCCAATTCCTCGATGGCATATTGGAGAAGCAGACGCTCCGCCGCAGTGCCGTAACCTTTGCCCTTGACGCTGTCGTTCAGCAGATGGATGCCTGCGCTACACTCCCGTTTGTCGAAGTCGATATATTTTAGTTTACATTCGCCCACCAGTTCCCCATCCACTACGATGGCAAATAGTCTGCGCGAGGGGATAGTATTTTCATCGAAGTAGCGGTCGACTTTCTCACGGCTGTATTCGTATTCCTGAAACTTTGTCATGTCCATACAAATGGCAGGGTCATTCTGAAAGCCCAGATAAAACTGATGACACATCTCGCGTGTCATGGGACATAGAGAAACTTGGTTCATAACGATTCCTCACCGATAAAATAAAATCATGCCCACCGTATTGATGGCGAAGTTGGCGAACATATGCACGAGCCAACCAGTATAGAGCGTGCCATCGTGTTTGTCTAGCCAATTAAATAGCAATCCGCCGACGGTTAGACCGCCCAAAGCCAGTGCAAACACAACAGGCGGAAACCAACCGAGCATCATGGCGGTGTGGTACAGTGCGAACGCGACGGCAGAAAAGAAGGAAGCTCCGCGCATCCGCTGGCGCAACGAGAGAAACGCAAAGCCACGGAAGAAAAATTCTTCCAACAAGGAATTGATAAAGGAGATGTACAGGGCGACCAGAGGAAAAGTCGCCTTGGTGACACCTGCTGGCAGATTGTCCAAGATGGGGGAGAAGTCGATGTGATTTCTGAGCAGAAAATATGCACCGACAATCAGTACATATACCGCACCACCCAATCCAAGCGCACGGCGCAACCCCTGTTTCGAGGGGTGGAACACCTGACGCAAGGTGGTATCACGCACCGCTGTCTGATACAGCAACGGAACCGCCAAAAATAGGGCAATTTTAATGCCAGATTTTACCCAGTAACTCGGTTGCCAGATGCCATCGACCAACAACATCGCCACACAGCACAGGGAAATCAATACAAGAGGAACAAAGGTTTTCTGTTTCATAGCAGTTCCCCAAAGCCGTAGATGTATTGGTCACAGTGTTCACGCATATCGGGTTCACTGTCGCGGAAATGGGCATCGTATACCCCCACTACCGTCATGCCTGCCGCCTTTGCCGCCTTGCAAGCGGTGAGGGAGTCGTCAAACAGGACGCACTGGGACGGCGATACGCCGAGCATCTCGGCAACCTTGCGGAAAATGGCAGGCGATTTTTTATCTTCGCCCAGCTCCTGTGCGTAAATGACCTGCTCAAAATAGGGGGTGAGCTGGTGGTGTTCCAATGCCGTACGGCAGTGTTCTGGCACACAGGCGGTAAAGACTGCCATGCGATGCCCTGCCTCCTTGCACCGTTCCAGATAGTCGCGCACATGGTCTTTCAAGGGAACTTGGTTGTACTGCCCACGGGACAGCTCCATCCACTCCGCGATAATCTCCTCGCAGGATTCTTCAAGGTGCAGATATTCCTTGGTAAAAACCGCGCAGTTGGTTAAAATCATATGGGCGACGCGCTCGTGGTACTCCTTGGTGTAGGGGGCGTTGTGTCTGGCGAGAAAGATTTTATCCACCTCTGCCCACACACCATTGGAATCAATCAAAGTTCCATCTAAATCAAAAATCAGCATCGTGTTTCCTCCGTTGTTGGAATGGTTTCTCGTATAGTGTAGCACGATACCAAGAGATTGACAAACAGAAAAATTTTTCGTACAATCACTTCACAGAATTTGTCTAACATATTCCAATGATTCTGTTGTCGCGCTACCATGCGTTTTCGATTTTTGCTATTTGGAGGAGGCGTTATGCATCAGTCACATGACCCTATGACCGTCTGCCTTTTGAATGATTCGTTTCCGCCGTTGATTGATGGTGTGGCGAACACCATGTTGAATTATGCGAACATTATCCACGGTCAGTTGGGAAAAGCGGTGGTTGCTGTCCCCGATTTCCCCGGTGCGGTGGATAACTATGACTACCCCGTTATCCGCTACCCCAGTGTGGATACCACAAAGATTGTCGGCTATCGTGCTGGGTATCCATTCAGTGTCACAGCTCTGGGCAGTGTGGCAGACCAGAAGCCCGATATCATCCACACCCACTGCCCCGTGATGTCCGCCGCATTTGCGCGTACCCTGCGCGAGCAGATGGATGTCCCGATTGTATTTACCTATCATACCAAGTTTGATATTGAGATTAACCACGCAGTGAGTAACCGCCTGCTCCAAAAATCCGCCATTCGGCTGTTGGTTGACAACATCAGTGCTTGTGATGAAGTGTGGGTGGTGAGCGAGGGCGCAGGGCAGAGCTTGCGAAACCTCGGCTATCAGGGGGAGTATATCGTCATGGAAAACGGCGTAGACTTCCCTAAAGGCCCTGTTTCCCCAGAGGAGAGTACTGCCCTGCGCGCTACCTTGGGGATTCCTGCCGATGTGCCCGTGTATCTCTTTGTGGGGCGACTGCGGTGGTACAAGGGGATTCGGTTGATTCTGGATGCCCTCGCTGGGGTCCGTGCCGCAGGCAAAGATTTTCGGATGGTCTTTGTCGGGGACGGCATGGAAAAGGACGAGATGGAGCAGTATGCACAGGAACTGCGACTGGACGACCGCTGTATTTTTGTCGGCAGTGTGCAGGACCGCCAGATGTTGCGGACCTACTTCTCCATGGCGGATTTGTTCCTGTTTCCCTCGACTTATGATACCTACGGGATTGTGGTGCGAGAGGCGGCGGCGTGTGGGTTGGCGAGCGTGCTGGTCGGGACTTCCTGCGCCGCAGAGGGCACAACCCACGGTGAAAATGCCTACCACATCGAGGAGAATGCACAGTCGATGTGCGACCTGTTGTTGCACTGTGGGCAGAACCGCGCCACTATGCACCGACTGGGGCAAAATGCGATGGAACAGCTGTATCTCTCGTGGGAGGACAGCGTGAAGCGCGCATGGGACCGCTATGGCATCGTGTTGGACGACTATCGGCGCGGTCTGACCGACCGCAATATGGTTTGGACGGACGATGTGTTCAACTGGATGAGTGACCTGTGCCAAGGCATTGAAATAGCGCGTGATTTCTACGGCGACAGACAGCGGATGTTGCGGAGACGGTGGGAACAGCGTCGCACCCGCTGGCGCGAACGCTAAAAATTTATGTTGTATTTCTAGCCAAAAGGTGGTACAATAGAAAAGCTAATGTATTGCTATGCAAGGAGTGTCTGATATTATGGGCGAGAATAAGGGCTATATTACCCACACCGAGGCGTTGGGCTGTATCCATATTTCCGAAGATGTGTTGGCTGCCGTGTCGGCTGGTGCTGCGGCGGAGGTCGAGGGCATCTGTGGCATGATGAATCTGACGACAAAAAAGACTGCCACCAGAGGTGTGCGTGTGTCCGTGGAGAACGACTGCGCCGTGATTGATTTGTATGTCATGTTGCGCTATGGCTATGCCATTCCCGAAGTTGCAGAAAAGATTCAAAATACTGTGGCATCTACCGTGGAAGCAATGACAGGATTTTCTGTGAAAGCCGTCAATGTCCATGTCGGCGGTGTCAGCTTCCAGTAATCCTTCCCACAGAGAGAGATGAGGAATTTCGTATGATTGGAATGAGAAATGTAGCCAGAGAGATTGCTATGCACCTCTCGTATGAGCTGAGTTTTACCGATTTGACCGCAGAGGAGTTGCTCAACCAGCGTCTGTCCGACAACCGCTTTGCGGAGTTGGCTCCTGAGTACGAGGTGTATGGAAAACTCCCCGGTCCTGGTCAGCAGGTGTATATCCGCCGTCTGGTCAAGGGCATCGCGGAACACGGCTATGAGTTGGACCTCTACATTGAGAAGTACGCAAAGGGTTGGAAGTTCGAGCGTATTCCGCTGGTTGCCGCCGCAGTCATGCGTCTGGCGATGTATGAGATTCTGTATATGCCCGATATTCCCAATGCGGCCTCCATCAACGAGGCGGTTGAAATCGTGAGAAAGTACGAAAACGAGGATGTTGTCCGTTTTGTCAACGGGATTCTCGGTACTTTCCTGCGCGCAGAGGCATACGAGAGTGCTGCGCCTGCTGTGCCTGTGCAGAGCGAGGAATAAACAAATGGAGAGAGCGCACGGATTCGTGCGCTCTTTTTCACTATGGGACCATCAAAATGGCAGGTGAACAGATGGAACGAACCAGTTATGAGGTTTCCGAAATCAATCAACTGATTAAAACACTGCTGGACAACACGCCACAGCTCGGAAATCTCTGTATCCGTGGCGAACTGTCCAACTATAAAGTATATCCGTCGGGACACCACTACTTTACCCTCAAAGATGCAGAGGGGTCAATACGGTGTGTGATGTTCCGTGGACAGGCCTCACGCCTACGCTTTCGTCCCGAAAACGGTAAAAAAGTGCTGGCAACAGGGCGCATTACCGTCTTTCCACGCGATGGCGCGTATCAACTGTACTGTGATGCGCTCACACCCGATGGGGTGGGCGACCTCTATGTTGCCTTTGCACAGCTGAAAGAAAAACTCTGGCAGGAGGGGCTATTTGACGAGGCACATAAAAAGCCGTTGCCCGCATTTCCACGCACGATTGCGCTGATTACTTCGGCCTCTGGTGCGGCGGTGCATGATATGATTCGGATTTTACGGCGCAGGTATCCCTTGGCGAAAGTCAAGCTGTTGCCTGTCCGTGTGCAGGGGGCAGAAGCTCCGCCAGAGATTGTGGGGGCATTGCGCTATGCAAACCGCTACCAAGTTGCGGATGTCCTGATTGTCGGGCGCGGTGGCGGTTCGACAGAGGATTTGTGGGCATTCAATGATGAGCGCGTGGCGCGCGCCATCTATGAGAGTGATATCCCTGTGATTTCCGCCGTGGGGCATGAGCCCGATGTGACCATATCGGATTTTGTCGCGGATGTCCGTGCGGCAACCCCCTCACACGCGGCGGAGATTGCCGTCCCAGATAGCACCGAACTGCTCCAACGACTACAGGTGCAGAAAACGCAACTGCTCCGCGCCCAGTGCACCCGACTGGATGGGTTGCGCCGTCGGTTGGCGGAACTGGCACAGAAGCGTGTGTTGACCGACCCCAGCGCAGCCATCCAAGATAAACAGATGTTGTTGGGACACCTGCAAAAGGACTTGTACCATGCGATGGTGGCGCGTCTGCGAGAGCCGAGTCACCAACTAGCCACCCTTGCCGCCGCACTGGATGCCCTCAGCCCCTTGAAAGTGTTGGGGCGTGGATTCCTGTTGATGGAGAACACGGCAGGGGAGATGGTGCGTAGTTGTGCGGATGTGACGGTGGGGGAGCGGGTTTCTGTGACCTTGGCAGATGGCAAGTTGCGCTGTACCGTAGACGACTGTTGGGAAAATACAGAGGAGGAACAAGAATAATGGGGCATGAAAAATCCTTTGAAGAACAAATTGCCAGACTGGAAGAAATCGTTTCCTTACTGGAGCGCGGTGACGCGCCCTTGAAAGATTCCCTCACGCTGTTTGCGGAGGGAACCAAACTGGTGCATACCTGCTCAGATATGCTGGAACAGGCACAACAGCAGGTGGTAAAGCTCCAAAAAGGGGCAGACGGTGCGCCGATGGAGCTACCGTTTGACGAGGAGGTATAAAAAGATGTTGGAGTATCAAGCACAGTATGAAATGTACCGCACGGCGGTAGAGGCGTACTTGGATGGACTGTTTCGGGGCGAGCGTCCCTATGGCACACTGCAAGAGGCGATGCGCTACAGTCTACTGGCTGGCGGAAAGCGTGTCCGCCCCGTTTTGACCCTTGCTTTTTGTGATATGCTCGGCGGAAACTGGCGCGATGCGTTGCCGTTGGCGTGTGCGTTGGAGTTGATTCACACCTATTCGCTCATCCATGACGATTTGCCCTGTATGGACGACGACGATTTACGGCGTGGCAAGCCGACCTGTCACAAGGTATACGGCGAAACACTCGCCGTTCTCGCAGGCGATGCCCTCCAGCCAGAGGCATTTGGACTGATTGCCAATGCAACCGCACTGGATGCCAGACAGCGTATTGAAGCGGTGGCGGCATTGGCAAGTGCCAGCGGTGGCGACGGCATGGTGGCAGGGCAGGTGTTGGACTTGGATGGCAAGTGCCAAACGGAGTGTGAAGTGAATCTGCTTCACAGACTGAAAACGGGAAAATTGCTGTCCGTGGCGGCAGAACTCGGCTGTATTGCCGCCGACTGCGCCCCTGCCATTCGTGAGAAAGCGGTTGCCTATGGACAACATATCGGCTTGGCATTTCAGGTGCGTGACGATATGCTGGATGTCATCGGAAACGAGGACGAGTTTGGCAAGCCAATTGGTTCCGACCGCGAAGAAGGGAAAGTTACCTATGTTGATTTGCTCGGTCTGGATGGCTGTCGCACGGTGGTCGAGCGCGAAACGGAGCAGGCGGTGGCTATGCTTGCAGAATTTGCAAACAACGAATTTCTCTGTTGCTTTGCCCGACAGCTTGCGGAAAGGAGAATGTAAGCGGTGTACTTTGGGATGTTGACGACGAACCCTGTCATTGACAGCGCACTGTTTGCATGGTTTGTGGCGCAGGTGATTAAGGTCATTCTTGACCTGATTCTGCTACGGAAATTTGATGTAAAACGCTTTGTTTCCAGTGGCGGTATGCCCAGTAGCCACTCTGCGATGGTGGTGGCGTGTACGGTCGCCATTGGAAAGCTGTATGGAATTGGTGCGCCTGTCTTTGCCCTGTCCACGGTCTTTTCTGCCGTGGTCATGTACGATGCCTGTAATGTACGGCGCAGTGCTGGCGATACCGCGCGTCTGGTCAATCAACTGCTCGCCCATGTGGAGCGATTGACTGCGGAGGATTTTGCGGAGGACTTGAAAGAAGTCATGGGTCACACCCCCCTGCAAGTTTTGATGGGGGCCCTGTTGGGACTTGGGGTAGGACTACTCGTATAATAAATGGGAGTGTAATCATGAAGATTTTGGTAACAGCATTTGACCCGTTTGGGGGAGAGCAGGTCAATCCTGCACAGCAGGCGGTGGAACGCCTTGCGGATACCATCGGCGGTGCAGAGATTCACAAGCTGATTATTCCGACGGTGTTCGGAAAAGCGTCCGAGAATGTACTGGCAGAGATGGACAATCTGCGCCCCGATGCCGTGATTTGCGTGGGGCAGGCAGGTGGTCGCCGTGCCGTGACCCCTGAGCGTGTCGCCATCAATGTTATGGATGCCTCCATCTGCGACAACGCAGGACAACAGCCTGTCGATGCGCCTGTGGTGGCAGACGGCCCTGTGGCGTATTTCAGTACGCTCCCCATCAAGGCGATGGTGCAGGCTATCCGTGACGCAGGTCTGCCAGCCGATGTTTCCAACAGCGCAGGTACTTTCGTCTGCAACAGCTTGCTGTATAGCGTGTTGCACCATGCCACCCTGCATATGCCCGAAACCCGTGCGGTCTTTGTCCATGTGCCGTACATCCCAGAGCAGACCGTGGGGAAAGAGGGCGTTGCCTCTATGCCGTTGGAGGATATCGTCCGCGCCCTGACCGCCGCCATCGAGGGGATTCAGTAACCAAAAACTGTAGATTTTGCAGGAAACTCTGCTTGCTATTTGGTTAATTTTGTTGTAAAATAGAAGTGTTAGGCATCGGTGCAAATCCACAGCACCGAAAAATATATATCCATAAGGAGATTGTTGCTATGCAGTACCAGAGTATGACCCCTGCTCAGTTGCAGGCTGAGCGCGAAACTGTCGCAAAGAAGTTTGAGGAGCTGAAGGCTAAGGGTCTGAAACTGGATATGTCCCGCGGTAAGCCCGGTAAGGCACAGCTGGATTTGGTCAGCGATATTTTGACCATCCTCAACACCACTGAGCAGTGCGTCGTCGAGGGCTTGGATGTCCGCAACTACGGCGAACTGGAAGGTCTGCCCTGCGCCAAGCGTTACTTTGCCGATGTCCTCGGCTGTAAGCCTGAGGAGTGCTTCGTTGGCGGTAATGCCAGCCTCACCCTCATGTACGATACCATTTCCAAGGCATTTACCCACGGCCTGCTCCACAGCGAGCGTCCTTGGTGCAAGGAGGAGAAGGTCAAGTTCCTCTGTCCTGCCCCCGGCTATGACCGCCACTTCAAGATTACCGAGTCCTTCGGTATGGAACTCATCACCATCAACATGACCGAAACTGGCCCCGATATGGATGCCGTCGAGGAAGCTGTGAAAGACCCTGCCGTGAAGGGTATGTGGTGCGTGCCCAAGTACTCCAACCCCGAGGGCGTTATCTACAGCGACGAAACCATCCAGCGTATCGTCAACCTCAAGCCCGCCGCCCCCGACTTCCTGCTCATGTGGGATAACGCCTACTGCGTCCACGAGTTCGACGGCGACTTCGTGCCCTTTGCCGATATCCTGACTCTGTGCCGTGAGGCAGGCAACCCCGATATGGTCTTCGAGTATGCCTCCACCTCCAAGGTCACGCTGCCCGGTGCTGGTATCTCCGTCATGGCTACCAGCGTGGACAACCTGAAGTATATGTCCAAGCTCATGGGTATCCAGAGCATCAGCTACGACAAGGTCAACCAGTTGCGCCATGTCCTGTTCCTGAAGGACAAGGAGAACACCCTCGCTCTGATGAAGAAGCACGCCGAGATTATGAAGCCCAAGTTCGATTCCGTTCTGAAGGCTCTCGACGAGCAGATTGCGCCCCTCGGTATCGCTGAGTGGAAGCACCCCAAGGGCGGTTACTTCGTCAGCGTCGATACCATGGACGGTCTGGCAAAGCGTACCCTCGCCCTGTGCAAAGAGGCTGGTGTCGTGATGACGGGTGCTGGTGCGACCTTCCCCTACGGTGTTGACCCCCGTGACCGCAACATCCGTATCGCTCCCAGTCTGCCCCCTGTCGCAGAGCTGGATGTCGCCATCGATGTCTTCTGCACCTGCCTGAAGTTGGCTGCTCTGGAGAAGCTGACTGCCTAATTTTTCCCTTTGTACATACCACGGCTCTCCGACTCGTTTCTGGGTCGGAGAGTTGTTTCTTGACACCCATCGGAAAAATATTTGATTTGTGATAAAAAAATACTGGTATTTTTGAATTTACTATGCTATAATACAGAATTGGCTGACTGTTAAGGCCGACAGTATACGGAGGAAATAAAAATGAGTGTTAAAAATTGCGAAAAATTGGAAAAAAGCATGGTCGTTCTGACCGTGGAAGTGAGTGCTGCCGATTTCGAGGCTGCTGTTCAGAAGGCCTATCTCAAGCAGCGCGGCAGAATCCAGATGCCTGGTTTCCGTCCCGGCAAGGCACCCCGTAAGATGATTGAGTCCATGTACGGTGCCGAGGTTTTCTATGAGGAAGCTGTAAATATCGTCCTGCCCGACGCTTACGCAGAAGCTGTCAAGGAGCAGGAGCTCAATGTTGTTGGTTATCCCGAAGTTGAACTGCTGGATGTCAGCAAGGACGGTTTCTCTTTCAAGGCTACCGTCGCTGTCTATCCCGAGATGACTCTGGGTCAGTATAAGGGTCTGGAAGCTCCCAAGGCCGAAGTCAAGGTCATGGCCGCTGATGTCAACGCCCGTCTGAAGGAGATGGCAGAGCGCAACAGCCGTATGGTCAGCGTGGAGCGCAAGGTCAAGAAGGGCGATATCGCTAACATCGACTTCGAGGGCTTCGACAACGGTGTGCCCTTCGACGGTGGCAAGGGTGAGGCATTCGACCTGGAAATCGGTTCCGGTAACTTCGTCCCCGGCTTCGAGGAGCAGATTATCGGCATGACCGCAGGTTCTGAGAAGGATATCGACATCACCTTCCCCGAGAACTACCACGAGCATCTGGCTGGTAAGGCTGTTGTCTTCCATGTCAAGGTCAACGCTGTCAAGGTCAAGGAACTGCCCGCTATCGACGACGAGTTCGCGAAGGATGTGTCCGAGTTCGATACCCTCGCCGACCTGAAGAAGGATATCAAGGCTAAGATGACCGCAGAGCGTGAGGAAACCGCTATGCGCGCTTTCGAGGATGTCCTCATGGAGAAGGTCGCTGACGGTCTGACTGGCGAAATTCCCGACGCTATGATTGAGGAGCAGGCTCACTTCTTTGTGGAGAACCTCGGCCGTCAGTTGCAGGCACAGGGTATGACCTTGGCACAGTATATGCAGATGGCAAACCAGACCGAGGCTGCTCTGCTCGAGGAGGCTAAGGGCCCCGCACTGCGTCAGGTTCGTATGGACCTCGCTATCAGTGCCATCGCTAAGGCTGAGAACATCGAAGTCACCGACGAGGATGTCGAGGCTGAGTACAACAAGATGGCCGCACAGTACGGCATGGAAGCTGCAAACATCAAGAAGTACATCGAGGTTGCTGTTGTCAAGGAGCAGATTATCCGCTCCAAGGTCATCGCTGTTGTCGTTGACAACGCTACTGCACTGAAGCCCGAGGTGAAGGAAGACGAGAAGAAGACTTCCAAGAAGTCCAAGAAGGCTGACGAGGGCGAAGAGGAGTCCGCCGCTGAGTAATCGAGGAAAGCCACTGGGAAATCTCGGTACTAAAAGACGAAAAAGGTGGTTATCCTAGTGTGTGATACGCCACCCGTGGGCGTTGGAGGGGTTTCCATTGACATTCCATCAGGAGGTTATTCTATGAGTTTAGTCCCTTATGTTGTTGAACAGACCAGCCGTGGAGAGCGTTCCTACGACATTTTCTCCCGTCTGCTCAATGACCGTATTATCTTTCTGGGCGAGGAAGTGAACGACACCACCGCAAGTCTGGTGGTGGCACAGCTTCTGTATCTGGAGGCTCAGGACCCTGATAAAGATATCCAGATGTATATCAACAGCCCCGGCGGTTCTGTCACCGCTGGTATGGCGATTTATGACACGATGCAGTATATCAAGTGCGATGTGTCTACCATCTGTGTCGGTATGGCCGCCAGCATGGGTGCATTCCTGCTCTCTGCTGGTACCAAGGGCAAGCGTCTGGCTCTGCCCAATGCGGAGATTATGATTCATCAGCCCTCCGCTGGTACACAGGGACAGGTCACGGATATGGCGATTCATCTCAAGCGTCTTGAGATTATCAAGCGTCGTCTGAACAATATTCTGGCAGAGAACACGGGTAAGAGCGTGGAAACTGTCACTGCTGACTGCGAGCGCGACAACTTTATGACCGCAGAAGAAGCAAAAGAATACGGTTTGATTGACAAGGTCATCTATTCCAGATAACAGGAAGGGAAGTTGCCCATGAGTGACGAGAAAAAATCCCTGCGTTGCTCCTTCTGCGGAAAGCGCGAGGAGGAAGTGCGGCGGATGATTCAGGTACCCGGTGCGCGTATTTGCGACCAGTGCATTCAGCTCTGCATGAGTGTGCTGGAGGAGGACCTCAAAAACCAGCCTGGTGTCTTAGAACAGTTGGCTTCGGACCGTCTACCTACCCCCAAAGAAATCAAGGAAGTGCTTGACCAGTATGTGATTGGTCAGGAGGATGCCAAAGTTACCTTGGCGGTTTCCGTCTATAACCACTACAAGCGGATTCGCTTCGGTGGCAACGAGGATGTTGAACTGCAAAAGAGCAACATTCTGATGATTGGACCGACGGGTAGCGGTAAGACCCTCTTTGCACAGACCTTGGCGCGTACCCTCCATGTTCCGTTCGCCATTGCGGATGCCACCACACTGACCGAGGCAGGTTATGTGGGTGACGATGTGGAGAATATTCTGCTTCGTCTGTTGCAGGCCGCCGACTACGATGTGGAACTGGCAGAGCACGGTATCATCTATGTCGATGAAATCGACAAAATTGCTCGCAAGAGCGAAAATACTTCGATTACACGCGATGTTTCTGGCGAAGGTGTCCAACAGGCCCTCCTCAAGATTCTGGAGGGTACGGTGGCAAATGTTCCCCCCCAGGGAGGCCGTAAGCATCCGCACCAAGAGTTTATCCAGATGGATACGCGCAATATCCTCTTTATCTGTGGCGGTGCCTTTGACGGTATCGAGAAGATTATCGAGCGACGCACCGAGAAGCGTGGCATCGGTTTCGATTCTCAGCTCCAGAGCAAGAAGGACCGCGATGTGGGTGCTATTCTCAAGGAAGTACAGCCCCACGATTTGCTTAAGTTTGGTATCATCCCTGAGTTGGTGGGACGCTTGCCTGTGGTGGCACCGCTCGCATCGCTCAAGCGTGAGGACCTCGTGCGTATCTTGACCGAGCCCAAAAATGCGCTGTTCAAGCAGTATAAGCAACTGTTCTCCTACGACAATGTCGAATTGGAGTTCGATGAAGGTGCTTTGGAGGCGGTCGCTGACAAGGCGATTGAGCGCAATATCGGTGCGCGTGGTCTGCGCGCTGTCATGGAAGGGATTTTGACAGAGATTATGTTCGATATCCCCTCCGACCCTACCGTGAAAAAGGTAGTGATTACCCCTGCGTGTGTCAAGGGAGAGAGTGGTCCCACTATCGTCCGTTCGTAACTCCCTTGCTTCTCACAAGCTCCGCACTTTGGCGGAGTATGGGCGTTCTGGTTGCCCAAAAATTTAGTATCAGACAAGGGGGGCGTTTTCGTCCCCCTTTTTGATATCATCCCAAGTCTGTTTCACTTTAGAAATCGACGGGGGAAAGGAGCTACTACTTATGGAAAATACCGCAATTCATATGCCTGTTCTGGCCCTGCGTGGTCTTACCATATTTCCTGGCTGTGTACTGACCTTTGATGTGGAGCGAGAGGTGTCTATCCGTGCGTTGGAGCGCGTGATGGACTCCGACCAGCGCGTGTTTCTGGTCACACAGCGCGAAATCGGCGTGACAGCACCGACAGAAGCCGACTTGTACGAGGTCGGTACTATCTCTATCATCCGCCAGATTCTCCGCATCGGCGATACTGCCGTCCGTGTGATTGCCGAGGGTCTCAGCCGTGCGATGCTGGTGCGCCTGTGGCAGACGGAGCCCTATTTGCAGGGTCATGTCGAGCCAGTGCGCGACCGCGCCGTGCGTGTGTCTGAGTTCCAGTTGGAGGCACTGTTGCGCCAGACCTATGCCAATTTCAGTGGGTATGCGGAGCAGGCACACCATCTGGGGGAGGATATCGCCGTGCATGTCATGGACGAAAACGACCCCGGTAAACTGGCAGATTTTATCGCACAACATATCACCGCGCGCTATCAGGACAAGCAGGTAATTTTGGAGGAGATGCACCCTGTCGTGCGTCTGCGCCGTGTCAATGAACTGTTGGCCAAAGAGTCCGAGGTGTTGGGCTACGAGTTGGAACTGGAGGGGAAAATTCGGCAACACATGGGCGAGGTACAGCGCGACCGTATCATTCGCGAACAGATTCGTCTGCTCCAACACGAGTTGGGGGAGGACGATGACAACGAGCTGGCGGAGTACCGCAAGAAAATTGCCGAACACAATCTGACCGAGGAAGTGGAAAAGAAACTCCTCAAAGAGGTGGACCGTCTTGCCAAACAGCCGTATTCCAGTGCCGAGGCATCCGTGTTGCGGAACTATCTGGATGTCTGCTTAGAGATGCCTTGGGGTGAGGAAACCAAGGAGCGCGCCAGCGTGAGTGCCGCACGGAAGATTTTGGAGCGCGACCACTTCGGTCTGGAAAAGGTCAAAGAGCGCATTTTGGAATTTATCGCCGTGCGCCAGATGAACCCCGATGCCAAGGGACAGATTATCTGTCTGGTTGGCCCTCCCGGTGTCGGTAAAACCTCGATTGCCATCTCCGTCGCCTCCGCCCTGAATCGCAAGCTGGCACGACTGAGCCTCGGCGGTGTCCGTGATGAGGCGGATATCCGTGGCCACCGCAAAACCTATGTCGGCGCAATGCCTGGCCGTATCGTGAATGCCATCAGTTCCAGTGGCAGTATGAATCCTCTGCTCCTGCTCGATGAAATCGACAAGATGGGCAACGACTACCGTGGCGACCCCTCTGCGGCGATGTTGGAGGTGTTGGACAGCGAGCAGAACTACGCCTTCCGCGACCACTTCCTTGAAATTCCATTGGATTTGTCCAAGGTGCTGTTTATCACAACCGCCAATACCACCTCGACCATCCCCAGACCGCTGTTGGACCGTATGGAAGTCATCGAGTTGAGCAGTTATACTGACGAGGAGAAGTTGCAGATTGCGCGTAAATACCTGTTGCCCAAGCAGATGGCGGAGCATGGCATCAGCAAGACGGCACTGCGTATCAGCGATGATACTTTGCGCGCCGTCATCTGTGGCTATACGAAGGAGTCTGGTGTCCGCAATCTGGAGCGCAAAATGGGTGCCCTGTGTCGGAAAACTGCCATGCGTCTGGTGTCTGGTGGTGTAAAGCGTGTCACCATTACAGAGGACAATTTGGAGGAGTTTTTGGGCGTGCGCCGTTACCTTGCCCCTGAGATGGAGCAGGAAATGGTGGGTGTGGTCAATGGTTTGGCTTGGACAGAGGCAGGCGGTGAGATGCTGGAAGTCGAAGTCAATGTGCTAGAGGGTAGCGGTAAGTTGGAGCTGACAGGCAATCTCGGTACGGTGATGAAAGAGTCCGCACAGGCGGCCGTCAGTTGTATCCGCAGTCGTGCCACACAGCTCGGCATTGACCCCGATTTCTACAAAAACCGTGATATCCACATCCACTTCCCAGAGGGGGCTGTCCCCAAGGATGGCCCATCCGCAGGTATCGCCATTACCACCGCTGTGGTGTCTGCATTGACGGGGGTGCGTGTCCGCGGTACCGTCGCCATGACAGGCGAAGTTACCCTGCGCGGTCGCGTGCTTGCCATTGGTGGCTTGAAAGAAAAGACGATGGCCGCCAAGCGCAACGGCATCCAGACGGTTATCATTCCGAAGCAGAACCAGCGCGATTTGAGCGAAATTGACCCCGTAGTGCGCGACAGTCTGCGTTTTGTCGTAGCAGATACGATTGATACTGTTTTGGCAGAGGCACTCTGTCGTCCGATGCCTGTGGAAGAAACCAAACCAGACGATGATTTGATGAGCACATTTCTGCCTGCCCAAGATGCAGTGCCAGAAGTTAGCTTACGACAATAAGAAAGAGTAGGAGGTGCCCTGTGGCTGTTAATTTTAACCGTGTGGACTTTGTTCTGTCTGCCACGACACCCAATGCGTTTATCCGAGATGACCTGCCCCAGATTGCCTTTGCTGGTCGGTCGAATGTGGGCAAGAGTTCCGTTATCAACTCGATTGTCAATCGAAAGAATTTTGCGCGTGTCGGTGCGTCCCCCGGAAAAACGACCCAGATTAACTACTTCAAAGTGGGCGGTGGGTTGGCGTATCTGGTCGATTTGCCCGGCTATGGCTACGCAAAGGTGTCCAAGACGGAGCGTGACCGTTGGGGCAAACTGATGGAAAATTATTTTGCCTCCGAGCTGATTACTTGGGGTGTGATGATTGTCGATGCGCGCCACAAGCCGACAGCGGATGATATCACAATGGCAAACTGGTTTTTCAACTCTGGTTGTCCCCTGATTGTGGTCGCCAACAAGTTGGATAAACTGAAAAAATCGGAGATTGAGCCGAATTTGACCTGTATTTATGAGACACTCGAACTGCGCGAGGAGGACTATCTGATTCCGTACTCGGCGGAAAAGGGGACAGGCCGTGACGACCTGCTGGAACTGCTGAGTGCCGTCATTGAGGGCACGGTCGACCAACTAGAGGTAGAGTGAGTGTCGATATAATGTAATTTTGCCCCTTGATGTAGTGCTTGTTTGTCCGCATCAAGGGGTATTTGTTCAGATTATAGACACAATTCAGCTTTACAAAACATATTGACAAATATCTATATGTAATGTATAATAGCGCACAGACAGATTCTGTGAGAGGTAACAAATGGATGAGAAAAGAACAGCAATGATTTTCAAAGCATTTTGTGATGAAAATCGTATCCGCATTGTGAAACTCCTGCGAACCGGCGAGAAATGTGCTTGCAAACTGCTTGAAGAAATTAACGTGACACAGCCCACATTATCCCATCACATGAAAATTCTCTGTGATTCGGGCATCGTGGTTGGTCGCAAGGAAGGTAAGTGGATGCACTATTCCATCTCGGCAGAGGGAGCAAAAGTCGCTGCGGATTGCTTGAAGGAACTGACTTCCTTTGAGTGGGAATGCGAAAACAAGTCGTGTTGTGAAAAGTAAGGCAAGTCAAATACTTTTCCGCACGACTTCCTTTAAGGTCTATATATAGATACATTTCAATATAACTATATGAACAGGAGGTTTTCTATATGGAAACATTGAAAACAGTATGGGGTTTCTTTCAAAATGAAATCCTCGGCATGAACTGGCTTAATCAGTTGATTGGCACGATTTTGAATGCTTGTGGCCTGGACACCACAGACCGCATCGGCAGCAGCATCCAGTTCTTCATTTATGACACCATTAAGATTATGGTGTTGCTCGGTGTACTGATTCTGATTATCTCGTATATTCAGAGCTATTTTCCGGCTGAGAGAACAAAAAAGATTCTTGGTAGGTTCCACGGAATAGGCGCCAACATTGTGGCTGCTCTGCTTGGAACAGTAACACCATTTTGTTCTTGCTCCTCCATTCCCT
>JAZOVU010000036.1:0-21474 GCA_045658885.1 Candidatus Pelethomonas sp. | reverse complement strand
GGTAACAAAATTTCGTTGTTCAGTGTAAATACCAGTTGACCATTTCGCTCATATACGGTACACTGGTCTTGCTTTAGTTGTTTCTTCACAAATTCATATTAAAGCAAAAAGGCGAGTAAGAAAACCCTTTTTCGGGTTCCTACTCGCCTTTTTTACTTCACGCTATTTTGCAACGCTCCCCTTTTTTTGCGTTTATCAGGCTCCCCTTACCATAAGGGGGCTTTTTGATGTCGGGGTATGTATGCTCTTAGGCTTCTTCTAGCAGTTCCATACTGATTTTGATGACGCACTTTCTGCTGGTGGCAGGTCCGTCACCGAGGTAGAGGGCAGGGCGGTGGGCATCCCAGGGGAAGAAAATACCGAAACAACCAGCGGTTGCCACCAAAATACTCTCGTTTGCGACATCCTCCAGTAAGGAAATATCGTTTTCGGGGTGTGCCTCCCAGATGGCCTCTGTGCCGAGGTAGGGGGCAACACCAATTTTCTCGCCGCCCTCAGGCCAATACATGAGGTCGATGTACTTCTGATGCACCTCGGGGTGAGAACCCTCAAAGCCGTGGGTGGTCATGTCCATCAAATTGGCGAACATCCTGTCACCGTCGATGGGGTATCTGCCCGGTTCCAGTGCCATCAAATCCGTGGTACGGAGATAGTCGAGTGCCTTGCGGATGGCGGCAGGGTAGGCGCAATCGCTTGCGCTGAGTTTGGAAAAAATCATGGGGTGTTCCTCCTTGTCGTATGATGCGTCCATTATACACGAAATATGACAAAAGGTAAATGCTTCTGCTGAATTTATAATGAAAAAGTCGGGAATTTTGCCCGAAAAATCATCAGAAACAGAGAGGTATTTACTATGAGCATCTATGGTTACATCCGCGTTAGCTCCAAAGACCAGAACGAGGAGCGTCAGGTCATCGCATTGCGCGAGGCTGGCGTTTGCACCGAGAATATCTATCTCGATGCACAATCTGGCAAGGACTTTGACCGCCCCCAGTATAAGCGGTTGGTGCGGAAGCTGAAAGCCAACGACCTGTTGGTACTCCAGAGCATCGACCGACTGGGGCGCAACTATGAGGAAATTCTGGAGCAGTGGCGTGTCCTCACGAAAGAGCGTGGGGCGGATATCGTGGTGTTGGATATGCCCCTGCTCGATACGCGGTGTGGTAAGGACTTGATGGGCACTTTCATTGCGGATTTAGTGCTACAAATTTTGTCGTTTGTGGCGCAGAGCGAGCGTGAGAGCATCAAAAAACGACAGGCGGAGGGTATCGCCGCGGCGCAGGCGCGCGGTGTGGCGTTTGGGCGACCGTCACAACCACTGCCCGACAACTTCCAAGCGGTGTACCAACGGTGGAAAGCGGGGGAAATTACGGGGGCGGCGGCAGCACGGGAGTGCGGTATGCCACTGGCAACTTTCCGCTATCGTGCAAAATTGCATGAAAATCGTCCCTAAATAACGAAAACGGCTTGCAAAAAAGTGTACTTTTTTGTAAGCCGTCTTTTTTCTTGTTATACCTGTTATATCGTTCGGTTTTTCCAATAATTAAGGTCATTTTTGAAATTTTTTGAAAAAATTTTTTTACTTACAAAAAAGTACACCTTTTTGTAAGGGTACTCGTAGGAGAGGTACTGGATGGCATCGGAAGCAAGAAAACCCAACAAACGGAAGTGCAATATCGCGCTACAGTTTCGCGTATACCCCGATGAAGCACAGGCGGAATTGTTTGAAAAAACCTTTGGCTGTTGCCGTTTCCTCTGGAATCAGATGCTCTCGGATGAACGGGAATTTTACAGTGCGACAGGAGAACATTTTATTCCTGCCCCAGCGCGCTATAAGAAAGATTTCCCTTTCTTGAAAGAAGTCGATTCCCTCGCACTCTCCTCGGTCCACCAAAATCTCCGCCGTGCGTTTGCCAAGTTTTTTGAAAACCCAGGGCACTACCACTACCCCGTGTACAAGCGGAAAAAGGAGGTCGGTGGTTCATATACCACCTACTGCCAGTACTTCAAGTCTGGTCCGACTATCTACATAACAGATGAGGGCATCCGCCTTCCGAAAGTCGGGATTCTCCGCACCACCTTTCATCGAAAACCGTTGCACTGGTGGACGCTGAAATCGGCAACCATTCGCAAGACGCAGACAGGGAAATACTTCTGTTCGCTCCTGTATGAGTACGAGGAAACCGTCCCGACAGCGGTACTGCCAGACGAGGACACGACACTGGGGATTCAGTTCTCCGCCCAACGGCTGTATGTCGATAGCGAGGGCGGTACCGGGGAGTTGCCCCCCAATATCAAGCAAGCCCAACGAAAACTTGTTACCATGCAACACAAACTGAGCCGTATGGAGCGAGGGTCACGGAACTACGAGGAACAGTTGCACAAGATTCGGCTACTGCATGAGCGCATCGCCAATCAGCGCAAGGACTACCTCCACAAGGAGAGTCGGCGGATAGCCAACGCCTACGATGCTGTGTGTGTGAGTGATTTGGATTTGCGCGCGGTGTCCCGACAGATGGGAAACGCGATGGAAGCAGGGTTTGGCGAGTTTCGTGTACAACTAGCCTACAAACTGGAACGGCAGGGAAAGAGCCTAATTGCGGTAAAAACCGCCCCCTCTACCGATGCCGCCATTCATATAAAACAGTCTGGTTTAGCACAATATAAGCCTCCCCTTGTAACAAGGGGAGGTGCCCCGAAGGGGCGGAGGGGTCTGGAATAGACAGTTCGGTGATAAATACCCCTCAGTCAGCCTAACGGCTGACAGCTCCCCTGTACACAGGGGAGCCAAAGAAACCGCACAGTGTAAAAGCCTCCCCTTGTAACAAGGGGCGGAGGGGTCTGGAATAGACGGTTCGGTGATAAATACCCCTCAGTCAGCCTAACGGCTGACAGCTCCCCTGTACACAGGGGAGCCAAAGAAACCGCACAGTGTAAAAGCCTCCCCTTGTAACAAGGGGAGGTGCCCCGAAGGGGCGGAGGGGTCTGGAATAGGCAGTTCGGTGATAAATACCCCTCAGTCAGCCTAACGGCTGACAGCTCCCCTGTACACAGGGGAGCCTTGAAAAGTAGTTGATTGCCGACAGGGACATCGGTGAATGCCCATGCTAAGTGGGAAGAAAAGACGGCAACCCCTTGCAGGCGCGAGGGCGCGTCGAAAGCCTGCACCGCAGGTCGTCCACGCGTATTCAGCGTAAAATACCGCAAGGTATCCGTGCATTTCAGCACAATAGTATTTACTTCAATTTCAATCGGTATCGCGAGCCGATGGAAATACATTCCGTGCCAATGGTTTTGAGCATTTTGGCCAGATGCTTGAACCCTGCGGCGCACCCACAAATGTGAGCGGCAAGGATGCTACTCACACAAAAAAATAAAGATAAGGAGATCTATTATGAGAATTCAGCACAATATTATGGCAATGAATGCCTATCGCAACTTGGGCATGAACAACAAGTCCATGACCAAGAATCTGGAAAAGCTGTCCTCTGGCTATCGTATCAACCGTGCTGGTGACGATGCCGCTGGTCTGGCAATTTCCGAGAAGATGCGCGCCCAGATTGCTGGTCTGGACCAGGCTCAGGACAATGCCCAGAGCGGTATCAACCTCATTCAGACCGCTGAAGGTGCGCTGACCGAGGTCCACGATATGCTCAACCGCATGGTCACTCTGTCCACGCAGGCTGCCAACGGCACCTACAGCGAGACCGACCGCGCAAAGATCCAGTCTGAAATTGACTCCCTGACCGAGGAGATTGACCGTATCGCTGAAAACTCCAACTTCAACGGCAAGAAGCTATTGAATGGTGATTTGGGCGGTACAAAGACGCTGACCGCAACGGTGGATACTACCAATGCAGTTAAGCTGACCTCTAACACGGGTTTTACCTTTGATACCGCTGTCACTGACGAGGCCAAGAGTGCGTTCCTCAATGCTGTGGGTGACGGTACTGAGATCAGTGTTACGCTGAACGACGCAAGCACGGCGGGTACATTTGGTGCCAATGATAAGCTCACCATCACTGGCATGCCTGACGGTTATACCTTTAAGGCTGTTGACGCAAGTGGTGCAGAGATTGATGTTTCCAGCGGTGATCTGACAGTTGGCACTGGCGCTGGCAAGATTGCGGCTACTGATGTGACCGTGAATGTCTACGATGATGCTGGTACGAAGGTCGGTGCCTTGAAGCTCGGCTTTAGTACTGCTTCCGGTGGTGTTGCAGCTGGTACCTCCAAGATTACACTGGCTGCCGAAGTTGCCAAGCCCGCGCCCACCTTTACCGCTAAGAATGCCACTGTTTTGGGCACCTTTGGTATTGACTCCATCGACTTCAATGGACTGGAAATTGACGAAGAAACTACGGTCAAGGCAGAGTATGATGCAGATGGTTCCAATGGTAAACTAAAGATTACTGTGGGTGATACTACCTATTCTTACACAGCTGCAAATACGGCAAATAACCTCAAGGGGCAAACCGTTGAGCTGGATGATGGCAACGGCAATAAGATTAAGGTTAAGATTGCTAGCGATAACGCTGTCATCGGTACTGACAAAAAGACCAATAGTACTAACGATGTTGCGGAGGCTGAAATCGGTTCCATCGCTCCGGCTGAGGCGGTTGGTCTGCAGTTGCAGATTGGTGCCAGCCAGGAAGAGACCATCACGGTTAATATCGATTCCATGTCCGCCAGTAGCCTGGGCATCAAGGGACTGAAGGTCGATAAGGAAGCCAATGCAAACAAGGCTATCGACAAGATTAACGACGCTATCGAGAAGGTTTCTGTCCAGCGTTCCAACCTCGGTGCATACCAGAACCGTCTGGAGCACACCATCAACAACCTGGGCGTCATGGAAGAGAACATCCAGGACGCTGAGGCTAACATCCGCGATACCGATATCGCTGATGAGATGATGGCTTACACCAAGAACAACATCCTGATTCAGTCCGCACAGGCTATGTTGGCTCAGGCAAATCAGGTGCCTCAGGGTGTCCTGCAGCTGATGGGCTAATCATGTTCCATTTTCCGCGCATAGAACACCAGCGCATAAATTTTTCGTAGGAAGGAGGTAACTCGATGCAGGAAACACAAACCACACAGAAAAGTAGTAACCGACTGGTCATCGGCCTTTTGGCGGTGATTATCGTGTTGCTCGGTGCTGTGGTTGGCGTACTGTTGACGAGGGATGGCGGGGATAATAGTGGACCTGCCCAATCTGCCAATCCATCGCTGGGGTTGCAATACGCCAGTGAGGGTGTTGCGGCGTTGGACCAGGGGACACTGCAGGATGCCATTGACGAAATGGCCAGAAAAGCACGGGAAGGCACGATGGCTTTGGACTATAAAAATCTGGCAGTCAGTACAGATGGCAAAGTCTTTACCTGCTATCTGGGAAATTCCAATCGAAATTCCTACGATATGTACATCGATATCTATGCTGACACTGCTCTCACCGACCAGGTATTCCTCTCTGGGCTGATTCGTCCAGGCGAGAAATTTGAGTCGATTGAGTTGAATCGTGTTCTGGAACCTGGAACCCACCAGCTCTACTGCGCTTTTACACAAGTAGAGAAGGATTTGTCGGCTATTCATGCACAGATTATTGTCACAATTACTTTTGAAGTGCGCGGTTAAAACAGGTATTTTTAGCGTAACAGGCTAAAAATATAAACACTATCTGAATGAAAGGATGTATTCAACCATGAAAAAAAAGAATATCTTGAAGGCCACTCTGGCTTTTGCCATGGCTTGCACCATGGGTCTCTCTGTGTGCGCCCCGGCATTTGCCGCAGAAACTGAGATTACTGCCCCTGGTACAGATGGTACCTACGGTGGTTCGCTGGAGTTTGATGGTACTCTGGCTACTCCCACCATCAAGATCACGCTGCCTGCCTCCTCTGGTTTGTCCATCAACCCCTACAATCTGGATGTTTCGATTGGTAATGATGGCTCCGACGCTATCATCTCCGATGAAGGTGTACTGAGTCCCATCTACGGTATCGAGAGCGAAAGTAATGCTGCTCTGGCTATTGGTGTGATCGGAACCCTTACCGCCCCTGAAGGCACAGCTGATGCCCCGAATGAGGTTGTTATCAACACCGAGGGCTTCATCGAGGTTCTGGAAGAGCCCACTGGTGAGAAGCAGGTTTATGCCTACATCGAGTTCGGCACAGGCGCTAAGAGCACGGATGTGAGTGAGGGTCAGGATGGCTCTGAGATTGAGTACGGCGGTACCTTTATCGGTGCCTACGCTAAGCAGCCCAACCAGTACCTCCTGCCGGAGTCCAACGACGAGGGTACTTTGCCCACCGTTATTGGCACTCTGCCCGCCTATACGGATACTAACGACAATGGTGCGTTTGATGATGGTACGGATACTGCTGGTCTTGCCGTATTCACCTTCGGCGGTGACGCACAGATGAATACTGCAAAGGCTTGGACTGCCAACGACAAGGTGAAGGCTACGGTTATCTTTAGCTTTAATCCCCTGGGTGATTCTATGATCATCCGTCCTGGTGCTACCGACATGGGCGAGCTGTACACTGTTGTGGTTACGGACAATGGTGGTGGTACCGGTACCATCGCTTTTACTCTCCCCACTGCTGTTGAGGGTGATGCCGTTCGCGTTCCTGTTAAGCTGAACAATTCTGTTCTGCGCGACAAGGACGATACCAGTGTTACTTACATCGAATTCGCGGTTGTCAATACTACGCCCAGTAGTGATACTCCTACTTGGGGATGGGCTCTGACCAATGCTAGCCAGGAAGAGCTGACTCTGGTCGAAAAGTTGGATGGCAACGCAGAGACCGTATTTACTGTCACTCCTGGTCCCCAGACAACTACCTGATTGAACCCATAGGTTCTTAATACTCCATAGCTTTCGGAGCGGCCTTGGCCTACGGGTCTGGGTCGCTCCCTTTTTCTTTCAACTACCTACTGTACCGCCTCTCCATGCATATAAGGAGGATAAATATGACACTGAAAATTCGTTTTTTTACACTTTTTATCAGTATTGTCATGCTGTTTAGCATGGTAGTTCCTGTCTGTGCTGCGGAAACACAACCGTCTGCCCCCGATACGGAACAGACGACAGGGGAGCAGAATCCCGAAGACCCCGAAACAGAAGAACCTACCGAGCCAATGCCCGAAGACCTTGAAACAGAAGAACCTACCGAGCCAATGCCCGAAGACCCCGAAACAGAAGAACCCACCGAGCCAATGCCCGAAGACCCCGAAACAGAAGAACCCACCGAGCCAATGCCCGGAGCCCCCGAAACAGAAGAACCTACCGAGCCAACGCCCGAAGACCCCGAAACGGAGGAACTGCCCCTTCTCGAAGATGCCCTCTATATCCGCGTCGATATTCAGTGTTCTGGACAGATTATCTTGAATCCCTACGGCCTTACCATTCCTGTGGACTACCAAGAGAGGAATGACCTTATTATTGGCCCCACAGAAATGATTATCAATAGCAGTGAACTTGCCCTCCGTGTCGATGTGCGTGTCATCGGCTCGTTTGCGCCAGACAGTGACGCATTTTTTGTCGATTCCGTGGAGGATATCGTCGATGGCGACAAATCCATGTTTTTATATCTGGAGATACAAAATGCCTATGGAAATCCCTATGATACCGATTGGATCGGCGCGTTTGTGGATTATGACAACCAAATTCTCGTCGGTTCAGAAGAAAATTTCCGCCAGAATATGCTGATTCTGGAGGCTGGACATGAACAGGAAACTTATGCGGTGTTCCGCTTCTTTGGCGAATTGAGTCAAATGACACATACTGGTTGGACAGATAATGATAATCCCCATGTCACCGTGGTGTTCACTTTTGTGCCACTGGATGAAAATGGAGTTGAGATTGTTTTCGGAGAGGAACCCTCCGAGGAAGAAGAATTTGTCGTGCCAGAAGAACCTGTGAATTCCACGGAAGAAATTCCAGAAGATCCTGTAGACGACACAGAAGAAATTTCAGAGGAACCGATGGACTCTATTGGGAATATTCCAGAGGAAGATGAAAATCCTATGAGCCCCGATGTAGAGATTACATAAACACGCTACCTTCATAAAATCTTGCTTTGGGCAATACAATGCCCTAAAGGGGGGTATTTATGATGAAAATTTATGTAGTCCGAGGAAAACATCTCATGTGGGCAGCTGGGCTTCTCGTCGCACTCGGTATCTTCTGCGCCGTCAATGTGCCTGTGGCTATCGAAACCTCTGCCGCTACCCGACAACTGCCTATCTATTGCGTGGATAGACAGGATAATATGCTCGCGATTAGCTTTGATGCCGCGTGGGGCAATGAGGATACACAACAACTCATTGATATTCTCGCACAGTACGGTGTCAAAACAACCTTTTTTGTCGTGGGGGAGTGGGTCGAGAAATACCCCGAATCCGTCCGCGCCCTGCATGAGGCGGGACACGAGATTATGAATCACAGCAATACCCACGCACACTATAACAGCTTGAGCGCAGAGGAGATTATCGCAGATGTCAATGCCTGTAACGATAAAATCGAAGCCATCACTGGCGTGCGCCCGACCTTGATTCGCTGTCCGTATGGCGAGTATGACGACCATGTGATTGCCGCCATTCGCTCGATGGGCATGGAACCGATTCAGTGGGATGTGGATAGTCTGGATTGGAAAGACCTCGTTGCTACCGAGATTACGAAGCGTGTGACAGGGAAAGTGCAGTCTGGCTCCATCTGCCTGTTCCACAACGCCGCGCTCCATACCCCAGAGGCACTGCCGTCGATTCTCGAATTTTTCAAGCAAAACGGCTATACCGTCGTCCCTATCTCGCAATTATTACTGACAGGGGACTATTATATGGACCACACAGGGAAACAGTGCCCCGCGGAAAGTACAACTTCATAAAGCTATCGCATCAGAAGGAGGCAAAATTTTCGCAAGAGAAGCGGTTGACTTTTGATGTGTGGTGTAGTACAATGTAATACAAAGGAAGGGAGGGGTTCTATGAGTTTTTCCATTAGACTTTCTGCCGAAGAAAAGAGCCTTGCCGAAAGTTATGCAAAACTTCATGCCATGTCATTAGGGGAAGCGTTTAAGAAAGCACTGTTTGAAAAAATCGAGGAAGAATATGATATCGTGGTGGCAGAGGATGCCTACCACGAGTATGTAAACAGTGGCAAAAAAAGCCGTCCTATCACCGAACTTTGGAAGGAACTGGATTTATGAAATACCGTGTTGCGACCACAGACCGATTTGATAGGGAGTTTCGGAAACTGGACCGCTATACCCAACGCATGATAAAAGCGTGGATTGAAAAAAATCTGATGGACTGCACCGACCCAAGACAGCACGGAAAGGGCTTGACCGCCAATAGAAGCGGTCAGTGGCGGTATCGAATCGGAGATTACCGTCTCCTGTGCGAAATTCAAGATAACGAGTTGATTATTTTGGCACTGACGGTCGGACACAGACGAGAAGTGTACTCATAATACCATCCAATGAGAAAGGGGTGTCGCAGAACGCGACACCCTCCGTTATTTGTTCGAGCGTTTTGGAATTTTGAAAAATTTGTGCGGCAGTTCAAAGATAAACACGATACCCAGCACGATGCCGATGATAGATTGCAACGCAGAAAGACCTGTGGAGCCTGCCTGCTCAAATTGACTGGTCACAAGGTAGTAACACGCCCAGTAGATACCTGCACCAGGGACAAGTGGGAAAATGCCTGCGGTGACAAAGACCGTGGCGGGGCAGTGGTCAGCGACTGCTACGAAACGGGAGAGTAGCACAACCAGTGCGGTGGCGAGGAAAGTTGCCTCAAAGACACCCGCATTTGCCATCTCCGTCAGGACACGGTAGAGAAACCACCCTGCCGCCCCAATCGGCGCACAGTAGAGATAGTACTTTTTGGGGATACAGAACAAAATGGCGAATGCTACCGTGCCAATCGCCGCAGGAATGAGCTCGAGCAACATTGGTATCATAGAATCATCCCTCCTGTCATGCGCTGATAGAGACCGAATACCACACCGACACCAATGGCCAGACAGAGAAAAGTCCAGAATGCGTCCAACAGGCGCACCGTGCCTGAGAGATAATCCCCACCGCCGATATCACGGATGCCGTTGGTGAAGGCGACACCGGGGACAAGTGGGAGAATCGCACCGCTTATCATGTGGGCGAGATTTTGCCCAAACCCGACCCGATACGAGAGAAGACAGAGAATGGTGATAATTGCACCACCACAGATGTTTGAAAAAATTTTGCTGATGTGCTGACCAGGGTGCAAGAGAAAGACATACAGTAAGTACCCAGCGACGAAAGCGGTTAAGGTATCTGCCCAGCCGCCCCCGAATAACACACAGAAGCTCGCCGCCGCAGCAGCGGATGCGAGGTGGCAGAGCCAGTTGGGGACAGCGGGTAAGTTCTTAATCTCCGCCACGCGTCGCTCAATCTCTGCGATATCCTCGCAATTGCCTGCGGCAATCTCACGCGACAGCTGGTTGATGGCAACAATGCGGTCAAACCGCGCGCCTTTAACAGGAATATAGCGCACCTTGGCGAGTGGTCGCTCATTCGAGTTCGTGCTGGACAAAATGCCGTTGCCCATGACGAAAAAATTACAGGTTTCTACCGCAAAATGGGTGCAGATACGGCGCATGGTGTCCTCGACACGGAAAATCTCCGCGCCACTTTGCAGAAGAATCTGCCCCATCTCCATCGCCAGTTCTAAAACGCGCTGTTCGTCACAGTGCGGAGATAATAGTTCTTGTTTTGACATGATGGTATACTCCGTTTTTCCTCACCAAATCCAAGGGATGAGTTTGTACTTGACTTTGTGTTGATAGGCTGTGTAGCCGTTTAATTCGCGCGCTAAGACCTGCTCCTCATTGGCAATGCGCTTGGCAATCAGAACAGGATAGACCAGAAAAATGAAAAACGAGGGGAGAGAACCGAGTACCAACGGCATGGATAGAAATAACAGGATGCTTGCACTGTACATGGGGTGGCGCACAATGCCATACAGCCCTGTGTCAATGACTTTTTGGTTTTCCTGTACCTCGATGGTACGGGATAAGTACTGATTTTCACGCAACACTTCCGCATAGAGGAGATACGCTACGAGAAATACTAGCGTAGCCCCCCAGACAATCGACTTGGGTAACACAGACCACGAAAATCGAACATTCAGTCCTGCGGTGATAAATCCGAGTAAGAACATTAGACCACTGAGCTTAATAACCCATTGTTGCGCTAGTTCGGTTTCCTTGGCCTGTAGGCGTTTGCGTAACAGGTCAGGACTTTTGACCATCATCACAAGCCCAGCACAAAACATCGGGATAAATAAAATCCCCATGAATAACCACCCATTCCAATAGTGGAGTGTGCCAGCTGGTAAAAAAATTAGGATTCCAAGTAACAGGACACCCAAGGCAAATTTTAACATTGCCTCCCAAAAAAGTTTTTTGGTCACGCACTTCTCTCCTTTCCAGTTTGGTACAGAAAATATATCACAAAATTGAGGGGAAGTCTACGGAAAAAAACGGTGCCCGATACGCTTCGGACACCGCTTGGTCAAATAACAATCAGTGGTAATTGCGGATGACGGTGGTAACTTTGCCAAGGATGGTGGCATTTGTGCCGTCAATGGGTTGGTAGGCATCATTTTCGGGTAACAACCATACCGTATCGTTTTGGCAGGAAAGACGCTTGACGGTGGCTTCATCGTCCAAGAGGGCAACAACAATCTCACCGTGGTTGGCGGTCTGTTGTCGATGCACTACAACCAAATCCCCCGACAGAATTCCCACATTCTGCATAGATTCCCCTCGTACACGCAGGGCGAAATACTCGCCATCGGTACAATTGCCGTCAAAGGTCAGGTAGTCGTCGAGATATTCCTGTGCCAGAATGGGCACACCTGCGGCGACATCGCCCAAAATAGGGATACGGTTAGGGGTGGTGCGCTCGGTCAGAACAAGGGTACGTCCTTTGCCGTCATTCTTGGCAATCAGGCCACGCTCCTGTAACCGCTTGAGGTGGAAGTGAACCGTGGAGGGGGATTTTAACCCCACCGCCTCACCAATCTCTCGTACGGAGGGGGCATAGCCCTGCGCTGGGATGACACGGCGGAGATACTCGTAGATTTGGTCCGTCATTGTTGTTTTTCGTGGCATACTTAGCCCTCCGTTGCAGTAAGTTGTCTTATTTTAGCATATACGGTGGTAGAATGCAACACCTGTTCTCTTTCGGCGTGGGAAGTTTTAGAGAAAGAGCACCAACAACACGAGGGCAATCTGCACGACCAAAATCGCAGGCATACCTACGACAAAATACCAGTGCTTTGTCTTGTGGCGAAACCACTGCATTCCTACGATAGCACCGATACTTCCGCCCAAAATCGCGGAGAGGAATAGATGCTTTTCGGGGATGCGCCGTGCATCTTTCTTGGCACAACGCTTGTCCCACCACATCTGAAACAGCGCGACACCGTTGATAATGAGCAGATAAATACCTACAATCATCCATACAATAGAAGGAAACTGTGGCATATTGATTTACCTCTTTTGCTATCATTTTTGTTTGGTATAGTATACCGTATGATTCATTAGCGCGGATATTGGAAGCGCACACGGCCAGCAGCACTGCGCTGGTGAACCTGTGTGGCGCAGAGAGAGGGATTGACGATATCATCACTCTCGATGGCGATGGAGGATGCGGCGAGCCCAGCGTATACAGTGTTTTCTAGGCTTGTACCCTCTGGAAAAGCCCATGCCACGGCCGCTAAGAAAGCATCCCCACAGCCTTTGGCATTGACAACTTTGGCTGGCAAACACGGCAAAAGACAGCGGTTGCGGTGGTCGGCGGCAAAGACACCATCTGCACCGAGGGTAATGAAAATACGGCGCAATCCCGTCGCCAGTAACACATCCGCCGCGCGTTCGATATTGTTGCGACTGGTTAGGGGAATGCCAGACAGCTTCTCTGCTTCCGCACGGTTTGCTTTGATGGTATGTATGCGGTGGAGAGCCCCTCGTAGTTTTTCAGACTTGTCGGTGGAAACGGTATCGGCAAAGATGGGAACATGACAATTTTCTACGAGCCATTCAATAGTTGTCGTGGGAAGATTGGTGTCGATAACCAGTATATGCGCATTGTTGAGGAATGGCAGGTGAGAAGCTAAAAAAGAGGGGGTGAGGTGGTCGTAAATCCTAGCATCGTTGACGGCCAGTGCTATCTCCCCATTAGGGTTTGCAAGAAAGAGCGTCGTGGAAGTCGATACACTGGGTAGGGTGAGGGAGCGACTGATGTGGACACCTAGTTCGTTGCATGATGTCGTAATGCGCTGTGCGGCGATGTCACTCCCAAGTGCGGTGATGAGGTAGGTGTCGATGCCGAAAAGCTTGAGATTATGTGCAATGTTGCGCCCAGTACCGCCCAACCGCATTTGTACTGTCCCAGCATTGGCACATTTGTCCTCCAGTGGTGCGCTTGCGTATCCGCCGATTTCCAATGTAACACCACCGATGACCACCATATACGGTGCGGAATGGACAATATATCCTTTACCCGTGATATACCCCTTTTTCATCAAGTTGGAAATGTGTACCGCCACGCTGGAACGAGTGATGCCTGCTTTTTCAGCTAACTCCTGTTGAGAAATCATAGGGTTCTCCTCAATCCAGCGCAGAAGTTGACGCTCGCGCTGTGTCATTCTGCCACCTCCTAAACATAAATTTACAAAATAATCTTTAGTTTATAGTATAGGCGAGGTGCCGAACGGTGTCAAGATAAAGCTACAAATTCTTGGCGGAAATATCGAGAAAGAACAGGGAAAAGCACTTGTAAAAAAAACGCAGGGGCGGTATAATACCACTACTGTGGATAATTGCACCCAAATATTATACTAAATGCAGGTGAAAAGATATGGACAAGATTAAAGTTGCGGCAATCTTTGCCGACAGTCAGCACTATGCTGACCAGACTGTGACCGTGGGCGGTTGGGCGCGCACCATCCGTGATATGAAAACTTTCGGATTTATTGAGCTGAATGACGGTTCCTGCTTCAAGAATTTGCAGGTGGTTATGGATGCCAATGTGTTGGACAACTATAAGGAGATTGCCTCCCAGAATGTCGGTGCGGCACTCATTGTCAAGGGAACTGTCGTATTGACTCCCGAGGCAAAACAGCCTCTGGAGATTAAGGCGGAGAGCATTGTGGTAGAGGGCGTTTCCTCTCCCGAATACCCCCTGCAGAAGAAGCGTCATAGCGTGGAGTACCTGCGTACTATTGCACATCTGCGTCCCCGTACCAACCTGTTCTCCGCAGTGTTCCGTGTACGCTCTGTCGCCGCCCATGCCATCCACACCTTCTTCCAGGACCGTGGCTTTGTGTATGTGCATACCCCCATCATCACCGCCAGTGACTGTGAGGGTGCAGGCGAGATGTTCCAGGTCACGACCATGGACCTGAACAACCTCCCTAGAAAAGAGGATGGTTCCATCGACTTTACCGAGGACTTCTTTGGCAAGAGTGCCAACTTGACCGTTTCCGGTCAGCTCAATGCAGAGAACTTCGCCATGGCATTCGGTGATGTCTATACCTTCGGTCCTACTTTCCGTGCTGAAAACTCCAATACCCAGCGTCATGCCGCTGAGTTCTGGATGATTGAGCCTGAGATGGCATTCTGCGATTTGCAGGGCGATATGGAGATTGCAGAGGCAATGATTAAGTTCGTAATCAACACGGTCATGGAGAGGTGCCCCGATGAGATGGCATTCTTCAACAGCTTTGTGGATAAGGGTCTGATTGAGCGTCTGTCCCATGTTGCTTCCTCCGACTTCGGCCGTGTAACCTATACCGATGCCGTTGAGATTCTGAAGAAGAACAACGACAAGTTTGATTATAAGGTCGAATGGGGTTGCGACTTGCAGACCGAGCATGAGCGATATCTGACCGAGCAGGTGTTCAAGAAGCCTGTGTTCGTGACCGATTATCCCAAGGAAATCAAGGCGTTCTATATGCGCTTGAATGACGACGGAAAGACCGTTGCTGCTACCGACTGTCTGGTTCCCGGTATCGGTGAGATTATCGGTGGTAGCCAGCGTGAGGAGCGCATTGAGATTCTTGAGGCGCGTATCAAAGAACTGGGCATGAACCCCGAGGACTACTGGTGGTACTGCGATTTGCGCCGCTATGGTTCCTGCCGCCACGCAGGTTTCGGCCTCGGCTTTGAGCGTATGGTGATGTACCTCACGGGTGTCAGCAACATCCGCGATGTTTTGCCCCATCCCAGAACGGTGGGCACCGCAGAGTTTTAATACAAGTTTTCAAGAGAGGGGTTATTGCAAAAGGGTTTGCGATAATCCCTTTCTTAACAAAGAACAAAATAAGGAGAAATTTTGTCGTGCAATATTCTTATGACCCTAATTTTACCCTCGACTGTTTCCGTGAAGTCGTATCTGTTCCCAGTCCTGTCGGTTACTATGTCCAGATGAACCCCGTAATAGAAAAGATTGCGGCGCGCTTTGGTCTGGAAGTGACTTACGACAACAAAAGTACTGCGTATATTACCCTCGATGGCGAGGACAACAGAAAAACAGTGATGATTGGTGCCCATCTGGATACCATCGGTATGATTGTGCGTCGGATTGATGCGAGTGGTACGATTCGTGTGCGCCAGTTAGGCGGTATCAACTTCCACAGTGCCGAGGGCGAAACCGTTACCATCCACACACGCGATGGCCGTTCCTATACAGGTCTGCTCACCGCACAGTCCCACTCCGTCCATGTGTTTGACGATGCACGCGAACAGCCCCGTGATGAGGCGCATATGATGATTCTGTTGGACGAGCCTGTGAAGTCCCGTGACGATGTTATCGCGCTGGGGATTCGCCACGGCGATATGGTCAGTGTTGACCCTCGCTGTGATGTGACCCCGAACGGCTACCTCAAGAGCCGTTTCATCGATGATAAAGCGGCGGTTGCCTGTGCGTTTACCGCTATAAAATATCTGACTGAGAATAATATCAAGCCCAAGTACCGCACGATTTTTGCGTTCCCCTACGGCGAAGAAATTGGTATGGGTGGCACTTATATCCCTGAGGGCGTGAGCGAGTTTGTCGCTATCGACATCGGCTTGATTGGTCCTGACTACGAGGGCGATGAGCGTAGCGTGAGCATCTGCTGTAAGGACAACGCAACGCCGTATGACTATGAGTTGACCAGCCGACTGATTGCACTGGCAGAGAAGGCGGGGATTCAACACGCGGTGGATATCTTCTACCGCTATGGTACGGATGCGAGTGCCGCCCTGCGCGCAGGCAACAACCTAAAAGCAGGTGCGTTCGGTATGGCGGTCTACTGTAGCCACGGCAGAGAGCGCACCCATGTAGATGGTCTGAATGCCACGACCGACCTCCTGTTGGCCTATCTGCTGGAAGGTTGATGTTCGGAAAAATGAATAGCACCATGACACATATTGTAAGGAAAATGAGGAATATTATATGGAACTGAAGCTTGCATTGGAGCAACTTGCCACACTGCAAAAGAAATTGTATGCGTATAACAGCGCAACCTCCGCGCTATATCTGGACGGTGTGACAGTTGCACCGCGCGATACCGCCGAGGGGCGCGGTATTGCCCTGGGTATTCTCGCTGGGGAACAGCATAAGGTATTTTCCGCACCAGAGGTCGGAGAACTGCTGGAATTTCTCGCAGAACACAAGGATGAATTGACCGCACACCAGAATCGTCAGGTGGAGCTGTTGGCGCGTAACTATCGCCAGTTGACGCGGATTCCTGCCGAGGAGTATATGGAGTACGCTGTCCTGACCAACGAAGCAGGGGATGTCTGGCACCGTGCCAAGGAAGAAAATAACTTTGCCCTGTTCTGCCCCCTGTTGGAAAAGATTATTGCGTTTAACATTAAGTTTGCTGGTTATTACGACAGCACCAAAGCCCCCTACGATGCCCTGCTGAACGAGTATGAGCGCGGTTTGACCACGGAGTATCTGGATACTTTCTTCGCCGCTATCCGTGAGCGTGTGGTTCCTGTGATTCACGCCATTGGCAAGACAGAACAGATTGATGATTCTTTTGTCCATCTGCACTATCCCATCGAAACACAGCGTAAATTCTCTGACTATCTGATGGAAGTGTTGCAACTGGACCGCGCCCACTGCACCATTGGCGAAACGGAACATCCGTTTACCCTCGGTTTCAACTGCAAGGATGTCCGTATTACCACCAACTATACCGAGGATAATCTGGTGGATTCGATGTACTCCGTGATTCACGAAGGTGGCCATGCCAAGTATGAGCTGGGCATTGGACAGGAGTTGCAGTATACGGCACTGTCCTCTGCGTCCTCTATGGGCATCCATGAGAGTCAGTCGCGCTTCTATGAGAACATCGTCGGCCGTTCTCGTGCATTTATCGAGGCAATCTTCCCCAAGATGCAGGAGTTTTTCCCTAAGCAGTTGAAAGATGTCACCGCGGAGCAGATGTATCGCGCCGTCAATAAGGCACAGCCCTCTCTGATTCGCACGGAGGCTGACGAGTTGACCTACTGCCTCCATGTTGCTGTGCGCTATGAGATTGAGAAGCAGTTGATTGGTGGTACATTGGCTGTCAAGGATATCCCTGCCGAGTGGAACAGACTGTACAAGGCGTATCTGGGCGTAGATGTGCCCGATGATACCCACGGTTGTCTACAGGATTCCCACTGGTCTGGTGGCATGATTGGGTACTTCCCATCCTATGCGCTGGGCAGTGCCTATGCCGCACAGATGTGTAAGAATATGGAGCAGGAGCTGGATGTACAGGGCGATATGAGAAAGGGCGACTTGACCGCTATTTCCGCTTGGTTGCAGGAAAAGATTCATAAGCACGGCAGTGTGTACGAGCCTGCACAGATTATCGAGAATGCCTGTGGTGCATTCGACCCCACCATCTATACCACTTATCTGACCGAGAAGTTCTCGGAACTGTACAACATCAAGTGATGCTTACTAACACGAATACAAAGGGGTGAAAGAAAGCGTGTACCAATTTTGTCGAGAAGATTATGAACACCGCATGGCGTGGTACCGTGAGGCGCGCTTCGGTATGTTTATCCACTGGGGCTTGTACGCTATCCCAGCGCGCGGCGAGTGGGTACGCAGTACGGAACGGATGCCCAAAGAGGACTACATGAAGTATTTCCACGAGTTTAACCCCGTGGATTACGATGTGACCAAATGGGTCAGAGCCGCCAAAAACGCAGGCATGAAATATATCGTTCTGACTGCCAAGCACCACGATGGTTTCTGCCTGTTTGACAGCAAGTATACCGATTTCAAATCCACCAATACCAAACTGGGTCGTGATATTGTGGCTGATTTTACCGCCGCCGCCCGTGCCGAGGGGTTGAAAGTCGGTCTGTACTTCTCCATTCTGGACTGGTACCACGACGATTTTCCCCACTATGGTGACAATCATCATCCGATGCGCGATAATCCTGCGTATCACAATGAGAACCGAGATTTTGACCGCTATCTGGACGAGATGCACGGACAGGTGCGTGAACTGTGTACGAACTACGGCAAGTTGGATATTCTGTGGTTCGACTTTTCCTACGGCGATATGCGAGGAGAGAAGTGGCGCGCCACGGAGCTGGTGGATATGGTGCGCCTGTTGCAGTCGGATATTATCATCGACAACCGCCTTGAGGTCAGCGGAGAGGGATATGGTTCTCTCGCCACTGGCAATCCCACACCATACCACGGCGATTTTGTCAGCCCTGAGCAGATGATTCCCCCCCATGGGATTCAGGATGTCAACGGGAACGACCTCTATTGGGAGGCGTGTGTGACGATGAATAACCACTGGGGCTACTGTAGTACTGACCGTTTCTTCAAAAGTTCTACCATGCTGATTAAAAAGTTGGTGGAGTGCGTGTCTAAGGGCGGAAACCTGCTGTTGAATGTCGGCCCCGATGCGCGTGGCGCGATTCCCAAGGAGTCCTTAGAGCGTCTGGATGCCATCGGTGCGTGGATGCGTGAGAACAGCGCGAGTATTTACGGCTGTGGGAAAAGTTCTTTGCCGAAGCCAGAGTACGGACGCATTACTGCCAAGGGAGAGAAGCTGTACTTCCATATCTACGAAAACGCGATTGGGCCTCTGCCGTTGATTGGTCTGAAAAAGGAGCAAATTTCTGCCGTGCGTTACCTTGCAACAGGCGCGGAAATCCCCATTTCTACCAGTTGGGTGCATAGCGATTACCCCGATATCGTCTTTGCTGATTTGGGGCTTGACCCAATTCTCCCCGACGAAATTGACACCGTCGTGGAAGTTACCCTGCAATCTTAAATAAAGCCGATAAGGAGTGTTGCAAACTATCCGTTGTGACACTCCTTTTTCTTGACAAATGATACTGTGCGATATATAGTATTATATGAAAGGGGGTATTCTTGTGATTGACCCACAATTGAAGCGGGGCCTGTTGGATGCCTGTGTACTCGCCTTGTTGCGCCGTAGCGATTCCTACGGCTACCAGATTATCAAAGATTTGTCCCAGTATGTTGACATATCAGAATCGACTTTATACCCTATTTTGCGTAGACTAGAATCAAGTGGCGCACTCACGGTCTACTCTGTCGAACACAATGGACGACTGCGGAAGTTTTATCGTATTACGGAACAGGGGATTCGCCAGACCGATGAGTTTTTAGCCAGTTGGACGGAAATAGAACGGATGTATCACCTTGTAAAGGAGTGTTCAAATTATGACGAGAGCTGAATTTTTGTCGGAATTGGACCGTCGACTTTCTCCGTTGCCGAAGAAACAGTCGTATGATTACCTTGTCTACTACGCGGAAATGATGACCGACCGCATGGAAGACGGGATGACCGAGGAAGAAGCGGTGGAGAGTATGGAGCGCGTGGATGTGATTGCACGGCGTATCCTTGGGGAAGTGTATACCACGCCGAAACCTGTCAAAAAGAGTACAGAGGGCAAGTGGCTCGGCATTACTGCGCTGTCGATTTGTGCCGTAGCTGTCGTGTCAGTCTGTGCGTTGATAGGACTGTCTTTTCCGTTTGCTGGTAGTGTGATGGTGCGGAGCGATACCGTGGTAGTTGAACAGGAAACGGCAGTGGACTATTCGGATGAACCGATTGTCAATGTGGATGAAAACTGTACCATGTTTGATACCTATGGTATCCATACGCTCGATGTGGCTTGGGCAAATGGTTCTGTCGTTTTTGAAGTTTGGGACGAGGATGAGATTGGTGTTTTTGAATACGGTTCGAGCAGTATGCAGTGGACAAAAGCGGACGGTACGCTGAAAATCGAGTACACGGACGAGGATACCGACTCTCTGAGTATCTGTTTGCCAAGTGCCTTTGCCCAGAGAAAATTGGAGGAACTGCGGATTGGTGTAGAATCGGCGGATGTGATGCTGTATGATGTCAATGCCTCGTTTTTGCACGCTTCCACCGTTTCGGGATATCTGGATATCAACGGTTGTTTTGATACTGCCGTTATCTCTACCATCAGTGGCGGTGTGACCCTCATTGGCTCGATGAACGATGTGCAATTTGACTCCGTTTCTGGTGCAGTACTGTTTGATTTCGACAGTACACTCCGTTCTCTGCGTGCAGAAAGTATCAGCGGACATATGACCATTACCATTCCTGTGGACTTGGGGTTTGACTTGCAATTTTCGGGTGTGAGTAGTACACTGTACAGTGGATGGCTGGATATCTGCGCAGAGGGAGAATTTACCACTTCCTACGGCGACGGTACCGCCGATTTGTACCTAACGAGTACCTGTGGCGAGGTGTTCTTGGAACAATACTAAATACGATGTAGAGAGATAGGAAAATCGTATGAGTAATTTTGCATGGACGGAGTTTTACTCCGAATTTGCAACTGTGCTGTTGCAATATAGATATGACAGAGCAAGATTAGTAAAAAAAATTAAGCAAATATATATCAATACAAGTTTGAAGTTACCGAGCTTGGAAAAAGACAACCAGATTGTCGATATCGACCCGTTCACAGTATTTGGTCTTTTTAATGGAAACATAACAGACGCAAATAAGATAGCTATTTTGTCGCAAATTAAGAAATTATTTGCTATTAAATCGACTGTACCGACAAATTTTGAAAAAATCCCGCGCCTTTTTAATTGGCGTTTCTACCTGGATTATGGGAAACGGGGAAGTGATGATATTGATAATCTTTGGTTATTATTCCAACGCGCGATATCGTATGCGGAGAAGAAATCATATGAATCTGACTTTATAACGGCACTTTATACTGTTAGTAGGCAAAAAGGTATTGGGTGGAATATTACAATAGGGCGTGCGACTTGTTCGCTGACGAAACACTTCCGAAAGGAAAACAAGTTAGCGGAACAACGAAAGTTGTTTAACTGTTAAATCGATTAGAGTGGTGAAATTCCACTTGCTGGGTAAATGTCGATACCCAATCCCCTGATACTC
>JAZOVU010000035.1:0-20243 GCA_045658885.1 Candidatus Pelethomonas sp. | reverse complement strand
GCGCCCTTCTCGTAGGACAGGTCGGAGGGGTTCTCGCCCAGACGGACGATGCCCAGGGTGGGGGTGATGCCCTTCTCGCGCAGGGCGGCGGTACGGGTCTGCAGCGCGGCAACCAGTGCCTCGTTGACTTCCTTGCCAAGCAGTCTCTTAGCCATAATATGTATCCTCCAATATAATAGTAAAATGAGTGGAAGATATAAGATATAAGATAGGAGATATTAGATAGGCTATAAACAAACATATCTAATATCTAATATCTTTTATCTAATATCTCAATTAAACACCGAAGCCAGCTTTCACAGATGCGAAGATCTCGTCGGCGATGGCGCCGTACTCGGCCATCATGCCAAGAGCCTTGGCGTTCATCTCCTCGGCGACCTCGCGGTTCTTCAGGGTCTTGGTGTTGATGAAGACGTTCAGGGAAGCGGCCTGCAGGGCGGCCTTGCAGCAGACGGCGCCGCAGCCGGCGTCGGAGACGGCCAGACGGCTGCCCTTGTCGGCGAAGACCTTGATGTAGCCGATGGCCTCGCAGCACAGCTCCATGATCTTCATGGGGGTGGAGCAGGCGATGATGGTGGCCTCCTCCATGATGGCGTCACGGTTGGGGTCATCCTTGGGGATGCCGTAAGCCTTGGCCAGGGGCAGGAAGTTGACCTCGTCAGCCTCGACCTGGTCCAGAAGCTCCTTCTGCAGAGCGTCGCACTTGGCCTTCAGCTCGATGATCTCAGCCTCGACAGCGGCATACTTCTTCTTGCCGACGGTCAGGGAGCCGACCATGTTGCCCAGAGCGGTGCCGATGGCACCGACCAGAGCGGCAGCGCCGCCGCCGCCGGGGGCGGGAGCGTCAGAGGCCAGAACGGAAACGAATTCGCGGCAGGTAGCCAGAGTCATATCCATAATTATGTATCTCCTTCGATAAGGTGTAATATTAGCAATTACTTAATCGATATATTCGTCAAGTTCGTCCTCGGTAAAAGAGAAGTCACAGCCATCGCAATCCCAGTAACCTTCTCCGATGGGTAAATCATCTCCGTGGAAAGACATTTGACCACCGCATCTGGGGCAAGTAGGATGGTCGTTGTCCTGACCAGGTCGTGCCTGATAGACATCATCTGCGAACTCACGCATAAAGTCTTTTTCCATTAGGTCATTCTCCTTTGCTGGCAGTGAAAGCTTTGTAGAGATTGGTGAGGTGCATATCAACAAGGGGTTTACGATGGTTGAGAGCCTCACATAATGTCATATCACCATACACATCTTTGACTTGGTCTTCTGTCCAAATATCGCCAATGTGTCCCATTTCCTCAATAAATTCGAGGATTTCTTGCTTAGTCATACTAACCTCCTTGCTACGCATAAGGTTGCTCCGAATAAGCCATGAAAGGCACAGGCGGGTGCCCGCCTGTGCCTTGGGGATTAGGAATTAGAACAGGCCGGAAACCTTGCCGGTCTCGACGTCGACGTCGACACGGCGGTAAGCGGGGTCAGCAGCGGTGCCGGGCATCATGGAGATGGTACCAGCCATGGGGCACAGGAACTTAGCGCCGCCGTACTCCAGGATGTCGCGGATGGTCAGCTTCCAACCGGTGGGAACGCCCTTCTTGGTGGGATCGTCGGACAGGGACAGGTGGGTCTTGACCATCATGGTGCAGTAGTCGGCGTACTTGGGATCCTTCTCAAAACGCTCGGCCTTCTCAACAGCCAGAGGCTGCCAGATAACGCCGTCAGCACCGTAGACTTCCTTAGCAATCAGCTCAACGCGCTGACGCAGGGGCATCTCCAGATCATACAGGAACTTGATCTCGACGGGATCCTCGCAAGCCTCGACAACAACGCGAGCCAGCTCAGCAGCACCCTCGCCGCCGAAACGCCAGTGGTTGGACTCAGCGCAACGGACACCGCGCTCAGCGCACAGCTTCTTCAGCAGAGCGATTTCAGCATCGGTATCGGTGTAGAAGCGGTTGATGCAGACAACGGGCTGAATACCAGACTTGCGGATGGTGTTGACATGGTGGAACAGGTTGCAAGTACCCTTCTCCAACAGCTCCAGGTTCTCCTCCTTGTACTCCTTGGGCAGGGGTGCGCCAGGAGTGACCTTGGGGCCGCCGCCGTGCATCTTCAGGGAGCGGACGGTAGCAACCAGAACAGAGACATTGGGAGTCAGACCAGACAGACGGGTCTTAACATTCCAGAACTTCTCGAAACCGATATCAGCGGCGAAGCCAGACTCGGTGACATGGTAGTCGAACAGCTTCAGAGCCAGACGGTCAGCGATAACGGAGGACTGACCGATAGCAATGTTAGCAAAAGGACCAGCGTGAATCAGAACAGGCTGATGCTCGACGGAGTAGCACATGGTGGGGTTGATAGCATTACGCATCCAAGCAGCCATTGCGCCAGCAACATCCAAATCCTCGCAGGTGACAGGCTCACCAGTACGGCTGTAAGCGACAACAATCTTGCCGATACGCTCGCGCAGGTCCTTCAGGTCCTTAGCAACAGCCAGAATAGCCATCAGCTCGGAACCAACAGCGATACCGAACTTGGACTCCATCATAAAGCCGTCCAGACGGCCGCCGATACCGATGATGATGTTACGCAGGGACTGTGCGCAGAAGTCGATAACCCAGCCCATCTCGACGCGCTTGGGGTCGATGTCCAGACGGCGCAGGCCCTTCTTCTCCAGCCACTCGTCGGTGTTGTTGCGCTCGTGCTGCATACGAGCAGTCAGAGCGACCATTGCCAGGTTGTGAGCGTTGATGATGTCGTTGATGTCACCAGTCAGACCCAGAGAGAACTCGGTCATGGGCATCAGCAGAGCGTTACCGCCACCTGCTGCAGTACCCTTAACATTCATGGTGGGGCCGCCGGAAGGCTGACGCAGTGCGCCACCAGCGTTCTTGCCGATGTAACCCAGACCCTCAATCAGGCCCAGAGAAACGGTGGACTTACCTTCACCGAAGGGGGTGGGGGTAACAGCGGTGACTTCGATGAACTTACCGTCGGGCTTGTCCTTCAGGCGGTTCATAACCTTGATGAAGTCAATCTTGGGGGTCTTGCCGTAGGGAATGATTTCCTCGGGCAGCAGGCCCAGCTTCTCACGGAAGAAATCGACAGATGGCAGAGTCTTCTCAGCCTCCTCGGCGATTTGCCAGTCGGCGTAAACGGTGGGGTCCAGCTTGACATGGCCCTTCTCGTCCACATACTTGCCATCAACAAAATTGATTGCCATTGGAATCTCCTCCTTAATTTACCCGGGGTTTTTCATACCCTCGGGGGTTTGTTTTCATTGTGTGTTGTGCATTTTGTACAAAAATACGCAACAAACTTCGTTAATGTTTTAACGGAACAATTTCATTGTACCACTAAAGGCAAAATAAGTCAACAGGTAACAGCGAAATTTTATAAAATTTTTTGTATTTTTGGGGTTGAATTGCTTTGATTTATCCGTACAAAATGCAAAAAGTGAATGTTTATGCAATCTGAATGTAACTTTTCACGAAATTTCACTGTCAAATCGGTGTTTTATCCTGTTGAAATCGCAAAAAATCGGCATTTCGACAAAAAAGGACGCATTTTTCTGCATTTCTTGCAGTGGGATAAAAAAGGAGGCGCATTGCACATAGCAACACGCCTCCGTGGTGTATATTAGGCTTTTTCGGTCAAAACGGCGTTCTCGCGCACGATGGCCATTGCCTTTTTCAGTTCCACACTGCGCTTGATAGCGTCCAGCAGTTCGTCGCTGATGTAGGGCTCCATCTGCTCAGGGGTCAGATTATTCTGGTTGGCAACCTCAGTGACACCTACAGCCAGTTCCTCGTCGCTGACGGTGATGTTCTCCAACTCCACAATCTTCTCGATAGCGGTGCGGATACGCAAATTCTCTCTGGCCTCACCACGCTGCTCCTCGCGCAGGTCTGCAATTTCCTTACCTGTGAACTGTGCGTACATCTCAAGGCTCAGACCTTGCTGACCCAGCTGTGCGGCCAGCGCGTCCATCTGCTCGTCCATCGCATTCTCCACTTCTTCCTCGGTGGGGGTGAAGGGCAGTGTCTGGGCGGCCTGACGAATCAGACGGTCATCCACATCCATCTGGCCGCGCTCGTCGGTGTAACGCTGGAGGCTCTCACGCACCGCATTACGCAGCTGTTCAAAGCTCTCCAGACCCAATGCCTGGGCGAAAGTGTCGTCCAAGTCGTAGGTGTTCTTTTCACGAATTTCGTGGACACGGCACTCGAACTTGGCGGCTTTGCCTGCCAGATTCTCTGCATGGTACTGCTCGGGGAAGGTGACATGGACCGTCACCTCGTCACCAGTATTTACACCAATCAGCTGGTCCTCAAAGCCGGGGATGAACATACCGCTACCCAGCACCAAGGTCTGCTGTTCGGCAGTGCCACCAGCGAACTGCTCGCCGTCGCAGAAACCAGCGTAGTCGAGCAACAGCTCGTCGCCGTTCTGGGCAGGACGATCGGAAATCACTTTGACATTGGGGGTCTGCTGGCGCAGACGCTCCACCTGGGTATCCACCTCGCCATCGGTGACAATGTGGCGGGTAAACTCGGCAGTAAGACCTTTATAAATAAACTCCATGATAGTACCTCTTTATCTTATTTGTTGAAACACGCTTTGACTTCGCCACTCATGTACAGGCTACCCAGCGCACAGGCGACACCGTCCTTGCCCTCGACCTCGATGGCGCGTGCGACACCCTCTGCCACACTGCCACAGGCGGTAGCCTCCACGCCCAAGGCGCGGATACGCTCTGCCAGTACCTCGGCATCCATCGCACGGGGGTTGCAGGGCTTGACGGTAAAGAAACGGGCGGCGAGGGGGGTAATCAGACCCAGAATCTCCGCAACATCCTTATCTGCCATAACACCTGTGACAAAGGTAAACTTGCGGTTGGGGAACAGACGCTCCAAACTATCCGCAGTGGCGCGGATACCGTGGGGATTATGGCCGCCGTCTACGATAAAGACGGGGTCGCGCTGGAGAATCTCGAAGCGGGCGGGCCAGCGTGTCTGGCGCATACCCTCACGCACCTGCTCGTCGGAGATATTCCAGCCCTTTTCACGCAACAGGCCGACCGTTTCTAGTACGACAGCGGCGTTGTTCATCTGATAGCGACCCACCAGAGGAATGGTCATATTCTCCCAGTTCTTGTAGCTGAACCACTGACCGTCGAGATTAAACTCACCAGGGACAATGGCAGAGAAATCGGGGGTACGCAGGGGAACACCGCGTTCGGCACAGACCTCGGCAAATACAGCATCTGCCTCGGTGTTGCCACCGTAGCTGACGACACTGCAACCGTTCTTGATAATGCCAGCCTTGGCACGCGCCACATCGGCCATGGTGGGGCCAAGTTCGCGGACATGGTCCATACCCATCGCTGTGAGAATAGCGACTTCGGGGGCATGAATGACATTGGTGGAATCCCACTCGCCGCCCATGCCGACTTCCAGCACAACGATATCGCACTTGTGGCGTGCAAAGTAGAGCATGGAAAGGGCGGTAATCAGTTCAAACTCGGTGGGCTTGTCCTCCATTGCGTCAGCGAAGGGGCGAATCTCCTCGGTGAGTGCGGCGAGTTCGTCGTCGGCAATCTGCTCGTGGTCAATCTGCATACGCTCATTAAAGCGCACAATAAAAGGAGAGGTGTACAGACCGACATGGTAGCCAGCTTTCTCCAAAATGGTGGAGAGCATAGCGGCGGTAGAGCCCTTGCCGTTGGTACCACCGATGTGGATAAACTTCAGATCATTCTGGGGATTGCCCAGTTTCTCCAGCAGGGAGAAGGTACGCTCCAAACCGGGCTTGCTGCCCATCCAACAGACATTGTGGATATATGCGAGAGCTTCATTGTAATTCATAGTAATTACCTGTTTCTTTTCTCTTTATTTTTTAAGATATTGTTACCCGCGACGGAGGATGCGACTGATCACGGGTTGATAGACCGTGCGGTGGACCACGGCAGTCAGAATAGAAACGGCCGCGATCGCAATCGGCTTGCCCGCCAGACGAGACATGAAGTTTGCCGTAGCAAGCACACCAAAGGTACCCTCCGCGCCGACGATAATCATTTGATACAGCGTTGTCGTGACCACACCGATCAGGAACGCGTTAATGATACCGGCGATCACAGTGATAACGATCACCTTCCACGCGTCCTTCGTTTCAGACAGATCGCTGCGGAATACGTATTTTACGCCCCAGCCGCACATAGCCGCGAACAGCGCAGGCCCCAGTCCGATGAGAGGAAACCAGCTGCCATAGAAAAGGACGGCTCCCAGAAAATCGCTCACCAGTGCCACGATCACACCGCTCACAGGCCCCAGCCACATACCGGCAAGCGCGAGGGGAACTGTTTCAAAGCTGATGCGAAGGGTGTCACTGACCTTCAGGGACAAAAAGCCCATAAGGACGATATAGATTGCGGTCAGTGCGGCCATAAGGACCAATCTGCGAGTGGAAAAAATGCTGTTTTGGTTACGCTTCATATGCGTTTCCTCCTTTTTCTTCTCCCGGCGAAGCGGGTTGTAGGAGGTAGGTGCATTGAAGCTACTGCACACGGTATCGGCACGAAAAAATACCAATTCTTGACACTGTGCGCGCCTTGAATTGGTACTTAATACATCCGAAGTTGTGCGGTAGCGGATGCAGTATTACATCGTAGACCCTATTTCACGGGGGTCCTTCGTGCGAGGGCGACTTCCCAGCCACTTGCCACTTTACGCGCAATACTTACTCTACCAATCCTATTTAATTTTATCCGCGTTTTCCCTCACGGACGCTGACATCATACACCATATTTTTCGGAATTGCAATATCTTTCACAAAGATTTCAAAAAAATTAAGGGAGTGCTACAAATTGCATTTGCAACACTCCATTATATTATGCTTTGGCGGTCAGGGAGAGGCCGATGGCTTTCATACGGCTGATGACGATATCACCGATGTTGGCCATATCCTCGGTGGAGAAGGCATGACGGAAGTTGTCCGAGAACAGAATCTGGGCATTGGGGGGGAACTCCTCGTCGCCAACCCACAGCAGGAACTGCATGGTCAGACCAGGCATCAGCGTTACCTCATAGCCCACATCGCTGTTAGGCAGTGCTTTGGCAGGCATATGCTCCATAATCTTACGCAGGAAATCGGGCTTAAAGCCGTAGGAGAAGGAATAGCGCATGATACAACGACCTGTGAACTGCTGGACATACACCTCGCCCCAAGGAAACTCGCGGTAGGGCAGATACTGACCACTCGGCATAGCACTTCTGCCATCCAGCAGATAGCGCAGGAACAGGATGCGCTCGGCATTGGAGGGGACACGCGTGCCCGTGACAATAAAGTCGGGATGCGTGATTTTATATTCCTCACCCAGCAGGGGGAAAGTAAAGGTACGGCTCTCTTCATCATACGCCAACGCACAGCGTTCGGCAATCTCATAGGGGTCAGTGGTCTGGTATCGCTCGGTATAATACTCCAGAGGGAGTTCTTCTTTGTTATTTTTAATCGGTTCCATACAGCACCTCATTTTTTATAATATTCTCTGAAATTATGCCATAGAAAACCCATTTCGTCAACGATGGTTTTTTTGGTTTCCTGCACTGTTAATCTTGGCAAACTGCCAACGGATATTGTATAATAGCGGGACAGTCAAATTTTGTATTGGGAGGATTTTTATGACAGCTGAGAGAAAACGCGCGTTTGGCTATATCTGCCCCGCCTGTGGGGAAAGTGTCTATGCGGAACGCACCGAATTTGCACTCTGCGCCGCCGCTGTTGCCGTGGTGTGCGACTGTGGAAAGAGTGAACTGACGGCGGAGAGTGACGGAAGAACTTTCCGCATTACAACCCCCTGTGGTGTGTGTGGCGAGGAACACCGCGCCGAAGTCAGTGTCGAACAGGTATTACACGGAGAGGGGGTGGGCTTGGCCTGTCCCCAGACACGACAGCTCTGTTGCTATATCGGAGATGTCTACCGCGTGGAATCTGCCTTGCGTGAGCTGGCAACCACGGTAAAAAAGAGTAAGAACGGCGAGGAAACGACCTTTACCGACAGTGTCATTATGTATGAGGTGCTGTCCGAACTGCGTGATATTATGGCGCGCGATGGAATCTCCTGTACCTGTGGAGCAAAGGGCTGTGCGATGGAGGTACATGGTGCCGCCATTGATTTGGTTTGTAACGACTGCGGTGGTCGACTGCGTATCGGCGCGGCTACAGACGAGGACCTCGACCGCCTCTGTTGTCACTATACGCTGACCATCAAGGGGAACCGCTGATGTTGGCACTTTGTACAGGTGGTTTTTTTGCACTACTTCTGCTCTGTCTATTCACAGGGCAGAATGTTTCATGGGCCTTATTGGGTGGCTTATTCTTGTTCTGGTGGTATGGAAAACGGCAGGGCTATTCCCATCGTCAGCTGTGGGACATGGCTTGGAAAGAGCTGAAAAAGGGCTTGATTGTGGTGGTGGTCGTGTTTCTTATCGGCATCATCACAGGGCTTTGGCGCGCCAGTGGTACGATTGCCTTCTGCATCGTACGCGGTATGGAACTGGTGACACCGCATCTATTTTTACTCATGGCATTTTTGCTCTCCGCTGGGCTCAGTTATGTCTTGGGCACTTCCTTTGGTGTGAGTAGTACGATGGGGGTTATCCTCATGGCGATTGCGCGCTCTGGCGGTGTCGACCCTGTTATTACCGCTGGTGTTATTTTGTCGGGTGTGTACTTTGGCGACCGCTGTTCACCAGCGTCCTCGGCGGCGGTTTTGGTGGCGACCGTAACAGAAACAGAACTGTACACCAATGTCAAAAATATGTTCCGTACAGGACTGATTCCCACGCTGTTGACGATTGTGATATACACCGTACTCTCTTTTGCGCACCCCATCACGGGTGTGGATGCGAGTGTGTTGACCTCCATGACGGATGCCTTTGCTATCTCGTGGGTAGCATTGCTCCCAGCCGTAATAATGTTTATCTTACCATTGTGTAAGGTTCCCATTCGTATCTCCATGTTATGTAGTATCACCGTGGCAGGCGCGATTGCCTTTTTTCTACAGGGATTTTCGTTGGTGGAGATTCTGGCAATGGCTTGGCGTGGCTATCATGTCGAATACGAAGCACTGGAGCAGGTACTCGGCGGTGGCGGCATCCTCAGTATGATGAATAGCTATATCATTGTGTCCATTGCCAGTATGTGCGCTGGTATTCTGCGTGGGACGGGGACACTCGATGTGTTGGACAGAAAAGCGACTGCCCTCGCCCGGCGGATTGGGCGATTCCCTGCGATGGTGACAGTGACGACGCTATGCGTGTCCATCCTGTGTAATCAGGCGGTGACGGTCATGTTGGGCGCACAGTTGATGCGCAGTTGTTATGTGGACAAGGATGAACTGGCACAGGATATGGAAAATTCGGGTATTATGATTGCAGGATTGATTCCGTGGTCCATTGCCTGTAGTGTGCCCCTTGCAATGCTCGGCTCTGACCTGCGCTCGATTCCCTATGCGGTTCTGCTCTGGCTCACACCGCTGTGCTACGGGCTGACCAAACGACTGTTTTATCCAAGGAGGACATTGACATGATACAGTTACTTGCGTCGCGTGTGATTCCAAATTATGAGCGTACTGAGGATAAAGCCGTGCGCCACGCCTACGGGGTTCTCTGTGGTGCGGCAGGGATTGTACTGAATTTCTTGCTGTTTGTGGGAAAGGCGTTTGCTGGTCTTCTCAGTGGGTCGGTAGCCATTACTGCCGATGCGTTCAATAATCTCTCTGATGCAGGTTCTTCGGTGGTGACACTGTTGGGATTCAAACTTGCGGCACAAAAACCGGACCGCAACCACCCTTTCGGACATGGGAGAATGGAGTATATCTCCGGTTTGGGGGTGTCAATGGTGATTTTGCTGATGGGATTTGAGCTGATGAAGACCTCGGTAGAAAAGATTATTACCCCACAGCCTGTGGAGTTTCGTCCCATGATTTTATTGATTCTGGTCGCTTCTGTGGCGGTCAAATTTTATATGGCATCGTATAACCGGGCGATTGGCAAGCGCATCGGCTCGGCGGCGATGCTGGCTACGGCAATGGATAGTCTGAGCGATTGTCTGGCAACAACCGCTGTCCTGTTAAGTACGCTAGCAGGTCATTTCTTCTCGCTCAGAATTGACGGTTGGTGCGGTGTGGTGGTTGCGTGTTTTATCCTCTGGGCAGGTATCAATGCGGTCAAAGAAACCATTGACCCTTTGCTCGGTCAACCGCCGACACAGGAGTTTGTCGATGAGGTGGAGCGACGGGTTCTCTGTCATCAGGGGATTACGGGGATTCACGACTTGATTGTACACGACTACGGCCCCGGCAGACGCTTTATTTCCCTCCATGCGGAAGTCAGTGCCGATGGCGATATGCGGACTCTCCACGATATCATTGATACGGCGGAGCGTGAATTGTGCGAGGAGATGGGGTGTCTGGCAATTATTCACATGGACCCTCTGGAGCAAAATGATGCCCTTACCATGCAGACACGCGAGCGTGTGGCGACCATTGTACGACTGATTGACCCCTCTATTACCATCCACGATTTCCGTATGGTCACGGGTCCCACCCACACGAATGTGATTTTCGATGCCGTTGTACCGCACAGCTGTCCCCTGACGGACCGTGAGTTGAGCGAGCGTATTGTCAATGGTGTCCGCGCCTTGGATGGCAATTACTTTGCTGTCGTCAATATCGAGAAGAGCTTTGTTTGATTTCTCCAAAAATGTGGCGCGATTGTTGCAATCGGTCTATAAGTGTTGTATGATTGTGGTGCCGTTATCTTGGTATAACGATAAATAAAATCTGATTGGGAGGCGTATCAGATGAAAGAAAAAACCAACGCACACAGTCCTATGTCCCACCATGCGATTTACCGCTTAATGATTACTCTGACCTATGCGGTGTCCACGGCATTTCTCGTCAAGAATTTGTTGGGCGGTGATATGTTTGGTGCAGGTGTGGTGGGCGGTGTTCTGCTCGTATTAACCATCATACTGGGACTTATGATTGGATGTAAGGTGAAACCGGAAATTCGCCATGCGGTTGTGGCGGCTAGTTTGATTGTCGTGGTCTTTCTGATTGGGTTGACCACAGGTACCTACTACAGTGAAGATTTTTGCCTGTATCTAGCAGTTATCGGTTTGACAGGTCTGTACTTAAAGCCTGTGTATGGTTGGATTCAGTTGGTGCTGTCTGATATTTTTCTGGCGATTCAATTTATCGCGCACCCAGAAAAAGCCGACCCGCTTGGCCAGTTTATCATGTGTATGCTCACTTTTACGCTGGCGGCAGTGCTGTTCTGCCTCGTCATCTCGCGTGGTAGCTCTTTCATTGAGCGCAGTCGTGTGCGAACAGAGGAGGCGGAGGGCTTGGTGCATGAGATGCACAATATCGGCCGTAAATTGGAGCAAAATTTCCGCCACAGCGATGTACGGATGAGGTCCTTGGAGCATGCGGGCGAGCAGATGCGTGACAATGCAGATATCCTACAACAGAGCAGTAGTAACATCGCCGCAGATGCCTATGAGGTTTCTACTTCCTGTGACAATGCGCGCATCTATATGCAGGAAACCGAGCAGAACATCCAGAAGCTCACGAGCGATATCCACGGGTTTGAGGAAGTGCTGGCGACCAATCAGCGCAATATGGCGCAGATGAGTACCCAGATGAATACCGTGAAAAAGGATATTGACGAAACTGCAAACTTCTTCCGTGTACTGACTGAGCAGATGACAAAAATCTCTGCTGCGACGGATGAAATCAATCAGATTGCGTCTAATACGGGTTTGTTGGCAGTCAATGCCTCCATTGAGGCGGCGCGTGCTGGGGCCGCTGGGCGTGGCTTTGCCGTGGTTGCTACCAATGTCCGTGAGCTGGCGGTCAGTAGTACTGAGTGTTCCAATCAGGTAGCAGATTTGGTGTCTAATATGCAGACCCAGATTGGCAATACCAGTCGCCAGTTGTCTGACAGTGCAGATGCCATTGCGGATTCGTTGCAGACGCTCCTTAGTTTTCAGGACGGCTTCTCGGCATTGTTGGAACAGTTCAAATCCCTCTATGGCAATATCGAGGCGCAGAACCAAAGTGTTGCACAGGTATCCACCCTTTTTGAGGGCTTAAAGAGCCATATGGCGACCATGAGCGAGAGCTGCAGTCAGAATCAAGCCAGTGTGGAGTCCATCGCACAGACCATGCGTATCTACCGTGAGAATATTGCGGATGTGATTCAGGACAACCGCAATATTCAGGAGCTGTCCGAGAATATGTTGCACATCTCGCGTTCTGGGGTACAGGACGAAGGAAATACTTGATACGACACAAGTGAATTAAGGAAGGGAGTGTTGCAAAACAGCGCAACGCTCCCTCTATTTTTATTGCTATGGGAAAAGGCCCCCTCGTGAGAGGGAGCCTTTTGCTTAAGTACGATTAGATCTCCAGGTAGGAGTCGGCGTACAGGGTGTTGTTCTTGATGATGTCGCAGGACTTGATGGTCTCCATCAGACGCAGGTCGTTGGGGTTGACGATAGCGGAAGTCAGACCCTGCATCATGCACATAGCCAGCATTGCGCTGTCCATGATGGGACGGATGTGCTTGGGCATACCGTTGGAGTTGTTGGACAGACCACCGGTGGACTTCAGGCCCTCGTCGGAGAACATCTTGATAGCATTCAGGACATCCATCTGCTTGTCCTGCATACCCTTGATGACCAGGAACAGGGGGTCGAACCACAGGTCGTCGGAATCCATGCCCTTGCTGATACCACGGTCCAGCATGTTGTGGCAGTGGTGCATACGCTCCTCGTTGTCCTTAGCGATACCGTCGGCAGAACACAGAGCGAAGACGATAGCGTCGTTAGCAGCAGCCAGGTCGATGAACTCGATACGGGAACCAGCGTCAGCGGAGTTGACGATGGGCTTACCGTTGGTGCGGTTGTAGACGCTGATACCAGCTTCGATAGCAGCCATGTTAGCGGTATCCAGAGCCAGAGGCACATTGTTGAAGTTCTGCTGCAGCAGCTGGACAGCCCACTTCATCAGCTCAGGACCGTTGGACTCGGCAGGACCGATGTTGACATCCAGATAGGTAGCACCGGCAGCAATCTGCTCAGCAGCACGCTTCAGGATGGGAGCCTCATCATAGGTATCCATAGCCTTACGGATAACGGGGGAGATGCAGTGGATACGCTCACCGATGGTGACAAACTTCTGGCTGGTGGGGTCATTGCCCTTATAGGTAACAACCTTGTCCTCCAGCATGTAGGGGCCGTTGACCACGATGGGAGGTGCGGGGATAATCTTCTTGGGAGCGACCTCGACAGGAGCAGCGGCAGCACCAGCAGCCTTCTCGACATAGCTCTTCTTCCACTCCTCGTCACGCATATACTTGACGAGCTGAACAGCCTCGTTGGGGCCAACGATGACGGACCACTCAGGCAGCTTGTCCTGAATCTCGCCCTTCATAACAGCGACCTTACCGGGGATAATCAGAGCGCGGTTCTTAATCTTGTTAGCGATATCGAACTCATCGAAGAACTTCTTGATGGAGGAGCTGGACAGCTTACCAGCAGCCCAAGCGGTCAGAACGGACATACCAGAAGCGTCGGTGATGAGCAGGTTGACAGGCATCTTGCAACGCTCGAGCTCGCCGGAGACCAGGAAGTAGGTCAGAGCGAAGTCGACAGTCAAGCAGCAGGGGCTGTTCTCGTCTGCACCGTTGAGGGGATAGATGCCAGGAGCGACCTTCATGGGCTTCTGGGGGTCGGTGAAGATGTTCTGACGCAGACCGTACAGAGGCAGAGCCTTAGCATAGGTCATCTCAGAGCAGACAACGATGGAACCGTACTTGCAGGTGAACAGGCTCAGCAGAGCAGCTTCCATGTTGGCATCGCCGTTAGCCAGGTGGGAAATGTTGACGATGGAGGGATAGCCGAAGCTACGGTCCTCGTCCTTCAGAGCAGCGCGGCGGACCTGAACAGTGTTAGCGTAAGTATCCTTGATGGTTGCACCAGTGGTGTCAATCAGCAGGTTCTTGTTGCCAGCAGCCTCCAGCTTCTCCACGGTCTCGTGAATCTGCTCCAGGCTCTCGCCACGAACGCCCAGCAGCACCTTTGCCTCGGTAGCAACAGCACTCATCTCGGCGAAGTTCTCAGCGGTAGCACCGTTGAGGATGAACTCAGTGCCAGCCAGAGCAGCGACAGCAGCCTTAGCAGCCTCGACGCAGGTGACATTGAGGATGACGGGACGGTTCAGACCCTTGACCTTGTTGACCAGAGCGACATACTCGTCGACGCTCTTGTCGCAGCAGTGGGTCACATTGACCATCTCAACATACATACGCTCGCCGATACGCTCGTAATCGACAGCGGGAATCTTAGCAATGACTTCGTCCTGCTTAGCAGCGTCCATGCAGTCGCAGACATTGACAGCGTACAGGGTCTTGCTAACCAGAGTCTTCTCGTGACGAGCCAGAACGGTCTCACCGCCCAGGGACAGCTCGCCAACCTTGAAGGACTTCATGGGAGGTGCAGTAGCCTCGCCCAGGGTAGCCAGAGCCTCAGCGGACATATGGGGGCACTTGTCGATGGTCAGTGCACCGGAAGCGACCTTCATGGCGAAAGCCATACAGGTGGGGTTGCCACAATCTTTGCAGTTGGTTTTGGGGGTCAGCTTAAAAATGTCAAGACCTTTCAATGCCATTGTTTTCGCCCTCCTTACATCAGAGCAGCAATCAGCTGCGCAACGGTCTTAATGGATTCGGGATGCTTGAGAATGACAGCGTCGCTGCCGTAAGCGAGAACAGCGGTAGCGGTCTCAACTTCCATAGCAATGCCGCGAGCATCCTGGCAGCCCCACTCGGGAGCATCAGCTTCGGATGCGGTGGACTCCTTAACGCCCCAAGTCTCATCGCCAACGGGGGTGATGATGGGCATCTGGAGGGTGGTATCATTCTGGCCCAGAGCAGCAGCCTTGACACGCTCCAGAGTGGAGGAGACATACTCAAAGCCGTAACCTGCGGAAGCGGAACCGATGTTCATGGCGATGTTCTCACCGCTGACACCCATCTGGGTAATCAGAACATTGACCTGCTTAGCCAGGTTGATATCAACAGCGGACTCTGCGCCGACCTTCTGGCCATAAGCCAGACCAGCACCAGCGGCAATGCCCTTGTAGTTCTCTTCCTTAGCGGAGAGAACGAGGATGTTCTTGCCCTGCAGGGCCTCGGAGACCTTGGAGAGAAGCTCAGCGTCCTTCTCGGCATTCTTGCAGCCTGCGACGACGATGGGCTTATCGACGACCTCGGCAACGGCCTTAGCGTCAGCAACGCACTCCTCAACGGACTTGTTAGCACCGTTGGGATCGGCCAGGTCGAAACGGATGCAGACGAAGTCTGCCTCAGCCAGCTCAGCGGCCTTCTTTGCGCGGTCAGCCAGCGTGGTGCAGCCCTCATAGAAAGCGGCGAGGCTCTGGCTGGGCTGCTCTGCGATGTCGGAAACATCAATACCGACCTTGGGGCGGTTGACGATCTCACCATCGAAAGCATAGAGGTTGTTTACATTCTGGCCACCCAGGACGATGGCCTTATCACCGGTTCCCAGCGTCAGAGCGTTAATCTTTGCGCTGTAAACCTGAGGCTTTTTGACAAACGGCATAGTGGTTTACTCCCTTCATTCTGTTTGTTTTTGCCTGTTTATACAAAATAGATATGGATCTATGTTGCGCGTGAGAAAGTTACAGGGAAAGCTGGTCAAAAATCTTGTGGACTGCCTGCTTGACAGGGCTTTCCATCGGTACGCCGACACTGGGCTTGCCCTGTGCGTCGCACTCATAAACAGCATCGTCATGGGGTACAATACCCACCAGACGCATCTTGTACTTAGCGATTTCCTCGCGGACACCATCGCTAATTTCGCCGTTGGGGGCGCGGTTGATAATCAGACCGACTTCCTTTGCGCCCAGCTTCAGGTCAACAATCATTTCGCTCAGACGGCCTGCCGCCTGTACACCTCTGCGAGAGCAGTCGCTCACCAGAATAATGGTATCGACCTGGGGCAGAACACCACGGCTGAGGTGTTCCAGACCTGCTTCGTTGTCTACAACGATATATTTATAGTTCTTGGAATACTTGGTAACTTGTGTGGTCAGCAGACCATTGACAAAGCAATAACAACCTTTGCCTTGGGTACGACCCATGACCAACAGGTCATAGTCGTCTGCTTCCACCAGAGCGTCGCTGAAACGCATCTCGGCATAGTCGGCCTTGGTCATGCCAGCAGGGATGGGGCTGACGGTGGCCATCTCAGCACGGGCGATGTCCTCGCGGATGTCACCCAGCGTTTCTTCGACCTCCACACCCAACACTTCGTTGAGGTTGGAGTTGGCATCGGCATCAACGGCCAGCACAGGACCGCCTTTTTTCTTGCAGAGATACTCGACGAGCATTCCGCTGATGGTGGTCTTGCCTACGCCGCCTTTACCAGCCAGCGCGATGGTATGTGCCATAGTAGAGATTCTCCTTTGGGTAAAGTTCAATCAAATCGGGAGGGTCAGTTCACGGCAACAATCACAGTGCCTGCGGTCAAGTCCGCACGGACAAGGCGACCGTTCACAGTGGTGCTTTGACCCATGATGTCAACAAAAGTCAGGGTATCCCCCTCCACAGAGATGGAGGACACCATTTTGCAGAGGACATTGTCCTCCTGCTTCTCATTACGGTATACAGTAGAAAGACACATATCACTGATTTCCTTTGCTTCGTGGGTACTGATATTTTTCAATCATCTCCTACTATAACGCAAATTTACGATTTTTGCAAGGTGTTGACACGCAATCTTTCTAAAATTTTTAGTACTTTTTTGCTAAGAACAGGGATGGTTTAGCAAATTTAACCATTGACAGAGTCGATGGGGATTATTTGCGGCGAGAAACTTTCGCTGCCTTGGCGGAGCGTTGCTTCTTGCTGTGGGTGGGACTATTCGGTTTGCGTGTCGAGGTGCGCTCTGTCTTGGATTCTGGTGCACGACCACGGCGGTCGTTGGTGCGACGCTCCTCTTTCCTGTTGTTCGTTTCGCGCTTTTTCTCACCTGGACCACCCTTTCTGGGGGAGACATTATCCCGATTCTCCCCACTGTGCAGGGGGCGAATCAGACAATCCTTGCTGTAGCCAATCAGGTCACTGCGTCCTGCGCGGTGGAGAGCCTCTACCACCAGACGGCGCATTTCGGGGCGTTTCCACTGCAACAGAGCGCGCTGTAATGCCTTGTCGTGGGGGGCTTTTGCCACATAGACACTCTCCATCGTGCGTGGGTCAATCTCCGTGTACCACATACAGGTAGACAGTGTACCGGGGGTGGGATAGAAGTCCTGTACCTGTTCGGGCTGGCGACCAGTCTTGTGGAGAAAGACCGCCAAATCCACCGCGTCATTCAAGGTACAACCTGGGTGACTGCTCATCAGATAAGGGACAAGATACTGCTCCATCCCATACCGCTGGTTGAGCCGTTGATACTTGTCCTTGAACTTTTCATAGACCTCAAAATGTGGTTTGCCCATGTAGTCCAACACGCGAGAGGAGCAATGTTCGGGGGCAACTTTGAGCTGACCTGAGATGTGGTGGCGCACGAGGTCAGAGAAAAATTCACTGTTTTTCTCACACAGCATATAGTCGTAGCGGATGCCACTCCGAATAAAGACCTTTTTCACCCCCGGTACGGCGCGCACCTTACGCAACAGGGCGAGGTAGTCGCTGTGGTCGGGGTCGAGGTTCTTGCAGGGGGTTGGAGCCAGACAGGAGCGATTTTTGCACATTCCATTTTGTAACTGTTGCTTGCAACTGGGGTGGCGGAAGTTAGCACTGGGGCCACCGACATCGTGGACATAGCCCTTGAATTTCGGGTCACGGGTGAATCCCTCGACCTCCGCCAAGACGCTCTCGTGGCTTCGCGAGGTAATCATTCGCCCCTGATGGAATGCCAACGAGCAGAAGTTACAGCCACCGAAACAACCGCGGTTGTGTGCGACCGAGAAGCGCACTTCTTCAATAGCCGCCACACCACCCAATTCGTCGTACATCGGATGCACCTCGCGCGCAAAGGGAAGGGCATAAACGGCATCCAGTTCCTCACGGGACAGTGGTTTCTGCGGTGGGTTGACAATCACCACTTTGTCCCCATGTCGTTGGGTAATCGCCTTGCCACGGATGCAGTCGTGTTCCTCATATTCGATTTTCGTTGCCACAGCATAGTCGCGCTTGTCGGCAACAACAGCTTCAAATGAGGGAACACTGACACTTTCAAAGGCGCAAGTGGTATCGTTGGCGGCAAAGGAGGTACCGCGGACATCGGTAATGGTGTCCACTTTTTCCCCACGCGCAAGCCGTGCGGCAATCTCGCGCGTGGCGCGTTCGCCCATGCCGTAGACCAACAAATCGGCTTGGGCATCTAACAGAATCGCACGGCGCACCTTGTCGTCCCAGTAGTCGTAGTGGGCAAAACGGCGCAAGCTCGCCTCCAATCCACCGATGATAATGGGAAGGTTGCCGAATGCCTCACGCGCACGGTTGGCATAGACGATGGTGGGGCGGTCGGGGCGCAGTCCCATCTTGTTGCCTGGGCTGTAGGCATCCGTGGAACGGCGTTTTTTTGCCGCTGTGTAGTGCGCCACCATCGAGTCGATGTTGCCGCCGCCGATGAATACACCATAGCGCGGTTTACCCATCGCACGGAATGTCTCGGCACTGTGCCAGTCGGGTTGTGCGAGCACTGCCACGCGGTAGCCCTCATTTTCCAAGACACGGGCAATAATTGCCGTACCAAAACTTGGGTGGTCCACATAGGCATCCGCCGTCACCACCAGAAAATCATAGTACCACCAGTCGCGCTGTTCCATGTCCTCACGACTGACGGGTAAAAATCGTAGCGTATCCATAGTATTCACCTCTTAAAGCGTGTCAATAGCGGGAATATCGCGTATGACGCGCCGAATATCCAGCGTTAAGGTGGTTTCGTCGGAACCGTTTTCTAGCACAACAAAACCACACTTTTCAAAATAAGGTGCAAAATCCGTATCACAAGTGACCACGATATCCTCGCAGTTTTGCTGTCGGGCAAATTTGACTGCCTGGCCGAGCAACTGGATACTGTAGTGCTGTCCACGCCATGCAGGGAGCAGTTCGTATTGCGTGATATGTAATTTGTTGTCTGCAACGGTAAATGCCGTGTGGCCTACGGTTTCCTCACCGAGCAGTGCTTCCAGTTCACAGCGTGTTTCGTCGCGGTACAGAGGACGGAACCAGAGGCCAGGCTGTGTAGCAACCACGGTGTATCCCTTTGTGCCCTGTACCCCGTGGCGACGCACTTTGTTTGCGGTTGGAATATGGGAGGCATCGTCGCGGTATACCAGTCGAATGTTGTCCCCCTCCACTTCTACAAGGGACACAGCGGTGTTGTCGCCGTAGGGGGTGTCGCCAATCTCACGCAGGGAAAGCCCCTGTAGCGTACCTAACAGGATACGCAGGGCGGCTCCGTGGCTGGTGGCGGCGACGGTTTCGTTGGGGTGGGCGGCGGCGATGTCGCGCAGGGCGGTCAGCATACGGTCGCGCACCGCTTCAAAATTCTCCGCGCCCTCGTAGGCAAACAGGTCGGGGCGGTTATTAAAATTGTAGTACATCTCCGCATCCAGACGGGCGACCTCGCCCCAAGTCAACTGTTCCCATGCACCCATACACACCTCGCGCAGACGCGGTTCGGGGCGGAAGGGGAGGTTGCGTGGGACATACAGGGCGGCGGCGGTGGTGTGGGCGCGCAGAAGGTCGCTGCCGTATACCGCCGTCAACTCCACATCGGCAAAGCGATGGCGCAGGTATGCCAGTTGGCGATAGCCCTGTGCGGTGATGGTGCTGTTAAATTGGCCGTGTGCCACGCGATAGAGGTTGCCCTCGGCGGCGGCATGACGAACCAGATAAATCTTTGTCATCTGTTTTCACACTTTCTATCAGTTCTCGTACCGTCCATTATATATGATATGGCGACATTTAGCAAATGAAATCCTTTCCGAATCACGGAAATCAATTTTCATTTACAGTTGTGTGGAATATGGTATACTGGAAGCATGAATACAAGAAAGTTAATAGAAATTTTCGAAGAAGTAGAGACGGTGGTTGAATATAGCGGATACTACTACGATGTAAGCGATGCAA
>JAZOVU010000034.1:0-24469 GCA_045658885.1 Candidatus Pelethomonas sp. | reverse complement strand
GCAAACCCTGTTTTAGACGCTATGTTTGCATGGGCAAATTCCAGAACAGCCGCTCCGAAGTCTGCATTGGGGAAGGCACTCCATTATCTGAAAGAGCAGTGGCCTTACCTGACCAATTACTTGAAGGATGGCAGACTGGAGATATCCAACAACCGGGCAGAAAGAAGCATTAAGCCCTTCGTCATTGACCGAAAAAACTTTCTGTTTGCCAATACTCCAAAGGGAGCCTCCGGCAGCGCGGTTATGTTCAGTATGATCCAAACAGCCATTGAGAATGGCTTGGATCCGTACAAATATCTGACGTGGTTGCTAAAGACCGCAAAGGATGCTGCTCTGTCCCAAGAGAATGTGCTTCAAGCCTTGATGCCGTGGAATGCTCCGACTGAATGTCGGGCGAAATGAATAAATATTGTGGACTCCGTGGTTAATCCCAGAGTCCGCATTTTTCTTACGCGGTTAGTTTTTACGCTTACATTATTTGGATGAAGAGAAATCAAAGCCCTCAAAAATTTTTGATGAAGAGTTTTTCTGCATTATGAAGAATGTAGATGAGGTATTGGAATGTGCTATTGATAAGTTGAAGAAGAAATATGAATTTTTCGATCCCGCCTTTCCCGCCTTTTTTGATTCTAAAATTTCTGAAATACTTTCTTTAAGATGCTACGAATTAACAAACGAACAATGGGATAAAGTCAAGGATATGATAGTCCACGCAAAGAGGGGACGACCTCCGAAAGATGACCGACTGATGCTTAACGCAATGCTGTGGCTCGCCCGCAATGGAGCAGGCTGGGAGGACCTTCCTGAGCGATATGGACCATGGAAAACGGTATACAGCCGATTCTGTAAATGGCGTGACGATGGCACCTTTCTGCGCATTTTTGAGGCGTTGCGTAAGTATGAGGATAAACATATGAAAAATCTATCGTTTATGAAAAATCTGTCGTTGGATTCCACAGTCCTCAAAGTACATCCACACAGTGCGGGTGCTAAAAAAGGGCTGTAAATTGTGAAAATAACCAGTTTATTGGCACCAGTCGTGGAGGAAAAACAATAAAAATTCATGCCATTGTAGATGGTCTTGGAAATCCAGTCTATCTCCAATTGACCGCTGGAAATATCCATGATTCTACGGTTGCAGTCGAGATTCTGTCCCATATTGATATTTCCAACAGCACAGTTCTTGCTGACAAAGCATACGGAACGAATGAGATATTGGACTATATTCAACAGCAGGACGGAGACTATGCCATTCCTCCAAAATCCAATACACGAAATCCATGGAAGTGTGATTGGTTCCTGTACAAAGAACGCCATTTAGTCGAAAATTTCTTCCTTAAATTGAAACACTTTCGTCGTGTCGCTACTCGTTATGATAAGTTAGCGTCTTCTTTTCTTGCCTTCATTTACATTGCTTCTATCTCTATTTTGTTGAAATAGTATATCTATACCGATTTTTCAGAAACGCCCTAATGAAAGAATCGATTCTTAATAGCTCTCGAAAGCAAGAATAATCATCTCGGCATGTCAAAAAGCATATCCCTTCGTATGTCGGTCTTGTCCGCACGAAAGGATATGCTTTTGTTTTTGATAATTGTTTTATTACAATGTATAAAAGTAAAAATATTATTATACCACTATAATGATATTTTGACAAGTATTTTATTTTCCGGAAGATATTTTTGTAAAATGAATAAGATTTGTTTTGAAAATTTAAATATTTTCAAAATTCTTTTAATGTTTTTGACCTAAAAATACAATTTTATTAACTGTAAGAAAAACTATTGACCAATTTTTTATTGTAATGCTATCATAAAAAAGGAAGGAGATGATAATAGTGAGTAAAAATTATATTGCTTGTAATTTAGGAAGGAGGCAAATTAACATGAATGAGTGTTCTGTTTCGGATGTCACGGTCATTCTGGAAGTAGGGGAGAAAAAGGTTCGGCGTTGGATTAGAGAAGGCAAGTTACCTGCCACGAGAACGGGCGACTGCGGAGAACTTTCGATTGCACTAAAAGATATTGTTGAGCGTGCCAATCGAAAACCTCATATCTATCACGAACCAATGATGCAATGATTGCGTGAGAATAACATCGAGTTTTCTCTGCAAAAAGAAGAGCAAGATATCGATTTGGTCAATAAGTCCTATTTGAAAGATAGAGGTGGTTTTCTGTACGGTCGGCGGGTATCAGATACCATATCGGTACCGAAAATCGTTTTGACATCTTCCCAATAAGAAAACGAGGATGACTGCAAAAAGACGACAATTGCGACATATGGTGTATGAAGTGTTGTATCACGAAGCAGTTGAGTAGTTAAAAACGATAAATGCGAACACCGAAAGAGTGTTCACATAAAAATTTTAGGAGGTAATTATTATGAAGATTGGTAAAGTTTTGGCAGGTCTCGCAGGTACTGGTATGGCGGCAGGGATTGGTGCCTCGGTCGCAGGAACAAGTGCAGCAAGCATGACAACGACCTTGGCGAGTATTGGCGGTTTGGTTGGCGGTGGTATGGCAGCTGGGATTACAGCAGTGGCGGTCGCACCCATCGCGGTCTGCGGTCTGGTTCTTGGTGCGACGCGTCTTCTTAAGTAACAAGCAATGTAGAGGTATCGTGTGAAGATGGAGACTAATTATCAAAAACTTTACGCCTATCTGGTCGGACAGATTGACGATACACTTCAAGATATCGCTGGGGAATTGGTTAGCGGTGGTTGCGAACAAAGTTCTCTGGTGGCTGTCGGCAATAAGCTGAAAAACGCTCTGCTGACTGTAGAGGAGATGTATCTTGATGAGGCAGATAGCGAATAACGAATAAGAAGGGTGCGGTTTTTGGCCGCACCCTTCGCTTTTTTACAACATTTTTATAATACCCAAAATCAACAGATGCACGGGATAAAAAGCGTAACAGGCATATTGCAAAGGCTTGTTGTGGTAGCCCTGTTTGCCATGGTACAGCCAGATGGGGAAAAGTGCCAACAGTGCAAAACCCTGCCGAATAAAAAAATAGGTTTCTCCGCCGAATGGAATTTCATAGCCAAATCCACCCAACAATTCCGTGTTGATATACCACAGACCAACCAACTGTCCGAGATAGCCCCACCACTTCCGTTCACGGAAAAAATAGAACACCAGAACCGTCAAAATACCAGCGTGGTAAAAATCCACCATCGTGAGCAGACCTGCGATATAGCCGATACCGACCGTCAGTGCGCCGACGGCAATACGCGCCCAAAGTTTCCCCTTGGCTTTTGTTTTCTCGTTCCAGTGGAGCAGACCGAGTGCTATCAAAAAACTCCACAACACATTTTGATGGATGGGATAAAAGATACGACTGCCCATTGCCAAATTAAAAGGAATTTCGGACAGAAGCGCGAACACAACCAGTCTGCGAATGTACTGTTTGAAATTTTTGGTGTGAAAATATCCCTCTACAAGCAGAAATGCAAAGATGGGGAATGCGATACGCCCGATACAGGTCAGCCAGTCGTTCCCCGGTACAATCGTTCCCCAGAGATGGTCACACAGCATACACACCATCGCGATAATGTGCAGGGACAGTGACGAGGTTTCCATTCGGTATTTCTTTTCCATGATACCCTCCTCTAATGATTGGATTGTTATAGTATACGGTATTTCGTGCCCCCTGTCGATACTTTTCGACGAAAGTCGCCTGTTGTTTTTGGACTATCCCTGTCGATTGTATCGTGCGTGCTTAAAATTTGCAAAAAAGTTTCACAAATCTATCGGTTTATGCTTGAATTTCCAAGGAAATTGTTTTACAATGTACGCTGTTGAGTATAGCAGTATAACAAGATGAGAAAGAGGACGACATATGCTGCATATCGTTTTAGTTGAGCCAGAAATTCCACAGAACTGTGGCAATATCGCCCGTACCTGTGCCGCAACAGGGAGCTGTCTGCATCTGGTCGAGCCATTGGGCTTCGATGTATCCGAAAAGGCGGTCAAGCGCGCAGGGCTGGACTACTGGCATCTGGTGACAGTGCAGGTACACCCTAATTTGGAGGACCTGTTTACGCAATTTCCAGAGGCGGCAGAAAACCTCTGGTTGGCGACAACCAAAGCTCCGAAAGCCTACTGTGAAGCCAAGTTTACGGAGGACAGCTGGCTGTTTTTCGGCAAGGAAACGGCGGGACTTCCCCTCGCCTTTCGGGAACAATACCGCGATAGGTGTATCCGTCTGCCGATGGTGGACGAAGCGCGTAGCTTAAACCTCGCCAACAGTGTGGCGGTGCTGACCTATGAAGCACTGCGACAGAATCAATTCCCTGGTCTGATGGGCACAGGCGAGATGGCTGTGCATTGACTGGATACGAACCGTAAATACTAATGGTCTGATTGTATGGCAATCACCATGTTGAAAGGAATGACCGTGTTATGAATTATAACAAAAAAAGCGTCAAGGACATCGATGTAAGAGGAAAGCGCGTTCTGTTGCGCTGTGATTTCAATGTTCCGCAGGATAAGACTACGGGCGAAATTACCGATGACAAGCGTATCCGTGCGGCTCTGCCTACCATCCAGTACCTGTTGGACAACGGCGCGGCTGTTATCGCCTGCTCCCATCTGGGTAAGCCTGTTGCAACCTTTGACTCCTATGTGAAGAAGCAGGTGGAGAAGGGCAAAGATGCCGACTCCATCCAGCGTGCGGACTGGGAGAAGTCCCTCCAGAAGCTGAGCCTTGCGCCCGTTGCCGTCCGTCTGGGCGAGCTGTTGGGCAAAGAGGTTATCATGGCCAAGGATGTCGTGGGCGAGGATGCCAAGGCAAAGGCCGCCGCACTGGAATGTGGCCAGATTATGCTGTTGGAAAACACCCGTTTTGAAAAGGGCGAAACCAAGAATGACCCCGAACTCGCCAAGGCAATGGCGGATATGGCAGATATCTATGTGTCCGATGCGTTCGGTGCGGTACATCGCGCCCACGCCTCCACCGCTGGTGTCGCCGCCTACCTGCCTGCTGTGAGCGGTATGCTCATCGAAAAGGAGCTGGAGATTATCGGTGGCGCATTGGCACAGCCCAAGCGTCCTCTGGTCGCCATTCTGGGCGGTAGCAAGGTCAGCTCCAAGATTGGTGTCATCAACAATCTGTTGGAGATTGCCGATACCATCATCATCGGTGGCGGTATGGCGTACACCTTCTCCGCCGCACAGGGCGGTAAAATCGGTGACAGCCTACTGGAGGCCGATTGGATGGACTACTCCAATGAGATGGTCAAGAAGGCCGCCGACAAGGGCGTGAAGCTCCTCCTGCCCATCGACACCGTCATTGCCGACGCGTTTGCCCCCGATGCCAATGCACAGGTGGTCGATGCTGGCGAGATTCCCGACGGTTGGCAGGGCTTGGATATCGGTCCCAAGACCGTCGAGCTGTACTGCGAGGCAGTGAAGGATGCTGGTACTGTTATTTGGAACGGTCCTATGGGTGTCTTTGAGTTTGCTAAGTTCGCCAAGGGTACCGAGGCGGTTGCTGAGGCACTGAGCAAGACCGATGCCATCACCATCATCGGTGGCGGTGACAGCGCGGCGGCGGTCCAGCAGTTGGGCTATGCCGACAAGATGACCCATATCTCCACGGGCGGTGGCGCAAGCCTTGAGTTTATGGAGGGTAAGGAACTCCCCGGTGTTGCCTGCCTGCTCGATAAGTAAGAAAAGAATTTTATTAACATACAGGAGAAACTACAACAATGAACCGTAGATACCGCAAGACTATCATCGCAGGAAACTGGAAGATGAACAAGACCGCAAGCGAAACCAAGAAGTTCGCGGAGGAACTCAAGGCCATCATGCCCCGCGCTAAGTGGTGTGAAACCGTGGTCTGCGTCCCCTATGTGAATATCCCTGCTGCCCTCAAGGCGTTCAAGGATATGCGCGTGAGCGTGGGTGCTGAGAACCTCTACTACGAGCCCAGTGGTGCGTATACTGGCGAAGTTTCCGCCGAGATGCTCAAGGATTTGGGTGTCAAGTATGTCATCATCGGCCACAGCGAGCGTCGCCAGTACTTCGGTGAGACCGATATCATCGTCAACAAGAAGGTTCATGCCGCGCTGGAAGCTAGTCTGCACCCCATCATCTGTGTGGGCGAGAGCTTGGAACAGCGCGAGATGGATGTTACCATGGAGCTGATTGCTCTGCAGGTGAAGTCCGCGCTCTCTGGTGTCAGTGCCGAGAAGGTGCGTAAGTGTGTCATCGCCTATGAGCCTATCTGGGCTATCGGCACTGGCAAGACTGCTACCGCAGAGCAAGCTGGTGAGGTTTGCACCGCTATCCGTGCCGTTATCCGCAGCCTGTACGGTGCGCGTGTCGCTCGTTCCATCACCATCCAGTACGGTGGTAGTATGAACCCCAAGAATGCCGCAGAATTGCTCGCACAGGGCGATGTCGATGGTGGTCTGATTGGTGGTGCCGCACTGAAGGCCGACCAGTTTGTCGACATCATCAACGCCGCAAATCAGGAGCAGTAAGCAGTTTTTTTCAGGAGTGAAACCTCCTCTACCCAAATTGAGGTAATTTTTATGAACAAAACACCTACAACACTCATTATTATGGACGGATATGGCCTGCGTGGTACGGACAGCGGAAATGCGGTACACTATGCCAACACCCCTGTTCTCGATAATCTGTTTGCCACCTGTGCCCATACCACCCTCTCCGCCTCTGGCTTGGATGTCGGTCTGCCCGATGGACAGATGGGCAACAGCGAGGTCGGCCATACCAATATCGGTGGTGGTCGCGTGGTGTATCAGGACTTGCCCCGTATTACGCGCTCCATCGAGGATGGTACTTTCTTTGATAACGAGGCCTATGCCGCCGCCATGGATGCCGCACTGAAAAACAACAGTAATCTCCATCTGTATGGTCTGCTGTCCGACGGTGGTGTGCATTCCCACAATACCCACCTGTGGGCATTGCTGAAAATGGCAAAAATCCGTGGTCTGAGCCGTGTCTATATCCACGCATTTTTGGACGGACGCGATGTATCCCCCACCAGTGGTAAAGATTTTGTTGCGGAGGCCGTTGCCAAGTGCAAGGAGATTGGCGTGGGTAAAATCGCCACGGTCATGGGTCGCTACTACGCGATGGACCGCGACAAGCGTTGGGACCGTCTGCAAATGGCGTACGATGCGATGGTGTACGGCCGTGGCATTATGAACAGCGACCCTGTGGACGCTGTGGCACGCTCCTATGCCAACAATGTCACCGACGAGTTTGTGGAGCCTGTCGTCTGTGATGAAGATGGTATGATTGGGGACAATGACAGCATTATTTTCTTCAACTTCCGCCCCGACCGTGCCCGTGAGATTACGCGCGTCTTTGTCGACCCCGATTTCGACGGTTTCAACCGCGAGTTCTTCCCCTTAACCTATGTCTGCACCACGGAGTACGATGCTACGATGCCCAATGTGTTGGTGGCATACCCCCGTCAGCGTGTGGAAAATGGTCTGGGTGAGTATCTCAGCCGTGCTGGGTTGACCCAGTTGCGTATCGCCGAAACAGAGAAGTACGCCCATGTCACTTTCTTCTTCAACGGCGGCGTGGAGGATGTCTTTGCAGGGGAGGACCGTGTACTGGTCGCATCCCCCAAGGTGGCTACTTACGACCTGCAACCCGAAATGAGCGCGGTCGAAGTAGCGGATAAGTGCGTGGAACGCATCCTGTCGGGCGACTACGATGTGGTTATCCTAAACTTTGCCAACTGCGATATGGTCGGCCACACGGGTGTCTATAGCGCGGCGGTTAAGGCTGTGGAAACGGTGGATACCTGCGTGGGTCGTGTCGTGAAAGCCACGCGCGATATGGGCGGTATCGCCATGATTACCGCTGACCACGGCAACGCCGAGGAGATGAGCAAGGAGGACGGTTCTCCCATGACCGCCCACACCACCAATCTGGTTCCTTTTATCCTCGTCGGCGCGGATGTGAAGCTCCACGAGGGTCGTCTGGCTGATATTGCCCCCACGATTCTCGATATCATGGGTCTGGCTTGTCCTGAGGAGATGACAGGTAAGAGCCTGATTGACCACGAGTAATAAAATATGGGATTTCCCCCTGTTGTTTCCCTCTGGGTACTGGCAACAGGGGGATTTTTTGTCAATTTTCCGTGGAGAAGCAGGAGAGAGAAAGGGTACCATAATGGAAATACTTGCATTTCTCCAATAGTTTGTGAATTATTAAACAGTGTTTGACAAGAAAATTGAAAAATCATAAAAAATTACTGGACAGATTGCACAGAAACAGGTATGATATGTCTTGTAGAATTATGGAGCATGTTGCTCCATCTATGAGATGAGTAATACGAGGTGAAGAAATATGGCACAGGCATTTTTTGGCGGTATCCATCCCAATGACCAGAAGGCTGCCACAAATAAGAAGCCAATTGAAAAGCTACCCCCCCCTGCCGTGGTGGTGTTGCCGATGTCTATGCACATCGGTGCCCCTTGCGCCCCCTGCGTCGCGGTAGGCGACCATGTAACGGTGGGACAGAAAGTAGGAGAGGCGACCGCCGCAGTTTCCTCCCCCGTCCATGCCAGTGTATCTGGTACGGTCGTGGCAATTGAACCGCGCCCCCATTTCAGTGGTGTCAATGTGATGAGTGTCGTCATTGAAAACGACTTCAACGATACCCCCTATGAGGGACTCCACCCTGTGGAAAATCCCGATGCACTCACAGCTGACAAACTCGCAGAGATTGTCAAGGAGGCAGGTATTGTCGGTATGGGCGGTGCAACATTCCCCACCCATATCAAGATTTCCTCCAGTGTGGGAAAGGTGGATACGGTGATTATCAATGCCGCTGAGTGCGAGCCGTACATTACCAGTGACCATCGCTTGATGCTGGAATATCCTGAGGAGGTCATCGGCGGTGCCAAAATTTTGGCGCGTATCTTCGGTGTAGACCGTGTCCATATCGGTATCGAGGCCAACAAAGAGAACGCCGCCCAGATGTTGCAGGTCAAAATTGAGCAGGAGAAAGCACCGATTGTCGTCGATGTTCTGCGGACCCGCTATCCACAGGGCGCAGAGAAACAGTTGGTACAGGCTATCACAGGCCGTCAGGTGCCCCCAGGCGCACTGCCTGCCGCCGTGGGCTGTGCCGTGTTCAATGTGTTCTCGGTATCCGCCATCTATCGCGCCGTGTATCAGGGTATCCCTGTGACACACCGCATCGTCACCGTGTCTGGCTCTGGTGTCAATGAGCCGAAGAATCTGTACTGCCCCATTGGTACCCCCCTCAGTGAGCTCTTGGATACCTGCGGTGGTGTCAAGAAGAACACATTCAAGATTCTGACAGGTGGCCCAATGATGGGTAATGCCCAGTACGATATGAGCGTTCCCGTGGGCAAGGGTACCAACGCCGTCCTCGCTTTTAGTGGCAACGAGAAGCGCGGTAGTGACCATCCTGCTTGTATCCGCTGTGGTAAGTGTATGAGTGTCTGTCCCATGCACCTGCAACCTGTATTTATGTACCAGTTTGTGCACGCCACTATGCTGGAAGAAGCGGAAAAAGCGAATATCATGGACTGCTTGGAGTGTGGTGCGTGTAGCTACATCTGTCCTGGACAACTGCATCTGGTGCAAACTTTCCGTACTGGCAAGCAGAAAATTAACAATGCCCGCGCCGCGGCTAAAGCCGCCGCTGAAGCGAAGGCAAAGAAGGAGACCTAAGTATGGATTACAAAGAATTAAATTTGATTGGGTCAACCTCCCCCCATATTCGTACCCATGCTGCCACACAGCATATCATGGGCGAGGTATTGATTGCCCTAGTGCCTGCGCTGTGCTTCGCCGTCTATAATTTCGGCGCACGCGCTCTGATGACCACACTGGTATCTGTCGCAGGCTGTTGTTTCTTTGAGTGGCTGTACCGCGCACTCATGCAGAAGAATACTACCGTGGCGGACCTCAGTGCCGCTGTAACGGGTGTACTGATTGCCTTTGTCTGCCCCGTTACGATTCCCTATTGGATGCTGTTGATTGGCGATTTCTTTGCCATTGTCGTTGTCAAGCAGTTGTTTGGCGGTGTAGGTAAGAACTTTCTCAACCCTGCATTGGCCGCCCGTGCCTTTATGCTCTCTTGGGCAGGGGAAATGACCACTTGGGTTGGCCCCCACAGCAGTGCGCCTCTCTTTGGTGCGGTGGATGCCGTGACCTATCCCACCCCGATGTCCTTCCTGCATCAGAATGATTTGGCTGGTTTGCAGGAGATGTACGACCTGCCCGATATGTTGGTTGGTTTCATTGGCGGTTCCTTGGGTGAAGTCAGCGCACTTCTGCTCATTCTGGGCGGTGTGTACATGGTTGCTCGCAAAATTATTACTTGGTATATCCCCCTCAGCTACATCGGTACGGTCGCCGTGTTGACTTTCTTGTTCCCCTGTGGCAATGACCCGTTGACTTGGATGCTCTACCATGTGTTGGGCGGTGGTCTGCTGTTGGGTGCATTCTTCATGGCTACCGACTATGTTACTTCCCCTGTGAGCCATCTGGGACAGGTTATCTTCGGTGTCGGCTGTGGTTTGCTGACCGTGTTTATCCGCTATTTTGGCTCCTATAACGAGGGTGTCTGCTATGCTATCCTCGTGATGAATATGCTCGTCTGGATGATTGATAAGAGCATTAAGCCTGCTCGATTTGGCGTAGTGAAGGAATCCAAGTTTGGTCAGAAAAAGAGTGAGGAGGCGGCAAAATGAGTAACGAACTGATGATGGAAGAAAAGGAAAAGCGGCCCGCTGTCACGATTGAACCTACTTATGTGGCTCGTATCACGGGTATTTTGCTCGCTATCTGTGTGGTGGTCGCCCTGATGCTCGGTGTCGTCAACCATGTTACCGAGCCGATTATCCAAAAAATGCAGGATGAAAAAACCGCCAGAGCGATGGCACAGGTCTTGGAGGCTGGACGATATGACCCTGTGGAGATTGTGTATGACAATGTCGCCGCACTCTACGGTGCGTATGATGGCAGTCAGCAGGTTGGCTATGTGGTGGAAGTGCTGTCCAGTGGTTTCGGTGGCGCGATGCGTCTGGTGGTCGGCGTGGATATGAATGGCGCAGTCACTGGTGTCGCTGTCACAAAACAGGCCGAAACCAAAAACATCGGTACAAAAGTCGTGAATGACCCTGCGGTTCTGGAGCGTTTTGTTGGCATGAGTGGTGTGATTACCGTCAATAGTGGGGATAATCGCTTCGACGGTGTTTCGGGTGCTACCGTGTCGAGTAAGGCAGTCACTGCCGGTGTCAATACCGCGCTTGCCGCTGTGGCATCGCTGAACGGCTAAGAGAGGAGGAGGCTTATGAATTTTTCCACAATGCTAAAGAAGGGCTTGGTGAGCGATAACCCCGTTCTGGTCCAGTTGTTGGGTATGTGTTCCACACTGGCCATTACCACCTCGATTTCCAATGGCTTGGGCATGGGTGTTTCGGTTACGGCCATCCTCATCTGTGCCAATGTCGCCATTTCCCTGCTGCGTAAGATTATTCCCGAACAAATTCGTATCGCCGCATATATCGTTGTCATTGCAGGTTTCGTCACAATGGTCGACCTGCTGTTGCAGGCATTTTTGCCAGATATTGCAGAATCTCTCGGCGTGTTTATTCCGTTGATTGTCGTCAACTGTATCATTCTGGCGCGCGCCGAATCCTTTGCCTCCAAGAACAAGCCTGTTGTTGCCGCATTAGACGGCTTGTGTCAGGGCATTGGCTATACCCTCGTTCTGTTGGTAATGAGTGGTATCCGTGAGGTGTTGGGTAACGGTTCTCTGGCTGGCATTCAGTTGTTCCCTGCTGAGTATGGCGCACTGATGATGGTTCTGCCCGTGGGCGGATTCCTGACCTTAGGCTGTCTGATTGCTTTCATGCAGTGGGCACAGCAGAAAGTCACGAACAAAGGGAGGTAAGGAAACAGTATGGATATTACAAAACTGCTCTCCATTTCCTTGGGAGCGATTCTGGTTAATAACTTTGTTCTGGTGCAATTCTTGGGCATCTGCCCGTTTATGGGCGTTTCCAAGAAGACGGATACCGCTATCGGTATGGGCTTTGCGGTTACTTTTGTTATGGCACTGGCCAGTGCCCTGTGCTATCCCGTCAACCAGTTGCTGATTGCGCTGGACCTAGCGTATATGCAGACAGTGGCATTTATCCTCGTCATCGCCTCGCTGGTGCAGTTGGTAGAAATGTTCTTGAAAAAGGCGATGCCTGCGCTGTATGAGGCATTGGGTGTCTATCTGCCACTGATTACGACCAACTGTGCCGTGTTGGGTGTCGTATTGCTCAATACGCAGGAGGGGTATAATTTTATCGAGTCCGTAGTCTACGGTGCAACTGGTGGTCTTGGTTTCCTGTTGGCAATCGTCCTGTTTGCCAGTATCCGTGAACGGTTGCAACTCTCTGCTACACCGCCGAAGTCCTTCGAGGGCTTCCCAATAGCACTGATTACGGCAGGATTGATGGCACTGAGCTTTATGGGCTTCAGTGGTCTGAAGGTCTGGTAAGGGGGTAGCGTATGAATATTTTGTATGCAGTATTGACATTGGGCATTACTGGTTGTCTGTTTGGTGTGATTTTGTCCATCGCTTCGCGTGTCTTTGCCGTGCAGGAGGACCCCCGACTGAGTGAAATTGTTGACTGTCTGCCCGGTGCAAACTGTGGTGGTTGTGGCTTCCCCGGCTGTGCCGCCTGCGCGCAGGCTATCCTCGAAGGTAAGGCACCAGTAACTGCATGCCCCAGCTGTGTGGGCGAAAAGGCCACCCGTATTGCGGCGGTCATGGGTGTGGAAGTCGAGGCAGCGGAGCGTCGTGTTGCGTTTGTCCGCTGTGCTGGTGGTAACCGTGCCAGCCATAAGTTTGAGAAGTACGAGGGTATTTCCGACTGTGTGGGTGCGATGAAGGTCGCTGGTAACGGCTTCCTCGCCTGTAGTGTCGGCTGTCTGGGTCTGGGGACCTGTGTGAAAGCCTGTAAGTTTGATGCTATCTCTATCAACAGCAACGGTGTGGCAGAGGTGGATAAAAACAAGTGTACCCACTGCATGAAGTGTGCAGAGGTGTGCCCTCGTGGTATCATTGCCGATATGCCATATTCGGCTGATATCATTATGACCTGCGCTAATAAGGACAAGGGCGCAATCGCAAAGTCCAACTGTGCAGTGAGTTGTATCGCCTGTAAGCTGTGCGAAAAGAACTGTCCTACGGGTGCGATTACCATGAAAAATAATCTGCCGTTTATTGATTATTCCAAGTGTACTGCCTGTGGTATCTGCGCTAGTAAGTGTCCCCGTAAGGCAATTGTCAATCACAACGACAACGGCAAGGTAGCTCCTGTCGTCATTGCTACGAAGTAAGCGGATGAAACACGAGCAACGAAAGGGAAGTCTGCTTCTACTGTTAGGAACAGCCATCTGGGGCTGCGCGTTCGTGGCGCAGAGCGTTGCGATGGACCATATCGGACCGTTTGCCTTTCAGGTAGGACGCAGTTTGCTCGCGGTTCTGGTGCTTGCACCGGTGGCGGCACTGTTCGACCGCAGAAAACAGGATGGAAACTACTGGGCGCGTTGGCAGGATAAACGCCTGTGGAAAACAGGTCTGTTTTGCGGTCTGGCCCTATTTGTGGCATCGGGTTTACAGCAGATGGGCATGGTACATACTGACCCGGGGAAAGCGGGATTTTTAACCGCTATGTATATCGTACTTGTCCCTGTACTGGGGGTATTCCTCGGTAAACGGCCGGGGGGTGCGGTGTGGGTCAGTGTCGCCATCGCGGTAGTGGGGCTGTATCTCCTCAGTTGGACAGGAACAGGCGGTGTCAACATCGGTGACATCTATCTCATCGGCTGTGCGCTGGCCTATGCCGTGCAGATTACGCTGGTGGATTGCTTCTCGCAGGGATTGGACGGTGTACGCCTCAACTGTATTCAGTTTTTGGTAGTGGCCGTGCTGTCCGCCGTGGTGATGGTGTTCACAGAAACGCCCACTTGGTCGGGGATGCTCGCCTGTAGCGGTGCGTTGTTATATACAGGTGTCCTCTCCTCTGCGGTCGGATTTACCTTGCAGATTTTCGGACAGCAGAGGGTATCGAGCGAACGCGCCGCCCTGATTATGAGCTTGGAGTCGGTGTTTGCAGTCTTGGCAGGCCTGTTGCTTCTCCACCAGACCTTAACAGGGGCAGAGAGTGTCGGCTGTATCTTAGTGTTCGCCGCCGTTCTTCTCTCGCAGAAGCAAAGCCCACAAAAATAAAGACTTCCCTTTATGGGCAGAATTGTGTATACTACAAATGACAAAAGGCTCCCCTTGTGCCTAAGGGGGGCCTTTGAAACCAATGACAGGAAGGAGATGGGGATATGAAACGCGACAATCACTATCTGGGGTGGGGCATGACAGCGGTTGCGGTTGTCTGTAGTATCTTGCTTATCTATGATATTGTTTTTCGGGACAGTATTGTACTGCAATACGCATCGCAGTTCGTCCGTATCATGGCACCTGTGACTTATGGTGCGTTTATCGCCTACCTGCTCGCGCCAGTGGTAAATTGGATTGAAGCACGGTTTCCATCCTATACGGTGCGTGTGGGAGAACAGACGAAGTGGTTGCGGTCTGTGTCAATTTTGCTGACATGGCTTGTGGTGCTTGTATTGCTGAGTGGTTTTATGATGGTACTTATCCCTGAACTGTACAAGAGTGTTTTGCAGTTGATTGCCAACGGGGAGCGATATTATAACACCGTTGTGGTATGGGCACAGAATGTACTAGAGAATAATCCAAATTTCGCTGCTTGGGCGGCACAAATGCTCAACGAGTACTACAATGATGCACTGTCTTGGGTCAGCGGTCAGTTGTTACCCAAGATAGAAGTGGCACTACAGGCCGTCACAGGCGGTGTGGTTGGCGTATTCGTCTTTTTAAGCGATTTATTGGTCGGCTTCATCGTATCTATCTATCTGTTAGCGACCAAGGAACGGTTTGTCGCGGCAGGAAAAAAGTTGAGCTATGCGTTTCTCAGTGAGGAGCGCGCTCAGCTGCTCATCCGTGGTACGAGAAAAACCGACCGTATTTTCAGTGGCTTTGTGCGTGGTAAACTGTTGGATTCTCTCATCATTGGTCTATTGTGCTTATTCTTCTCCACAATCTTCCACTTCCCCTACGCACCACTGGTCAGTCTGATTGTCGGTGTCACCAATGTCATTCCTTATTTTGGACCGTTCCTCGGAGCGATTCCGAGTGCCTTTCTCATTCTGCTGGATAGCCCACTCCAATGCCTATACTTCTGTATCTTTATCCTCGCACTACAGCAGTTTGACGGCAACATTCTCGGCCCTGCCATTTTGGGTGAGAGTATTGGACTGTCGAGCTTCTGGGTCATTGTCGCCATTCTGTTGGGCGGTGGTCTGTTCGGTGTGATAGGAATGTTCCTCGGCGTACCGATGTTTGCGTGCCTCTATACGGCTGTTCGATGTTATTCTGACTACTGTTTGCGAAAAAAAGGACTCCCAACCGATACGGAAAGTTACTTTTCTGACCGATAGGAAAAAATACCCACTTGGCAATACTCCGCCGAGTGGGTATACTAGTATCTACCATACAAAATAGGAGAAATATCGACAATGAAAGACTTTTTTCGACGGCATCGTGCCGTCAATCTCTGGGCGATAGTACTGGCGGTGCTGTTTGCAGGATATGCTGTCGTTATCAGCAGTCGCACGATAGCAAATGCCGTGGTCGCTGTGACGCAGACGCTCAAGGAGGCGTTTGCAATGCTCTGGTACATAGTTCCGTTTTCCGTAGTAGAGTGGCTGTATGTCGCGTTTATTCTGTTGGTTATCGCATGGATAGTAGTGTTATTTGTGCGCCTACATAGGAGTAACGAAAAATGGCACACGGCATACCGTGGCATCGTATCGCTTGTCTGTCTGTGTCTGAGTGTGTGGTGGTTCTACTGCATGATGTGGGGGGTCAACTATTATGCCGACGGCTTTCAGAAAAAAAGTGGGGTCTATGCCGAGGCTGTGACGGTAGACGAACTGGAGCGTGTTGCAACAGCATTTGCCACACAGTTAGTTGCTATCGCAGACCAAGTGGAGCGCGATGAAAACGGTGTCTTTGCGGTACCGCGTGACGAAATTTTTGCATATAGTCCCCATATCTATGATACCATCTCTACGGAATTTTTGTTTCTGGAGAACAATGACCGTGTGCCCAAGAAAATGTTTTTCTCGCGTCTGTTCTCCCATATGAATTTTACAGGATTTTATACCCCCTTTACAGGGGAGTCCAATCTGAATGTGGACAGTCCCACCTGTCTGCTTCCAGCGAATATCTCGCATGAATTGGCACATCAGCGTGGCATTGCCTCCGAACAGGAGTGTAATTTTCTCGCAATTCTCGCCGCTACAACCTGCGACAATGTGGTATACCAGTACTCTGGCTATCTGATGGGGTATATCCATTTGGGAAATGCCCTGTATCGGGCGGACCGTGAAAAGTGGCAGGCGGTTTTTGATTTATTGCCAGAGGGCGTTTTGGCAGACTTGCGCTACCACAGTGCGTACTGGTCACAGTTCGAGGGGAAAACCGCCACAGTGAGCAAAAAAATCTATGACACCACGCTCAAGGGATATGGACAGACGAATGGGATTCAAAGCTACGGCACGGTGGTAGACCTGCTAGTAGCCTATTATTAAGGGGGAAATTGGGATGAAATTGGAACGGTCAAATCTGGTTGCTGTTCTGTCGGAAGCACTGGACAACGTAGAAAAAGAATTGCTCGGTGTGACCGACCATCACGCCAAGCGTGTGGCAATCTTGTGTATTCGGATGGCGGAGCAGTTGGAGATGCCGACAGAGGAACGCGCTTCGCTAGCGATTAGTGCGCTCCTACACGACAGTGCATTGAGCGAATACCGCGAAGGATACCACGGTGGAGAAGTGACACCCGATGCGCTCCAAGGACACTGTACGGTAGGTGAGGAGAATCTGCGCTATATTCCAGGCGATATATCGCGGAATTTTGTATTGTACCACCATGAGCGTGCTGACGGTAGTGGACCGTTTGGAAAGACCGCAGAAGAAACACCCCTCGGCGCACAGTTGCTCCATATCGCAGACCAGACCGACCGCACCATCCCGATGGGAATGGCGACAGAAGCGGATTTGGCACAGGCGAGAGCCTTTGTCGAGGCGCACCGTGGGACACACTTTGCAGAGCAGCCCTGTCTGCTAATGGAGCGCGTGTTGACACAGGACTTGCTACAAGAACTGTCTGACGAGAATATTACAGAAAGCCAGTTGCCCCTGCCACAGACAGTTTATGACACCGACCTCCGCGCACTCTCTGGTTTGTTTGCGCGTGTGATTGACTATAAATCGCCCTTTACGAAACAGCACTCAGTGGGTGTGGCAGAGAAAGCAGAAACGATGGCGCAGTATTACCAGTGGGATGGCGATATCGTGGAACAGATATACTGTGCTGGCGCATTACACGACATTGGGAAGTTGATGGTTAGCCGTGATGTATTGGAGAAGCCAGGAAAGCTGGACCAACAGGAGTATCAACATATCCAGAGTCATGCCTATGAAACCTATCGCCTACTCTCCCACCTATATGGTGCGGAGCAGATGACGCAGTGGGCATCGAACCACCATGAGAAGCTCAATGGAAAGGGGTACCCCTTCGGCAAGACCGCGGAAGAATTGGACGAAAAATCGCGGTTGCTCGCCTGTCTGGACATTTATCAGGCCTTGACGGAAGACCGTCCCTACAAGGCAGGGATGCCACACAGCAAGGCGATTGCCATTCTGCGCGAGTTGGTGGATAAGGGCGAATTAGACCGTGAAATTACCGAGGACATCGACCGTGTGTTCCATTGCGAGGACGGAGCAGTGTCCGAAATACGCACCGCCCTGTTCCAATGTAAGGTGTGTGGACAAATTTACGAGGGCGATACGATGCCCGACCAGTACCGCTGTCCCGTGTGTGGACAGCCAGAAACCGCCTTTTTACGGTTGCGTTGATGCGGTTTTTGTCGAAAAAAGTCTTGCTATTCTGTGGATATGCCAATATAATGGGGAAGTTCAGACATTTGGAAATAAAAAGATATGGAGGGAATAAAAATGTCTACTGAACTGAAGAAAATGGCAAATCCTGGTCCCTTGGGACTGCTGGGCTTTGGCATGACCACCGTGCTGTTGAATCTGCACAACGCTGGTTTTCTGCCACTGTCCATCGTGATTGTCGCAATGGGTATCGCACTGGGCGGTCTGGCACAGATTATCGCTGGTATCCGTGAACTGTGCCAAGGCAACACCTTTGCTGGTACTGCGTTTACCGCGTACGGTTTGTTCTGGTGGTCCTTGGTACTGATTTGGATCAACCCCTTCGATGGTATCGAGTCCGCCAGCAAGGTCGCTATGGGCTGGTATCTGTTGCTGTGGGGTATTTTCACGCTGTTTATGTTCATCGGTACCCTGAAGCACAACCGTGCAACGCAGGTTGTGTTCGGCTCTCTGACTGTGCTGTTTGTATTGCTTGCGCTTGGCGATTTCACTGGCAACCACACAATTACCGCCATCGCAGGTTTTGAGGGTATCTTCTGCGGTCTGTCCGCTATCTATAGTGCGATGGGGCAGATTGTGAACGCGGAGTACGGCAAGTCTGTCCTGCCCCTGGGTTAATCGAACCAAATCATAACAAACAGACCTCCTGCTCATCGACGGGCAGGAGGTCATTTTTCCGTATGTACTGGTTATTCGTAGTACTCCACGGCATCAAACGAACCGATGGCATCGCAGACGGAGCAGACATCGGGGCAGTCTTTGGTGACTGCACCGCAGAAGCGACAGCGATAACCGAGTTGCTTGGTGCGTGTAACATTTTGGGTAGAACTGGTGGCAGGAACGGTCTTGGGGTCAGTTTTCGCCAGTTTCGCCAGCAGTGTCATAAAGCGGTTTTCGTGGGAACGCTCGATGGCGGCAACATGTTCAAACATGAGCGCGATATTTTCCAAGCCATCTGCGCGTGCCTGTGCCGCAAACTCTGGATACATCCCGTGCCATTCCTCGTATTCGCCCTGCGCCGCCTTCATCAGACTCTCTTTGGTGCTGGTGGGCTTGCCGTAGAGCTGTTCAAACCAGAAGCGCGCATGGGTCATTTCATTTCTCGCCATCTCCTCAAAGGCAGTGGCAATTTCTTCATCGCCACAGGCGCGTGCAGCGGTTGCAAAATAGGTGTACTTATTGCGCGCAATGGACTCACCGGCCAGTGCTTTGCGCAGATTTTCTTCTGTTTTGGTATTCTTCAGTCCCATAGTAAATACTCCTTATCAACTTATCAGCGAAGAACGGTGTCTACCCATGCCAGTGCTTCCGCCTCGGTACGGAAATGTCCTTCACGAATCATCGCATGGGATTGCTTTTGGTGTTCTTTAGCCTGTGCCGCCAGCATAAATGCACTACCCTCCACAAAGGCCATTGCCTTGCATCCTGCCGCGGTTAGCTTCTTGTGGAGGTCTACCAGTTCTTTGCTTACTTCGGGGGCGGCAGGAGCCATCTTGGTGATGTCCACCACATAGGCCCAACCGCTTGTTTTCCACGCACTCGACAGAGTCAGCAACTGATTGACCAACCAGCGGATTTCTTCTGCGGTAGTTGCACCCACGGCACCCGACTTGACAGCACGCTTACCGGGGATAGTTTCTACTGTCTGCGCTCCATGTGAATACTTCATATGAACCACTCCTTTTCTTGTGCAAATTTTGGACAGAAGCTAACCCTCCTACTTTATTATGTTAAGTTTTACCATCCTTTTCCGCGCTTGTCAAGGTGCGTATCTGACTATTGACAAAATAACGGCACACCGATATAATAAAAAATCATAACAGTACAAGGAAGGTGATATCTTACATGGACAGTTGCGACTGTAGTCCCAAACAGTTGAGTGTGATTTTGGTTGGCATGCCTACGCCCATTTTTCGGGAATAGGTGTGTTTTTTTGCGCCCTTTTTTACGAATGACTACCCAATTTATCACAAAATCATATATCAACATAAAATAAGGAGAAACTACACATTATGACTTCCGAACACATACCCAGTTTGACGGCGATGCTGGTTTGCATTGTCCTGTCTGCCTATTTTTCTGCCACGGAAACGGCATTTTCCTCTTTGAACAAGACACGCCTGAAAGTGCTTGCTGAAAAAGGCAATCGGCGCGCCAAGCTGACATATACGCTGTCTGAAAACTACGATAAATTGCTCTCTACCATTCTGATTGGAAACAATATTGTCAATATTGCGGTGTCCTCGATTGCAACTCTGCTGTTTGTAGAGCTGTTGGGGGATATGGGTGCTACGGTATCCACCATTGTGATTACGATTGTCGTTCTGATTTTCGGTGAGATTACCCCCAAGAGTATCGCCAAAGATTTCCCTGAAAAATTTGCCATGTTTTCTGCGCCGTTTATCAGTATGCTGATGTGGCTGTTTACCCCCCTTAACTTCCTGTTTTCCCTATGGAAAAAGTTGGTCGGTATGCTAGTTAAGTCCGACGAAGATAACACGATGTCGCAGGAAGAACTGCTGATGCTCTTGGAAGAAGTGGAGCAGGAGGGTGGTCTGGACGAAAACGAGGGCGAACTCTTGCGAAATGCGGTCGAGTTTGGTGACTTGCAGGCGCAGGATATTCTAACCCACCGTGTTGATTTGGAGGCGGTCAGCATCCATGCTACCACGGAGGAGATTGCCAAGGCATTCACCGAGTCACGCTTCTCCCGTCTACTGGTCTATGAAGACAATATTGATAAAATCGTGGGTGTCATCCACCACAAGGATTTGTACAAAGGTTGTAGCATCACCGATGCCCCTGTCAAAGAGGTGATGACACCGCCCACCTTTGTTCACCAGACCGAAAAAGTAGACGATTTGTTGCAGACACTGCGCTCCAATAAGTCCCATATCGCCGTTGTCATTGACGAGTACGGCGGAACACTGGGTATTGTCACGATGGAGGATATCTTGGAGGAGCTGGTCGGTGAAATCTGGGATGAACACGATGAAATAGAGGAACCCTTCCGCCAGTTGGATGCGAACACCTATGTGGTGGATTGCACCGTTACTTTGGACGATTTTTGTGATAAATTTGATATCCACAGCGAGTCCGACAGTATCTCGCTGGGCGGTTGGATTATGGAGCAGATGGAGTGCATCCCCGGCGAGGGTGCAACTTTTACCTATGAAAATTTGACCATCACGGTCACTAAGACCGACGACCACCGTGTAGAACTGGTAACGGTCAAGGTACAGGACACGGCTACACAGGAAAAAGAATAACATCAATAGTACGGAGAAACGGCGCACGATGATTTTTTATGGTGTGTCGTTTCTCTTTGTATTTCCCGACAGCTTTTCGCCATTGACACTGATACAATGAGTCCCACAGGAGAAACAAGGGGGGACAAGCTGTGAGAATCGGTGGATGGACAATTCCACGACAGTATATCATCTGGGGTAGGCGCACGCTTTTGTATGGTACAATTGGATTTTTTGCGGCCTTTTGTGCGGTAGATGGTCGTGCGCCACTGCTTGCACCGTTGGTCGCGACACTCTACCCAGAGAAAATGTTTGTTGTTATCTTGTGTAGCGGGTGTTTGGGGGCGGTGACTTTTCTGCCGTTCTCCGCCGCGGTGCGCTGTTGTGGCATATTGGTGCTGGTGACTGCCATACTCACTTCATTCCGAGAGGTGGACGAGAAGAAACATCCGCTATTTCGTCCGCTGTGTGTAACAGGGGCAACCTTTTGTGTGGAACTGACCTATCTGGTACAACTGGGGATAGATGGGACAGGACTGTCGCGCCTTGCCATCAGCACGGTGTTGTCGGGGATTCTGTGCCACTACGGAATGTTGGCACTGCACCGTCGTCCAACGGTGACGAGCCGACAGGAACGGAGCGAAACGCGCAACTTGCGCGACCGACTACGGATGAGTGCGGAGGCTCTGCGCGCGGTCTATGAGAGTATCCGGCCGCCTGTGGTGAAAACAGAGGAAAATCCAGCGGTGATATTCGACCGTGCGGCGGAGGTAGTCTGCCGTGGGTGTGCGCTGTGCGAGGTCTGTTGGAGCAGGGAATATATCTCGACATTCAATGCGTTTAACGATGCGACCCCTGCCATTATGGAGCGTGGGCGCGCAGAGAAAAGCGACTTCGCGCTCCACTTTGCCAGTCGTTGTATTCATTTTCCGCAACTAATTTCCGCCATCAATACGGAGGTGGCGGCGTTGTTGTTGCGCCGTGCCTACCGCAGACGCTTGGAGGAGGAGCGACAGCGCACACGGGGGCAGTATGCTGAGCTGAGTGAATTGGTGGTACAGGCCATCAATGCGCCGGTGTGTAATGAGGGCGATGTCATCAAGATTCCACACAGCATCGCGATGGGCAGTGTGCCCAAGATGGGACAGCGTGTCTGTGGAGATAGCGTGACCTATTTCACAGGGGGCGGAAAGTTGCACCTGTTATTGAGTGACGGCATGGGGAGTGGGTTGGAGGCACAGCGCGAGAGCCGACTGGCGTTGCGCCTGCTGGAAAAATTCCTGTGTGCAGGGATTGCGGCGGAAAATGCTGTGCGTACGCTGAATGTTGCCTTGAATTTGCGTGGAGACGACCACGCTGGCTTTACCACGGTGGACTTGTTCTCGCTCGACCCCGAGACGGGACAGGCGCAGTTGTGTAAGTACGGCGCGGCACCGACCTATATTAAGCACTACGGCACGGTGCGCCGTATTACGGGTCATGCGTTGCCAGCAGGCTTGCAGGAGGTGAGCAGTAGTGTGGCACCCATCCGCTTTCCCATACAGGAGCAGAGTTTTGTGCTGATGGTCAGCGATGGCATTGCAGATAGTGCAGATGACCAATGGCTACAGGATTTGTTGGCAGGTTGGCAGGGAAGCGACCCCAACGAGTTGGTGTCGTTGGTGCTACAGGAATGTCAACTACGGCGTGGTGGGGATGATGACTGTAGTGTGCTGTGCTTGTATCTCCCACGGCAAAATCGGGGACGGCGAGAAGTATAATCTGTGGGCAGTCGGGAAAGACTGGAAACATCAGAAGTGGAGAGGAGTGCCGTGTATGGTGAAAGGTACATCTCGGCGTGTGATTGTGGTAGATTCCCCGGACCCCAATTATTTTGAACAGGCGATTTTTATTGTCAGAAACGATGTGTATGAGAGACAGGGCGTGACGGCACAACAGGTATTGGGTGAAGCGTGTCGTATCGCGAAAGGGTATGCGGCGACCGCGACCAAACCACTGTGGAAAAAGATTCCGTGGTGGGCGTGGATGTTGTGCGTCGCTACACTGGGGCTACTCCTGTTGTGGATACTATAAGAAACAAACAATCTCCCTTCGTCGCAGTGACGGAGGGAGATATTTTTTGGTTAAAACGGCACGATATATAAAAGTTATAGACACAAAATCCAAATCAACTTGGATACGACATGGCATCCGCCGTGGGCAAGCATCGCATAGCGCAAGCCATACTTACGATATAGATAGCCAAACAACAGGCCGATGCCGCCGTTCAGCAGAAGACACCGTGCGATAATCAGCGGAGAATTTCCGAGTAAAATAAATGTGGCAGGTAAGTGTCCGACGGCAAAAAGAATTGCCGCAATGATATTCGAGGAGACCAAAATAGCCGTGGTCGGTTGGTCCTGTTGCTTGCCAAATAGTTTGTAAAGCAGAAAGGCAATGAGCGACATGGCAAACAGGCGAAGCATCACTTCTTCGATTACTGCGCCATAGGTGACGCTCGCCAAGATATATGGAATGGTCGGCTTCGTGGCATAGGAATCCATAATAACCGTGGAGTACTGCCCAAAGAACAACATATCGGGCAAAATCATGGCAAGACCACCCACCACAGCAACCAACAGGGACACCAACAACGGCTTTCTTGTGATGGTCGTTTCGTCTTTCCACAGCCCGATTTTTTTACTGAGCCAAATACCCAATGCACCCAATACGATGCCGTAGCCAACAGATTGTAGAGCAGTCACAAGACCCAGTATCGGCTCTGTGATGCCCTGTGCTACAATCTCCTGTTGCATCTCGACAGGGTAGCTGTCCAGTAGATATATCCCTGTGAAGAAACCGCCAAACAGACCCACCACAGCGAAAAATAACAGCGTTTTCCAATAAATACAGAGAAAGTTCTGCATAGCAATACCTCCCAATTGAACTCTACAGGGGAGAGTTTAGCACATTTTTAGGCTTTACGCAACACATGGTGAACTTGAAAAAGTCACAACCGAGTACAAAAGGAATGGTCACGGAAATCAATTTTCATTTACAGTTGTGTGGAATATGGTATACTGGAAGCATGAATACAAGAAAGTTAATAGAAATTTTCGAAGAAGTAGAGACGGTGGTTGAATATAGCGGATACTACTACGATGTAAGCGATGCAA
>JAZOVU010000033.1:0-6091 GCA_045658885.1 Candidatus Pelethomonas sp. | reverse complement strand
ATGGATTGTGCAATGTACTCCAAGGGATACGACATTGCTGAATATTTATGTCAAAACATATGAATGCCATGAATATTCAAAGTGGTTTATTGGGTGGTACTTGCCACAATGGAATGTATTTTCTCAAAATTGATTTCCGTGTGCAGTAAAAAACAAGGGATGACTACCAAATCGGCGGTCATCCCTCGCGGTTTATTTTACAAATTTCTCTCGTAGCATATCTCGATTGGCTCTATATTGGGCTTTATTTTTCTTTGCGTGGTAAAACCATGTGCTTCATAGAACCGTCTTGCCCGTGTATTCGCTTCAAAAACCCAGAGCATCACCTTGGAAAACCCTGCGGTTTTCATATCATGCAGTATCACATCCATCATCTTACTGCCATAGCCGTTTCGCCATTTGTCCTGCATACTGTGAATACAAATGAGTTCCGCATAGCCTGGCATATCCGTTTCACGGGTGACATCCCACCACGCGATACAGTGTGGCGCACCGTCCACTTTCAGCAGATATCCATTGCCGATATTTTGTTCCAACAGACGGCGGTACATGGCAGTCGCTTTCTCCAGTTGGGTACATTTCTCCAGAACATCCGCAGGTAGAATATTCCGAAAGGCAGATTTCCAACTCTCTGTCTGTATATATGCCAAGGTAGCTTCGTCACCCAATTTGACCCGTTCAATGGTATATTCCATACTCTTTATCGCTCCATTCATGCAAACAGGATAATCTTACCCGTGGTGAGGTTAATTAGGCGTTTTTCTCTGGCATAGTCAGCACTGATGTACAGAACCCCATTAGGCGCAAAGTACACCTCACCGTTGATAAACGGATAGATTTTTTCGAGCGCACCAGTGGCGAGGTCAAGGGTATAAAATCCGCTTTCCACCACGCTGATGGGGGTATCATAGACAGAAACGCTGATATCGCTTTTACTAGCCCCTGCGAAGTAAAGAGCCTCAAGATAGAGTTTGCCGTCGGAGGACCCCAATGCACGGATGGAATTAAAGGTGTCACCATACACAGAAACCAGATTGGTCAAAGTATCCGCTTGGGGCGCGAGATAATAGACATCCGAGAAAGAATTGGACCAACGGCCTGTGTTGACGGGAGAATAGCCAGACGACGCAATGTAACAGCCACCCGTTCCATCCGCATACACGCCAGAGAAGTTATTGCGCGTATCCCATGCAAGGGAATGAATTCCCGTTGCATTTTTCACGAAAAAATACTCGCTGTGGCTGGTATAGGGGGGCGGAGAATTGTTGGTATACGCATTGAGGTAAATCAACGAGGATTCCCCAAGGTCGAATATTGTACCGTAGGACGCAGGCGCGTCAGCAGAGATTTCCAAGGTCAGCAGAAGTTCGTCATCCAGATAGAGCGCACCGTCCCTGTAGGTGGGCGTAAATCGTGTGCCCTCCAACTCCCCGTGTGTTCGGATGAGTGTTTCTCCGTAGTGGGCAGATTCCTCTGTGTCGTGCAACCGCGTCATAACTTCCGTTGCCAAATCAAAGCTGAAATTGTGGTAATAGGTATCCTTGAGCGTATAGTGATTATCACCGTACTCATTTTTGGTAACTTCGTAAACATTGATTTGGTCCATGAAATACAGATGGTCCTTGTCTGAGGCATAGACATAGGCATCGTTGACAGGACTTCCTTTTTTCAGGTAAAATGCGTAGTCCTCATCCGACCAGGTAATATCAAAGCAGAGTTCCTCATAGGCAAAGTGCCAAGTCATCGGGAAATAGGTGATATTACGGAAGTTCAGAAGGGGATATTCCTCCTTGGTGTTGTCAATCAGTTGCCCATTCAGATAGACGGGATAGGTGGGAATGACGGCCGTGTAAGAGGCACTTAGGCTGTTGACCGCTTCGCCACCGAACAAGGGCGCGTCGGACTCATAACCACAAGGGATACTGGTGATATACAGTCCCTTTTCGGCATCAAATCCCGACCTAAGCCCCAAAAACGCGCACAAATTGTAGGTCATGGGGAAATAGGTAATGTCCTTGTAGGTGATGAGTGGGTACTCCACATAGCGGTTATCTACACTGACATTTTTGATTTCAGTGTAGAACGGCGCAATTTTGACCTGAACCTCGTTTTCTTTTGCATGGACAGGTACAGAAAGGATAGATGTAATGAGTAGGGCAAACACAAGGAATAAACTGATGTTCTTTTTCATAAAAACCACCTCCAGTACCACTGTACCACTTTGGTTTACAATTGTCAACCTATATAGAACAAACAAAAGAAACGGGATGGCTACCGAAATTGGCGGCCATCCCTCGTATTTTTCATATTATTTTATCACCAGTCAATTGTGCTGGGGGTTGCAATTTCACCCATCACATTGGTGTAAATCATGGAGTTGTCGGGGCGACGCTTGGTGATAAGGGATTCTTCCACCAATTCGGGAATGGTATCCACCACACCATCAGCGAAGGCGCGCATTTTCTCCCCAGCCGTCTGCATACGAGCCGCCACACCGCCCAGACGAACCTCGATAACCTCGAAGCCGTGGGGCTTATTGGTGGACTCCCAGAGCTTCCGCCAGACGCGCCGCAGGGTATGCAGTGCCTCCACCGTGGCAGGGATTTCCTCTGCCAGTGCAACAGCCGCCTCTCGATTGCCACTGCGTACCACATTGCCTGCCTGCTCATGCCAGTGGCACTTTAGGGCGAGAGCCTGTGCCAGTGCGGTATAGAAGTCAAACAACAGCTGGTATTCTGGATTCTCCTGTGCATAGCGCGCAAAACGCGGTACCAGTCCACCGTAGTGGCCAGAGAGGTCGAAGCCCTCCATATCCTTTTCAAAGAGTTGTACCAGTGGGTCCTGATACAACAGGAATTTACAGGCATTCAGCGGTGCGCCCGCGTACTGTTTCATACCAGGAATGATATTGCACTCATTCAGTGCCAAAAATGCTTGGGCATCCGCACCGCAACAACGGCGAAAGCGCGCATAGAGTGCAGATTCGTTGTACTCGCCCGTATAGGCCATTTCACCGTAGAGTTGCAGGGCCAGAAGCGAGGCGGTGATATTGGTTTCCGCACCGTTGTCACCCCAAGCAGTCGCCAATACCATGGGAATTTCTGCTTTCATAGCTGCGTTCAGACCTGCCACAGAATTTTCGATGGCATCTTGATAGGCAGGTGCAGGACCCGTCCAAGTCCAGACACCACCAGCAAATACCGTAGGGACGGGGAACTGGGCATGCTTATGTAGGGCGGTGGCATAGGGGGCTTCCTGATTCTGATAGTAGTCCCAGTATACCAAGGTAACACGAGGGTCTACGGCGGCCTTGGCCGCCTCAGAGGGCAGTCCCTCGCTGTAGTAATCCTGTCCATCCAGATGGAAGTACATATCACTCCAAATCATCGCATCCAGATGGTACTTGTCTGTAATTTCCAAAACACGGCTTAGATGGCGACCCATAATACTCTTGGGGTCCTCATAGCCGTAGCGTCTGAGATGGTTTCCCACTCCTACGCCGTACGCCTCATCCATGCCGAGGTGGATTCGCTTGGAATGGTAGGGCGCAGAGGCGGCACGAATCATCTGCTCTAATAGCACATAGGTTTCCTCCAAATCCGCCAACAGCACCGCGCTGTTGTCACGCAGGTGGCGGAATGCAGGCCAATGCAAGATTCTTTCCAGATGTCCCAAGGTCTGAATACAGGGGCAAAGCTCAATGCCGAACATATCTGCGTAGTCGTCCAATTCTTTCAGCTCTTGGTAGGTATAGCGGCCGCGCTTATAGCCGAAGAACGGCTGTTCAGGCACTTCGTAGGTGTCCTCGGTGTACATCATGCCCATATTCAGACCCATCAAAGCCATCTTGCGTAGCAACATGCGGACTCCCTCTGGCTTCAGTACGCCATTGCGGGAGCAATCAATCATCACGCCCACCGTTGCAAAGCGTGCCTTCTCCTGTATGTCGCAGGTCGTCAAAGGCTGAGGAATCAGGCTCAGAGCGCGATAGAAAGACACCGTACTCTCCCATGTGAGCCATACAGAGGTGCCATCGCTACGGACACAGGTTGCATCGCCTTTCTCGCAGATAAGAGGAATCCCAGTAGGGTCAACCGTCATGTCCAACTCGGTTTTCAATTGTTCCAGAGCCAGTTCCCATGCCGAGGGCATCTGACCCGTCAGATGTATCTTCCTCATAGATGTTTCTCCTTTTGTCGTGTGTGGTTTTTCCGTTTTGGTTTTGACATAGTATACCACAAAACAGGATTTCTGCACAAGCCATAGAAACGAAAATAGGGATGGCTACCGAAAATCGGTCGGAATCTGGGTCAGAGCTGATTCAGAGTGTATCAAGGAATGGTACGCTGAATCAAAGAAGAGGATTTTTTCTCTGCATGATTCCCGGCTGTATCAAGCCATCTCCGAGAAGTGTCGTATTATACCTTCCAGTGAACACCAAGTCAAGTTGCTTGGCTCAACAGTTGGGGTGCCGTAATCAAAGATTAGCCCGTGCAAATCACTCCGACAGATCCTTGCCCAACATGATAAGGTGGAACCCCTTCTCATAAGCGTTCGGCTGAATGCCAATGACCTGAAAGCCGTGCTCCAGATACCACTTATAATCGACACGGTCGCACTCAATGGATGCAATCGCTTCGGCAATGCTGTGGATTTCCTTCCCGTGGATGTTGAAATCCACCGAACTAATACCACTGCGGAAGGTCAAGTAACCGTTTTCCCGTGCATACTTTTCGGCAACCTCAAACAGCTCTCCCAGCTTGTGCTCCAACTTGAACTCACCGTCGTCATCGTAGCCACTGCACTCAAGTTCCAAGGCCCGGTAACCAATCAGTTCCCGGCATAAAATCCATCCCTTCGGATGATCTTCGTCCTCACCCAAATACCATCCGACAGTCTTGATGGACTCGTTGATATCGCTGAGCTGACCGTAAGCAGCATCGTAGTCCCACCATTCTGGTTTGAGGGAGCACATCATTTTTGCAAGCTTTGGCATTGCCGCCGGAGTCAATTCAAAAACTTTCATACAATCTCCTTATACAGGGGAAGAAAAATCATCATAGATTTAAAGCTGGATCGTGTACTCTTCCTTCGTACTGTCGTCCGAAGCGATAACACGGTTAAGCTGTCCACCACAGCTAAGAATCAAACTCTTAGAAGCAAGGTTTCTCTCATCGCAGACCAATTTGATTTGATTCAGACCATGCTCTCTCGCCCGTTCAAAGGCAAGCTGAAGCATCTTCTTAGAATAGCCTTTCTTGCGATGACGGGGAACAATACTACATCCAATGTGTCCGCTGTTCTCGTAGAACGCCGTCAGTTCATAGCGAATGTTGATGATACCAACCAGTTCATCGTCATCGTTTACCGCAAAGAATGTATCCGAGGTTCCAAACTTCGGATTTGCAGTCTCAGGACTCAAATTGCTGTTGATGATATCCAGCCACTCCGCATATGAATAACGATCCTGATCCAATTTGTAGCTTCCATAGATCGTCTTTTCACCGTTGCTGTAAAACTGCTGTTTGAAATCCAAAGCCTTCTGCTCCATCTCCACGGTTGGAAATACAAATCGAATTTCGTTCATAGCGATTCTCCTTTTCACGATGCTCGCAAGTTTTTGTCATTATAACATACCGTGTAATTTATTTCAACCAAACAGGATCGGGGCTCGATTAACGCAGAGAGAAAAATTTCTCTCCTCTGCGGAGAGAGCGAGCATCGCGTTTGGCTGGTCACCGGCAGAGCCGGCGACTGCCTTCCGCATCTCTTTTGCGGGAAACCCGCACCCCTTTCAGAGGACACCGTGTTTCCGCATGTGATGCGATTTGTGAGGCTTTCCGGGCGGGGTAGAGAGTAGAGTCAGCCTCAACCAAGCCGCCGTTGAGTGCCGTTTGAAGCCAAATTTGTCCCGGCAATTTGATAAACGAGCCAACAGGCATACGATTATTGTAAATAGTATAATATGAGACTTCTTTTTCGTAAACGTTATAGATTTACCTCGGTTAATCGAACTAATTTCATGTTATCCATGTTTGTTTCCTCCAATGGAATCATACTTTTCTGCTTCTGTTGGTAGACGAGTGTATTT
>JAZOVU010000032.1:0-10154 GCA_045658885.1 Candidatus Pelethomonas sp. | reverse complement strand
AGCGCTGAGTAATCTTACCGGTTCGTCTGACGGGATAATTTTTTCGATATTCAGGGGTAAGCAGACTTGATATTCCGTCCCGTATGCGGTATATTCTACTTGCGTACTTTTTTGTATCACGACTTAATTTTACGCCAACGCCCGGCTCTTGTACAGAGCCGTGCGCTGAATTTTTTAGGGCTGCCACATGTTAATGAGACAGCCCCTTTTTCGATTTTAAAGTGTGTACACACTCGCATACACACTTTTTCTCAATGTGGAATAACTGCCAGCATAGCATTCAACTTGGCTTGTTCGGACTGCTTGACCATTCTTGTGCCGCCGTTAATAGTGGGAATTTCCACCATTGGTTCAGCGGTGTTCAGCTTCTGGAGTCCTTCCCGCATGATTTGCTTGGTTTCTTCTGTGCTTCCTGCGTAGCTCTTAAGGGTGGTGGATACCTTAGTGTGACCGACCCGCTTGGATACTTCCTTTAATGGGACTCCGCCATTGATTAGCTGGGTGATGTGGGTTCTGCGCAAGGAATGATATTCAAAACGAATATTGTCACGGGCGGCAATCTCCTTGGCATACATTTTCATGCAGTTCGGAGTCATAATGCAACCCTCAAAAGGCCCCGACACTCTGCGGTTGATGAAATCTCCACCCACGATTTCCGTTACCTTATCGCCCATGTCGCTGATAACGATTTCGTTCTTGTTGATACGAAACTTCTCGGACGGCTTTTTGAAGTGCTTTCTGTGAAGCCGCCGAAGCTCGTCCATCACAATCTCCGGGACTAGAATGGTTCTGTTGCCCGCCTTGGTTTTTGTCGGTCGCAGATGGGGAGTGCCGTTGATAAGCTGCATCTGCTTGTTAATTCGCAGCTCTCTCGTCTGCCAGTTTATATCTTCCCACATCAGGCCGAAGCATTCGCCAATTCGGAGCCCACAGTAGAACCCCAAGAGGAAAGCAATATAGGCATCCGTTTCTTTTAATGCAGCTTCGATAGCTGCAAGCTCGTACTGCTCGTAGACTTTAACCTCTCTTTGCCGTTCTTCGTCTACTTGCCGAATTTCGGGCATCTTAATTTTGTTGCCCTTAATAACAAACATTTTATTGAACTTATCATTATCAACCTTTTCCCAGCGGTTGGCAATTCCGTACAGCAAATAGAACAGTTTGATGAACGACTCCAGATAAGCATAGGACAGGTATTCTCCCTTTGCGTTTGGCGTGGTATACTTCCGAATCAGAAAATTTTCAATCTCGGAAATGGTCACACTATTCATATCCCTGTGACCAAACTCGGCAGCAAAATGGTTCCTCCAGACAGAATCATGTTTGGTTTGTGTGGTCGGTGCTTGACCAAGGGCATCATTTTTCTTGTAGTATGCCCATACCTCGTTAAACGTGCAACTTTTCTTTACCTGTAGATTCTTGTCGTTCTTGATGGCAACCAGTTTCGTCATTCGTGCGTTTCTGGCGGCGGTTTTGGTTCGGAACGGTTCGCCGTCCTCGTCCTGGCGGCAAGTCGTATCAATCGTGGTTCCGTTGGGCAGCTTTACCTTAATTCTGTACTGCCAGTTGCCATTCTTTAGCTGTGTCAATCCTGTATCATTTCTAGCCATATCAAAATCTCCTTTCATTTTCTCTGCATAGGCTTGTTGTGATTGTAGCGCGCTGTTTTTCTTTTGTCAGCGTGGCGTTTTTCCTGGAATTTCCGTCCACGATATGTGCAAAACCCAGGCAAAATAGACGCATGAAATCATCTTTTTCTGGCTGAAAAAGAAAAAACAGGCTATGTAAAACACACAGCCTGTTTGAAAGTGAGATTTCATATCCCTGTACATAATATATCGAATTTTCAGATAACCGTCAATAGATTTTCTGCATGAGCAAAAAAAAGCACTTTATCATACTGGGCTTAATCCTGTTGGAATTGCCACCCCCATAGATTTTGCTATATTCAATATTTCTTCTCTTGAGTATTTCGGCTTATCAATAGAATCCAAAACCTCGTGATACTTTTTGACCACATCAGACAATACATAACCCAACAGTTCGTTGGCTAATTGTCTATCGCCACCGCACACGTCAGAAATCTTTTTCACATCTCCCGGTAATGTGTAACTATCGAACTTCAAATAGTCATTGGAGCCTTCTGCAACACCTTTGTTTACAGAAAAATGAATACATTTATCATCAATTTCCAGGATAAAGGGAAAGCGTCTGTAGCTCTGCTTTCTGTCTTCTGCACCCGCAAGCCTGTTCAGGAAACTTTCAAATGATTCAACGGAGTTTACAATATGAACTTTATTTATCAAACTAACCGCACCATATTTTATGTTTTGCTGCTGGGTTGTTGGATGCGGGTCAAAGACATTGAAAACATTTCCAGTGTCCTGTAGTTCGCTTAATAATTCCGATGCTCTGCGGTCGTTCCAGATAATCACTGGTTGACCGTTGTACTTTTGAAATCCCACACCCGCTGCACCAACCTCAAAAAACAGTTCTTTCTCTGTTTTGATATTGGGGAACAGTGCTCTGGCCAGTGCCTTGCTTAATACACCTTTGCCACCGCCACCGTCACCCTCAATGTAAAAGTTAAGACGGGTGTTGGGCGGTGGTTGGTCAATAATATGGTATCTTGCCGCTTCTTCAAAGCGGTCACGGTATTTCATAAATAATATTTGATTCTCTGTTTCGCACTCGCTCAAAGTCTTTTCGCCGGTGTACAAATCATAATACATCTTATTAAATTTATCTAAGTTGGAATACTCAACACCACGCGCCGCACGGTCTGCAATCCGTTGGTCGAGTTCCGTTCTCCAGTCGAAGCCAAAAGATGCTACCACTTCGCTATCGTCGTAGCGGTATTTGCCTTTCTGCTGCTCCTTTGGGGAACAATGGGTTAAATACTCCACCCCGTCCAAGAAAGCACCATGCCCGCGCATCGTGTCAACATATTGCGGAGGAACACCAAACCATTGAGCCACCTTATCCACTTCCAAGGTGTTGCCGTTGCCCGTGTTGGGGTCTACTGTGGTAATCACTATATGATAATGTTCGGGTTTTAGATTGCCAACTGCAATCCTTGGATTTGCCTGGCGGTTTTCTTCTTTTGCTTTATTTTTTTCTTTTCTTACATCGTCTTCTGTATAGGGGTCTTTATCGTGATAGATGTAGGCATACCGCTTTATTGTTTTGTGTGCAAGGCCATCTTCAATCTGCTCCAATGTTATTAAAAGTTCGCCCGTCACGGGATGTCGTACATACTGCACTATATGGAAATTTTTAGCTTTAGCTTTTTCTGACATACTATTTCAGCTCCTCATTATCTATTTTTAAGTGTCAAAATTCTTCCGAAAACAATCGGTTTATACGGTTTGTATTCCGAACAGCACAAGCCCATTTGCTGTTCGGAATATGTTGATTATCCTGTTTTCTTTTCTTTCTTTTTTGTTTTTAAATCTAAATATTCAAACGACCGGTTTATTCGGTTTATGCGACACATTTTGCTAAACCGCTCTATCAGTAAATGTTTTGAATATACCGCTGTAGGGTGGCTAAGTCTCGTCCTGCGCCATGGCCCAACTGGGACGATACATAGTCTAAACTTTCCTGCCGTGTGTGGTTCTGCCTGTACTGGTCATATTCCCGTTGGGCGAAGTTCTTTCTTATAGAATGGAACCCTGTGTGCCGGTATTCATCTTTCAATGAACCGCTGTTGCTGCCAGACAATTTGCTCATGTGGCGGTTCAGGCTTTTCTGGATACTGCCAACCTTGCAGTTGACCAGCCGCTCTCCCTCTTTGGCAGATGCCTTAATAGAGGTAAGCTGCGCAACCCCCTGTGCATCACGGATTTGGATGGTGCGGTCACGGTTGCCCTTGCCGCCCTTAATGAACACGGTGGCAAGGGTTGAACTCTTAATATCAATATGTTCAGACTTGAGTCTGACGATTTCGGAAGCCCTGCACCCCGCAACCGCTGCAAGGGTTACAGCGGTATGCCCAGACGAGCCTGGGCGATAGCTGTTCCGCAGGGCGGTGAGGTGGGTATCGGTCATGGCCTTGCACCGGGTTTCCTGGTTTGCGGTTGTGCCGACCACCTTGCTGACCTTCAAATCGACATGAGCCGAGCTATATGTACGGTTGATGTTGTCTCCAAGGCTGGACAGATTGGAACGGTAGCAGTCCAGAGTTTCGGTGGTGCAGGTGCTGGCTTTTGACAGCAAGAAGCTCTCCGCCATCTCTTGTGTTAGCTGCCGAGCTTCCCGCACCTCTGGATAATGCTCCCGAACATAAGAAGCAAACAGGCAAGCCACATCCACCCTTGAGTGATAGGATGACCAACTAAATATTTTGCCGTTCTTTTGTTCGGCACTGTGCTTGCTTGCTCCGAAGCCACCGTTGATTTTCCCGTTACCCTTAAAGCACGACTGCACCGCATAATTGAGCTGTGCCTTCAGATTTTTCTTTCCCATTGTGTTTTCTCCTTTCGTGGTGTATCAATCTCCAAAATGTCCGCATTTTGAAGATTGTTCTATATGATAGAGAGGAGCGGACACGATTATTCCGAAAAAATGACGGATACGGGAGAAATTTACGGGGGTATCTGCTTTAACAGGTCTGGCGACCTGTTAAAGCAGACATTCGCACGCTCATGGGACGGGGGATGCGGGGAGACGAAAATAAATGGGAGCTTCAACATGGAAAGCTCCCATTTATTTGGAAACGATTGAGGAAACCTTCGCCGTTGAAGCTCAACGGCAAATAAATGTGAGCGCATTCCATTTGCTCACGGGGCTGCTTGTCCCGCTCGGTTAAGAGCGAGGACAGCAAAACGCCCCAAATCGCTGCCAGCGGCAGCAACTAAGTGGGGAACTGGATACCCCGGTTAAGGTGTAACCAGTTCCATCTCTGCCTGACAGTCCAGGCATTGGATGTGTACGGTCTTTGTCGCCCGTACAGAGTTGCGACAGCAGGGGCATTGATACTTGCGGGAGCTGGACTTTCGCACAGCTCCGCCCAGGTCAGTGCCGTTGCCATCGTGGGTGCCGGTTCCCGTCACACGGATGCCGTAACCCTCGTTGCGGTGAATCTGAATGTCAACCAGGTCGGTGGTCAGCAGCCACTCCAGCAGCCGGTCGCTGGGTTCTGTGATGCAGAACCCGTACACAGGATGCTTCTTGACAATCAGACCATGCTCCTCGGCCACCTGCTTGAACAAACGGTTATGGTAAAAACCTGACCTTGAACAGTCAGACCGTCCCAGAATATCCATCGAATATTGATGGCATTGCTCGTGCAAAACCGTACTCGCCAGAAATTCAATGGGTCTGTGAATGCTGCCCGCCCCTAAATTTAACTCTCTGGTGGAGCCGTTCTTGCTCACCCACATCTCTGAGCTGACAGAGATATGCCCGTAGGCTCTGGGGGTACTTTGGATGGTTATGGTCGGTCTGGAAAGCTGATTGTCGAAGAACTCGGCGTGGAGCATATCGTAGATTTTGTTGAGATAGCTCGCCGCCCGATTGTATGTGGTCAACTGCTTCATAAAATTGTCCTTTCTCTGTTATTTGGTTGACATTTCACCTTTCAGCCCCGCTGTCACGGGGATTTGCTTGTACTCCTTTTATGTGATTGTCTATAAAGAAAGGGGCACTGGATAACCAGTGCCCCAGAGGAATGAAGTATGCTGTTCGGCTTGTATATCACATACTCCGAAAATATAGATAATGAGTTATCCTATAAAAATCATACAAGCAATAGTTTCTTTCCTTTGAACTATTTCGCCTTGTAAAAAATAATACCTTGTTTCAAATAAATCACCGTTTCGGTAATTTTCCAGTGTTTTTTGATATATTTTATTATATATGATACTTCTGAAAATATTCCATGCTCGTGCATTTTTTTCGATTTATTTCTCTTTTCACCAGTATTATTCCTTATCAAAACAATTTAGAAAAGGAGTAATGATAAAATGATTGAAATATGCGTAGAAATTGCGAATCCCATGAAGGTCAACGAGCGGGGCATTCCGCTGTCTGATTGGATAGGTCTTCCCATCAATCAGGAAGAATTTCAGGAAACACTGAAGGAAATTGATGCAGTTGAGGGAGAATATATCATTTCAGGAAGCAACACCCAGAACTTTGACATTCCAATCGACCCGTTCACGGACTTGTGGGAATTGAATGATTTGGTGAAACGAATCGAGGAAGTGGACGAAGATGAACACTACAAGCTGGCGGCGTTGATAGAGCTGGCAGCTCCAAGGGACTTCAATGCCATCTATCGTATCATCGACCATCTGGACGAGTATGATTTTTTGAGTGAGATTCAGGACGATTATGCCCTTGGTCGTTACTTTGCCATCGACTGTGATATGCTCCACGGAACTCCGGAGCATTTGAAATATTATTTTCACTTTGAAAGCTTTGGCTTCAGTATGAAGCTGAAGCATGGAATCAAGTACACAAGTCTGGGGGCTATCTACCGTAAATAAAAAATAACAGCAGCTTGACCGCTGCTGTTCTTTTTTAGGCAATCTGTGCGTTGCAACAAGGATATTCTGATGGTACAATAGAGGAGTGAAAAGTGAAAGGAATGATAGCTATGAAAAAAACCATCGCATTGCTTCTTGCTGTGATGTTGCTGTTGACTGCCTATTGTGACTTTGGATGGGTTCATGCCGCAGGTAACAACAGCAGTACAGGCGGCACAGCGGTAACGCTTGGGCAGACCACGGATGCAGAGATTCCGGTGGAAGCAAGTCCCCTTTCTGACACAGTCAGGCAATCTCTGGTCATGGATGCCCCGTCTGTTCAGGTCGTGAATCACTCTGGTTCCAGCTCTGCTGCCACCACAAGTCAAGGGGTTCTGCTGCTGCAAAATAGCAGCCCCTTTGTTGATGTGAACGAGACCCACTATTTCTATGAGAGTGTTCTCTGGGCTGTTGAAAAGGGCATCACCTCAGGCATCAGCGCCACCGAGTTTGGCCCTGCCTTGACTTGCAGCCGTGCCCAGGTAGTCACCTTCCTGTGGCGCTATGCCGGTTCGCCCGCACCCAAGTCCTCAAGAAATCCCTTCAAGGATGTGGAGATGGGTCTCTGGTACAGCAATGCAATCCTCTGGGCTGTGGAGCAGGGCATCACCTCAGGCATCAGTGCAACAGAATTTGCCCCCAATCAGCCCTGCAACCGCGCCCAGGTTGTCACCTTCCTGTGGCGGTTCATGCAGCAGCCAGAACCCACCAGAGCCGACAAAATTTTCACCGATGTGGAATCTGGAAGCTGGTACGAAAGGGCAGTCCTCTGGGCTCAGGAACGGGGCATCACCACCGGCACCTCTGCCAACACCTTCAGTCCTGGTGGTGTGTGTCAAAGAGCCCAAGTCGTTACCTTTTTGTACCGCACTGATGCACCTCCCCCTGCCGAGACTGAGCCCACCAAGCCCGTGGTTGGAGAGCTGAACATCAAGACTTCCCCTGGCACGACCATCTATGTCGGCGAGACTCTGCAGATTGAGTACACCTACACTGGTGACAAGTCTGCTCTGACTTGGAAGTCCAATGACACCTCTATCCTGACTGTTAACAACAGTGGCAAGGTTACTGGTGTCGGTGCTGGCGAGACTCGTGTTGCCGTTTATCATGGCGACACCATGCTGGGTCGTGTCCGTCTGGTCGTCGAGGCGAAGGTTGAGGAGACTCAGCCTCCCGCAAAGCCCAAGGCTGAGAAGATTGAGGCATCTGGTTTCACTGGTCCTTACTTCGACGGCACTGCTGGTGTTGTGGGCAACTACATGACCTTCCGCGCTACCGCTAAGACCTCTGATAAGAATCAGGCTGTTACTGCTACCAGCAGCAACTCTGGTGTTGTCAGTGTTGAACGAACCTCTGTTGGTGATTCCAATAGCTGCAAGTTCAAGGTGTCCTTCAAGGGCGCAGGTTCTGCGACCATTACCATCACCTCCGAGGATGGCAATGTAAGCAAGTCTTACACCATCACCGTGAAGAGCGGTTACTCCTCTGCCAAGTCTGGCCCTCTGTCTCCTGAGGAGTTTGTCTCCTGCGTGAATGGCATCATGAAGGAGAACGGCGCAACCATTTCCACCTCTATGGGTTATCGTGTGCTGACTCTGAGCGAGAGCGAGCTGACTGGCGCCAATGCACGCGGCACTGCCGAAAGCGCTGTCCGTGACTTCTGGGTCGATGGTAAGAGAAAGATGGGTCTGTCTTATCAGGGTACTGATGAGGACGGCAACCATGTCTTCTACATCCACCGCTAAGGGAAAAAGCGAGAAGAGTGATTTGCCTACGGCAAGTTCATAAGTGAAGTCGCGCTGCGACAACGGCATCAATAAAAAAGCTCCCTGTCATCGGTTTTGAGCGAAGCCCAAAAAGTAAACAAGATAAAGAGCGAATGAGTGAAATAGTCGCGCAATAGTATAAAGCTCCCTGTCACCAATTTGGCGATGGGGAGCTTTTTATGTACTACTGCAATTTTCCGTTATAGTCTGAACGCATTGACGGTATTATGGAGTAAATTTTGATAGAAAGGAGAAATAGAAAATGAAAGAATCTGTTATGAGAACAAAAGCGAAAGCATTTTCGCTCCATGTGCTGTCTGTCTGTGACACCATCGATACGAAGAAGAACAGGGGCGCACTGGTGAATCAGATTGTCCGAAGCGCTACATCCATCGGTGCAAACATCCACGAGGCCAGCTATGGTTCAAGCCGTGCAGACTTCATCAATAAGCTGCAAATCGCCCTCAAGGAATGTTTTGAAACTGAATACTGGATTGAAATGCTCAACGGTTCAGGCAGCATCCCAGACGATACCGCCCAGGAGCTGCTCCAGGAATGCGGAGCACTTCATGCCATGCTGGTCAGCTCCATCACCACAGCAAAAAGAAACAGAGAGAAGTAAGCTGAAAAGGCAACCGAGGATTGCTCCCGGTTGCCTTTTGCAGTTTGTCTTTGAACCTTCATATTCAATGTGGTGATATATTGGCCAGTGTGTACACACTTTTCCATACACACTTTTTCCCGCATTTACTCCCACCACATGAAATCCGCACACACATTTGTACACACTTTGACAGAAAAATGACCCCCGGCGGGATTCGCCGGAGGTCACATTTTTGTTTCGTTTATTGGGATACTTCCTGAAAAACAGGCTATTTGATTACTTGAAGTAACGCTCCAGCATGCCCTTCAGAGCGACGCCGTGGCGAGCCTCGTCGCGGGCCATCTCGTGGACGGTGTCGTGGATGGCGTCCAGGCCGTTCTTCTTGGCGACGACGGCCAGGTCGAACTTGCCCTGGGTAGCGCCGAACTCGCAGTCAACTCTCCAGCGCAGGTTGTCCTTGGTGGTGGCCTTCATGTTCGGCTCCAGATCCTCGCCCAGCAGCTCGGCGAACTTGGCGGCATGCTCAGCCTCCTCGTAGGCGGCCTTCTCCCAGTACAGGCCGATCTCGGGGTAGCCCTCGCGGTGGGCGATGCGGGCCATGCACAGGTACATGCCGACCTCGGCGCACTCGCCGTTGAAGTTGGCCATCAGCTGATCGAAGATGAACTTCTTGTCCTCCTCGGAGATGTCGGGGTTGTACTTGACGGTCTTGCCGTTGACGCCGTACTCTTGGACAGCGGCCAGCTTACCCTCTTCCATCACCTTGAACTTGGAGCCGGGAACGCGGCACAGGGGGCAGCGGAAATCGGCGGCCATCTCCTCGGCCTCATGGACGTAACCACAAACGGGGCAGACAAACTTCTTCATAATAATTTTCCTCCTAAATATGTTTCAGTAATTAAAGATTTTTGATGTTGGTGCGTGTTACACGCAGGTGCGGCACCTGCCGTGGAAGGTCAGGTGGCAGTGGTCGACCACGCCGTCGGTCTCGGCGGAGGCGGCGTGATTCAGCTCCTGGGGAACCTGCATCCCGTGCAGGTCGAGGATCTGGCCGCAGCCGGTGCAGACAAAGTGGACATGGGGATCGATGTTGCCATCGTAGCGCTCCACACCGTCCACGCTGCCGAGGCTGACGATGAGCCCCTGCTGCTTGAACAGCGCGATGTTGCGGTAGACCGTCCCGAGGGACAGGTCAGGGATCTCGGCTTTGAGATTCGCGTACACGGTTTCCGCAGAGGGATGCTCCGTGGTACA